>JAJZKA010000018.1 GCA_021809805.1 Actinomycetes bacterium
GACCAAGGCCTCGGGCGCGACGGCCAACGTCGTCTCCTCGACCGAGCGCTACCAGGTGTCGACCAACAGCTGGGTGAGCGTCGGATCGATGCCCTACGGGGTGAGCGACACCAGCGCCGTCAGCCTGCCGAACGGCAACGTGCTCGTTGCCGGTGGCGAGACCGACACGAGCGGCACGCCGACCTCGACGAGCGAGCAGTTCAACCCCTCCACCAACGCCTGGTCGCCGACCGGCTTCCTGCCCTTTGCCAGCCACGGGGCGGTGATGGTCGGCCTCGGCGCCGCGGGCGTGCTCTACGCGGGCGGGATGACGTCGGCAGCGGGCAACCCGACCAATGCCACGGCGCTGTATGACCTGGCGAACAACCAGTGGGCGACCACCAACGCGATGCTGAGCGCGCGGGCGGACGCAGGAGCGGCCCTGTTGCCCGACGGTGACGTGCTCGTCGCCGGTGGCCAGGGGGCGACCGGCGTGCTCGTGCAGTCCGAGCTGTACCCGGCGAGCGCCGCACCGGCGATCACCAGCGCCGCGAGCATCACCGCGGCGGTCGGCACGGCCCTCAACTTCACGGTGACGACCTCGGGCACTCCTGCGCCAGCGCTCACCGAGAGCGGGAACCTGCCCCCCGGCGTCAGCTTCCATGACAACGGGAACGGCACGGCCACGATCTCGGGCACCCCGGTCGCGGGGTCGAGCGGCACGTACTCGCTCACGATCACGGCGCAGAACACCGTGTCGTCGACGAGCCAGAAGTTCGACATCGTCTTCTCGGCGGCCGCGGCGATCACCAGCGCGTCGAGCGCGTCACTCACGCCCGGCGTCGCGTTCACCTTCAACGTGACGACCTCGGGCACTCCTACGCCAGCGCTCACCGAGAGCGGCAACCTGCCCCCCGGCGTCAGCTTCCATGACAACGGGAACGGCACCGCCACGATCGCGGGCACGCCGACCACCTCGGCGCAGGGGACCTACAGCGTGACGATCAGCGCGTCGAACGGCGTCGGCAACGCTGCGACCCAGACGCTCAAGCTGACCGTCGCTGAGGCCCCGAAGATCACGACGGGCAACCGTCTCACCGTGCGGGACGGCCGGGCGGTCCGCTTCATCGTCCGCACCTCGGGCAACCCGACGCCGACGATCAACGCCACGGGCCGGCTGCCGCGTGGCCTTGGGCTGTACGTCGGCCAGAACGGAACGGCGACGCTGTTGGGGACCCCGGCGGCAGGCCAGAGGGGCGTGTTCCGCCTCTTCATCACGGCGAGCAACAGCGTCGGAACGCCGGCGCGCCAGGTCTTCACCCTCATTGTGATCAACCCGGTTCCCCCGGCCCGCCCGGTGCCGAGCTCACCTCGTGGGGTCGGCTACTGGTACGCGACCTCGGCCGGCCAGGTGCTCTTCAAGGGCGCAGCCCGGCCGATCGCTGCCAGGACCCCCCAGCACCCCGCCGACGTCGTGGCGATGGGGGTCATGCCTGGCCAGAAGGGCTACTACCTCGTCAGCTCCTACGGCGGAGTCTTCAGCTACGGCGCGGCGCAGTGGTTCGGGTCGGCGGCACATTTCCACTTCCACACGACCGTGTCCGGCTTCGCCGTGACGCCGGATGGTCGCGGCTACTACATCGTCACGCGGGCGGGCAACGTCTTTACCTACGGCGACGCCCACTTCCTCGGCTCGACGGCTGGTCGCGGCCTACCGCCGATCGCCTCGTTCGGCCTCTTGCCGAACGGCACGGGCTACTACCTCGTGTCGATCCACGGGAACATCTACACCTTCGGCACGGCCGGCTTTTACGGCTCGCCCGCCCGCCAGCGCATCCCGACCGTGACGAGCTTCGCCGTCACGCCCGATGGTCACGGCTATTGGGTCGCGACGACGGCAGGGAACATCTTGAGCTACGGCGACGCGCAGTTCTACGGCTCTTTGTCGGGACGTGCCCCGGCTCCGGTGATCTCCATCGCCTCCACCGGTGACGGCAATGGCTACTGGCTCGTGACCTCGTCGGGCAACATCTACAACTTCGGTGATGCCCGCTGGCTCGGCTCGTCGGCCGGCGCCAACCTCGGTTCGAGCGTGGCAGCGTTCGCCCCGATGTTCTGATCGCCGCGTCGCAGCGATCAAAAGTGGGAGGCGGCCCTGTTTCGGGGCCGCCTCCCAGCGCGTCGCACGGAGGGGCGCTGGGCTGAGCGGCTGGCCTGCTCGCGGGTAGCCTGTCGGCCATGTCGCCTGATCCCTCCGCGATGCCGGCTGCCGGCCGGGACCTCAAGATCCGCAGCAAGGACGTCACCGAAGGGGTACGTCGCGCCCCGGCACGGGCGATGCTGCGCGCCGTCGGGATGACCGACGACGACTTCGACAAGCCGCAGATCGGCATCGCATCGACCTGGAACGAGGTCACGCCGTGCAACCTGCCCCTCGATCGCCTCGCGAAGCGCGCCAAGCACGGGGTGACGGTCGCGGGCGGTTTTGCCTTCGAGTTCGGCGCGATCACAGTCTCGGATGGCATCTCGATGGGTCACGAGGGCATGCGCGCCTCGCTCGTCAGCCGTGAGGTCATCACCGACTCGGTGGAAACGGTGGTGCACGCCGAGCGCTTCGACGGCTTCGTCGGCCTGGCGGGATGTGACAAGTCGCTGCCCGCCATGTTGATGGCTGCCGCCCGGCTCAATGTCCCGAGCCTCCTCGTCTACGCCGGCAGCATCCTTCCGGGCCACTACCGGGATCAGACGCTCGACATCGTGAGCGTCTTCGAGGCGGTCGGCGCCTACTCGGCTGGTGAGATCGACGATGCCACCTTGCGCGAGATCGAGCGGAACGCGTGTCCGACCGAGGGCGCGTGCGCCGGCATGTTCACGGCCAACACCATGGCCGCGATCGGCGAAGCGCTCGGTATGTCGCTCCCCTCTGGCGCGAGCGCCCCGGCCGTCGATCGCCGCCGAGACGACGTCGCCTTCGACTCGGGCCGGGCCGTGGTCCAGATGCTGGAGCTCGGGATCATGCCCCGCGACATCATGACCAAGGCGGCCTTCGAGAACGCGATCGCCTGCACGATGGCGCTCGGTGGCTCGACGAACTCGGTGCTGCACCTGCTCGCCATCGCGTACGAAGCCGAGGTGGCGCTCGACATCGACGACTTCGCGCGCATCGGCGCGAAGGTTCCCCACTTCGCCGACATGAAGCCGCACGGCAAGTTCCACATGGTCGACCTCGACCGGGTCGGTGGCGTCCCGGTGGTCTTGAAGATGCTGCTCGACGCCGGTCTGTTGCATGGTGACTGCCTCACGGTCACGGGCAAGACGATGGCCGAGAACCTCGCGACGATCGACCCGCCGGCCCCCGACGGCGTCGTGGTGCACCCGCTCGACCGGCCGATCCACGACCGTGGTGGGATCGTGATCTTGCGGGGCAGCCTCGCCCCCAAGGGCGCGGTCGTGAAGATCGCCGGGACCGAGCTGTCCCGCTTTGACGGCGTGGCGCGTGTCTTTGACGGCGAGGACGGCGCGATGGAAGCGATCGTTTCCGGCTCGGTGCAGCCAGGAACGGTGCTCGTGATCCGCTACGAGGGCCCGAAGGGCGGACCGGGCATGCGGGAGATGCTCGCGGTGACCGGGGCGCTCGCGGGGGCGGGGCGCGGCGGGGACTGCGCGCTCGTGACCGACGGCCGGTTCTCGGGTGGCACGCGGGGCTTTTGTGTGGGTCACGTCGCGCCCGAGGCGACCGATGGCGGCCCAATCGCGCTCGTGCACGACGGCGACCGGATCGTCATCGACGCGACCACCGGAAGCATCGAGCTCTTTGTCGAGGAGGCCGAGCTCGATCGGCGCCGCCAGGAGTTCCGCCCCCTGCCGCCCCGCTACACCCGCGGCGTGCTCGCCAAGTACGCACGCCTCGCGGCGGGGGCCGAGCGCGGGGCGGTCACCGAGGCCTGACGTGGACTTGCCGGGCGCTAGCGAAGCTGCGATCATCAACGTGATGGCCACCGCATCGATCGTCGTACTTCTCACCTAGCGCACGACGACAACTCGTCTTCGTGCGCCCACGACCTCCCGCAAGGGAGGTCGTTGCATTTCCCGGGTGCGGCGAGCGGCGAGGCACCAGGGACCGACGCTGGTGACCGATCGCAGCCGCAGCAAGGAGAAGAGGAGCGATGGAGCTCACGGGAGCGCAAGCACTGATCAAGAGCCTCGAGGCCCAAGGGGTCGAGGTGCTCTTCGGGCTGCCCGGCGGTGCGATCTTGCCGGTCTACGACCCGATCATCGACTCTTCGATCCGCCACGTCCTCGTGCGCCACGAGCAGGGCGCGGGACATGCCGCTGAGGGCTACGCGCAGGTGACCGGTCGCGCTGGGGTGGCGATGGTGACTTCGGGGCCGGGTGCGACGAACGTGGTGACGCCGCTCGCCGACGCGATGATGGACTCGATCCCACTCGTCGTGATCACCGGCCAGGTCGCCAGCGCCTCCATCGGCACCGACGCGTTCCAAGAGGTGGACACGAGGGGCATCACGATGGGCGTGACCAAGCACAACTACCTCGTCACGAGCGCGGACGACATCTCCGACGTCGTGGCCGAGGCGTTCCATCTTGCGACGACGGGCCGCCCGGGGCCCGTGCTCATCGACTTCCCTAAGGACGTGGCCAACGCTCGCACGACCTGGCGCGAGCCCGGGCCGGTCGACCTTCCTGGCTACGCGCCGCCGAGCGTGCCCGAGTCGGCGGCCGTGCAGGCGGCCGCCGAGCTGATCGCCGCGGCGCGGCGTCCCGTGATCTATGCCGGTGGCGGCATCTTGAAGGCAAACGCCACCGCGGCGCTCCACCGCTTCGTGAATCTGACCGGAATCCCGGTCGTGACGACGCTCATGGGCCGCGGCGCCTTCCCTGAGAGCGACCCGCGCTGGCTCGGCATGCCGGGAATGCACGGCAGCTACACCGCCGTGACCGCCATGCAGCAGGCCGATCTGCTCGTGGCGCTCGGGACGCGCTTTGACGACCGCGTGACCGGGCGCGTCGACGCCTTTGCCCCCCGGGCAAAGGTCATCCACGTCGACATCGACCGCGCCGAGCTCGGCAAGGTCCGTCGCCCGGACGTGCCGATGGCAGCCGACTGTCGCGCCGCCATCGATGCGCTCTGCGACGCGCTGGCGCCCCTCGGGCTCGGTGCCGAGCGCCTCGCGCAGTGGATCGCAACGCTCGAGGCGTGGCGCGAGCGCTTCCCACTGACCTACGACCGCGATTCGGGTACGGGCGCCGTGCCGGGCACCGTCAAGCCGCAGTTCGTCCTCGAGGAGCTGCGCCGCCTGACGCCCCCAGAGACCGTGCTCGTCTCCGGCGTCGGCCAGCACCAGATGTGGGCGGCACAGTTCTGGCGCTTCGAGGAGCCGCGCAGCTGGGTCAACTCGGGCGGCCTCGGGACGATGGGCTTCGCCGTCCCCGCGGCGCTCGGCGCGAAGGTCGGGCGCCCCGACAAGATGGTCTGGGCCGTCGACGGCGATGGCTGCTTCCAGATGACCGCGCAGGAGCTCGTGACGGCGAGCGCCGAGCGGATCCCCGTGAAGGTGGCGATCTTGAACAACGCCTACCTCGGCATGGTTCGCCAGTGGCAGCACATGTTCTACGCGGAACGCTATTCGGAGGTCTATCTCTCGCCCGACCTGCCGGACTACGTGCGCTGGGCCGAGGCGATGGGATGCGTCGCCTTCCGGGTCAGCACCCCTGAGGAGGTCGAACCGACGATCGAGAAGGCGAACGAAGTCGACGACCGACCCGTCGTCATCGACTTCCGCATCGACTCGATGGAGCAGGTCTATCCCATGGTTCCCGCCGGCGCGTCGAACGACGACATCGTCGTGCACCCCTCCCAGTCGGGTCTTGCCCGATGAGCCTGCTCGCCGACAGCACCGGGGGGGAGACGGTTTCCGCCCGGCCGCGCCACCACATGGTGGCGCTCGTGGTGGAGAACAAGGCGGGGGTGCTCGCCCGGATTGCCGGGCTGTTCTCACGCCGGGGCTTCAACATCTTCTCCCTCGCGGTGGCCCCGACCGAGGACGCACGCTTCTCGCGGGTCTCGATTGTGGTCGACGTCGAGTCGGCCCCCCTCCAGCAGATCCTCGACCAGCTCGACAAGCTCGTGAACGTCGTGCACATCAGCGAGCTGCACCCTGATGCTGCGCACGAGGCCGAGCTCTTGCTGATCACCGTGTCGGCCCGAGAAGAGGACCGTCCCGCGCTCGAGGCGGCGATCGCGCACCATGGTGCGCGCCTGCTCGAGGCCAACGAGCGTGCCGTGACGGCGCTGCTCGCGGGCGACCCCGCGGCGCTCGATTCCTTCGAAGAGGCGGTGCGCCCATACGGAATCGTGGAGCTCCAGCGCACGGGGCGGATCGCGCTTCGTAAGCTGGGTGCCGCCGGTGACGCGCCGTGAGGCCTGCGGCCCGGCGTGTTGCACCGGCGCCTGCCCGTCTTGAAACGCCAACGGACCGGCCCCGGCCGTCCATGACAGAGAGGTAGGCAATGCCCACGCTGTATTACGCCAACGACGCGGACCGCTCGCTCATCGGCGGACGCAAGGTCGCGGTCATCGGCTATGGCTCCCAGGGGCACGCCCACGCCCTGAACCTGCTGGATTCGGGCGTCGACGTTCGGGTCGGGCTACGGGAGGGGTCGAGCTCGCGTGCCAAAGCTGAGGCGGCTGGCCTGCGGGTGCTGTCGATCGCCGAGGCGTCCGCTGAGGCCGACCTCGTCATGATCCTCCTGCCCGACACCGAACAGCCGCGCATCTACCGCGAGGAGATCGCGCCGCACCTGCGCGACGGCGATGCCATCTTCTTCGCGCACGGCTTCAACATCCGCTACGGCACGATCACGCCGGCCGAGGGCATCGACGTGGCGATGGTTGCCCCGAAGGGTCCCGGCCACCTCGTGCGCCGCACGTACACCGAAGGCGGCGGTGTTCCGGCGCTGATCGCCGTGGCCGCTGACCTGTCGGGCACGGCGATGGGGCTCGCGCTCGCGTACGCGGACGCGATCGGCGCGACGCGCGCCGGAGTGTTGGAGACGACCTTCGCCGAGGAGACCGAGACCGACCTGTTCGGCGAGCAGGTCGTCCTCTGCGGTGGCCTGACGGCGCTCGTGACCGCCGGCTTCGACACCCTGGTCGAGGCGGGCTACGCGCCCGAGTCGGCCTACTTTGAGTGCCTGCACGAGCTGAAGCTGATCGTCGACTTGATGTATGAGCAGGGCATCTCGGGCATGCGCTTTTCCATCTCCGACACCGCCGAGTACGGCGACGTCACCCGCGGCCCGCGCATCATCTCCTCGGCGGTGCGCGAGGAGATGCGCAAGGTGCTCGGAGAGATCCGTGACGGTACCTTCGCCAAGGAATGGATCGCCGAGAACGAGGCGGGGCGCAAACACTTCGAGGAGCTGCGCGCAGCGGGCCGGGCGCACCAGGTCGAGCAGATCGGCGCCGAGCTTCGGTCGATGATGCCCTTCATCACCGCCGGCCGTCAGCGCCTCGAGGAGGTCTCCGGTGGCTGAGCAGCGGTCCGAGCCCGGCGCGCCGGCACCCGCGGCGGTCAACCGCGCCGCCGTCTTGTACGGCGTTGGTGACCTGCGCATCGAGGACCGGCCGCTGCCCGAACCGGGCCCGCACGAGGTGCTCGTCGAGATCCGGGCCGTCGGTATCTGCGGCTCGGACGTGCACTATTTCGAGCACGGCCGGATCGGTGATTTCGTGGTCAACTCGCCGCTCGTGCTTGGCCACGAGTCCGCGGGCGTGATCGTCGGGCTCGGTGCGCAGGCAACGCGGCACCGCCTTGGTGAGCGTGTCGCCCTCGAGCCCGGCGTCCCCTGCGGCCAGTGTCGCGAGTGTCGGCGCGGGCGCTACAACCTGTGCCGGGATATCGCCTTTTTTGCGACCCCGCCGATCGACGGGGCGCTCGCGCGCTTTGTGACGATCCACGAGGACTTCGCCTTCAGCGTGCCCGACCACGTCTCGGACGCCGCGGCGGCGCTTTGCGAGCCCCTGTCGGTTGGCATCTGGTCGTGCCGCAAGGGATCGGTCGGCATCGGCAGCCGCGTCGCGATCGCCGGCGCCGGGCCGATCGGCGCTGTGGCCACGCTCGTCGCGTTGGCGGCAGGGGCGGCCGAGGTGATCGTCAGCGACCCCGTCCCCGAGCGCCGCGAGCGCGTGCGTGCGCTCGGCGCCACCGATGCCGTTGACCCGGCCTCGGGTGGTCTCAAAGAGGCGTGCGTGGACGCGGACGTGTTCCTCGATTGCTCGGGCAGCCCGCAGGCGATCGCCGATGGCATCGCCGCGCTGCGGCCGGCCGGCACGGCGGTGCTCGTCGGGATGTGCCCGGCAACCGAGATCCCCTGGCCCGTCGCGCGCGTGCAGAACCGGGAGATCTGGGTGACCGGGACCTTCCGCTACGCCCATACCTATCCCGAGGCGATTACGTTGATTGCATCGGGGCGCATCGATCTCGACTCGCTCGTCGACGCGACCTTCGACCTTGAACACGCCGAGGAGGCACTCGGGGCCGCCAAGGCCAACCCGAGCATCTTGAAGCCGCTGGTCCGCGTCAGCGGCGTGTAGTCCGGGGCGTCGCCGGCGCCTCAGGCGAGTGCCGCGACCACGTGGTCGATGCAGGCGGTGAGTGCCACGACGTCATCGGGGTCGACCGTTGGATACATGCCGATCCGCAACTGGTTGCGCCCCAGCCGGCGGTAGGGCTCGGTGTCGACTACGCCGTTGTCGCGCAGCGTCTTGGCGATGGCGGCGGCATCGATCTCGGCGGCGATGTCGATCGTGGCGACGACCGGACTGCGGTCGTCCGCCTTGGCGACAAAGGGCGTGGCGACGTCCGAGCGCTCGGCCCAGTCATACAGGTGGGCGGCCGAGCGCTCGGCCCGTTGCGCCGCCCACTCGAGCCCGCCGTTGGTGAGCATCCACTCGAGCTGGTCGGCGAGGAGCAACAAGGTGACGATCGCCGGGGTGTTGTAGGTCTGGTTCAGCCGGGCGTTCTCGATCGCCGCAGTGAGATCCAAGAAGGCGGGGACGTAGCGCTCCGACACGAGGCGCTCGGCCCGCTCGATCGCTGCCGGCGATAGTGCCGCCAGCCACAGCCCGCCATCGGAACCGAAGCACTTTTGCGGCGCGAAGTAGTAGGCGTCGGTCTCCTCGAGGCGGATGCGCATCCCACCGGCGGCCGAGGTGCCGTCGACGAGCACGAGCCCGCGAGCGGTCGAGCCGTCGGCGTGGCGCGGGCGCTGCGGCGCGACCGCCACGCCCGTCGAGGTCTCGTTCTGGATGAGTGCGTAGGCGTCCACGCGCTCGTCCGCCTCGGGGTCGATCCGCTCGCCGTAAGGGGCGCTGCGCACGGCCGGCGCGCCGAGATGCGGGGCGCGCTCGACCCCCTCGGCGAACTTTGCCGAGAACTCCCCAAACGTGCAGTGCTGGCTCTTATCTTGGATGAGACAGAAGGTGGCGATGTCCCAAAAACAGGCCGACCCGCCATTGCCGAGCACGATCTCATAGCCGTCGGGAAGTGAGAACAGCTCGCCCAACATCGCCCGAACGCGCCCCACGAGGTCGCGCACCGGTGTCTGGCGGTGCGACGTCCCGATGATGCCCGCGCCCCGCTGGGCGAGCGCCGCAAGCGCCTCGGGCCGCACCTTGGACGGCCCGCTACCAAAGCGGCCGTCGCTCGGCAGGAGTGCCTTTGGGATCGCGATCGCTGCCATGCTCACCTCGTATAGCCGCCGTCGGGGTTGATGCTAATGGGGGCGCCAGCGATGTCCCCGACTGGCTGTGGGAGCATTGAGCCATGACTGCAACCGGCTCCCCCGTGCCGCCCCACGGCGGCGTCTCCGTCTCCCGTATCTCCCGACGTATCGCCAACGTGGCGCCCTCGGCAACGCTGGCAATCGATGCCAAGGCCAAGGCGATGAAAGCCGGGGGTATCGACGTCATCGGCTACGGCGCCGGTGAGCCCGACTTTCCGACCCCCGAGGCGATCGTCGAGGCGGCGGTCACCGCCTGCCGGGACCCGCGCAATCACCGCTACACGCCGACCGCCGGGCTCCCCGAGCTGCGCAAGGCGATTGCGGACAAGACTGCCCGGGACTCGGGTTACGCGGTCGGCTCCTCCCAGGTCCTTGTGACCAACGGCGGCAAGCAGGCGATCGCCAATGCGTTCGCCACCTTGCTCGACCCCGGTGACGAGGTCCTTGTCCCGGCCCCGTACTGGACGACCTATCCCGAGGCGATCGCGCTTGCCGGCGGCGTGGCGGTGGCGGTGGACACCGACGAGTCGACGGGCTTCAAGGCCACGCCGGACCAGCTCGAGCGCGCCGCAACGGACCGGACCAAGGTGCTGCTATTCGTCTCACCCTCCAACCCCACCGGCGCGGTCTACAGCGCCGAGGAGACCGAGGCGATCGGCCGCCTCGCGCTCGAGCGCGGCTGGTGGGTGCTCACCGACGAGATCTACGAGCACCTCGTCTATGACGGCGTGAAGAGCCTCTCGCTCCCCGTCGCGGTGCCCGAGCTCGCGGACCGCTGCGTCGTGGTCAACGGGGTTGCCAAGACCTACGCGATGACCGGGTGGCGGGTCGGGTGGCTGATCGGGCCGAACGATGTCGTCGAGGCGGCCACGAACCTGCAGAGCCAGGAGACCTCGAACGTGAACAACGTCGCCCAGCGTGCTGCACTCGCGGCGGTGAGTGGCGACCTCGAGGCGGTGGCGATGATGCGCGCCGCCTTCGATCGCCGCCGACGTGCGATCACCGCAGGGCTCGACGCGATCGACGGGGTGAGATGCTTGCTCCCCGAAGGCGCCTTCTACGCATTTCCCTCGATGGCCGGGCTGCTCGGCAAGGAGCTGTGCGGTCGCCGGCCGGCCTCGACCCTTGAGTTGGCCGAGATCGCCCTCGAGGAGGCCAGCGTCGCCTTCGTGCCCGGCGAGGCCTTCGGGGCGCCGGGCTACGCCCGCTTCTCCTATGCGCTCTCTGACGAGGACCTCGGGCGTGGTGTGGAGCGGCTCGCCGAGCTCTTCGCCACGGCGCGGGACTGAACCTCGCACCGCCGGGCCGGATCGGCCACGACGGTGCGAGCGACGCGTTCAGGCGGCGTTCGGCGCGTCGGGGTCCGGCACGGCGGTCCCGGCGCCGCCGGGACGGGTGGCGGCGATCTTGACCGACTCCCCCGCGGGCCCTGGATCGCGGGGCCATAAGCCCTCGCTGGCGCGGGCGAAAGCGGCGTTGTTGCGCTCGGCGCGCTTGTGCCGGCGGCGCTGGACGATCGCCAGCACCCCTGCGAGCGCGCCGCTCGCAAGGCCCGCCGCGAGTCCAAGCTTCACCTTCGACGATGGGGTGTGCCGAATTGGCAACTTCATGTGATGACCTCCTCGGCCGCAGGTTACCGAGCCGCGAAGCGTCGGCGCGCGGGGCTGTCTTGACGGCGGGCGGCGGACGCGCGCACACTGCTAGGTGATGCATCAGCCCACCCTCGAGCAGCTCCTCCTTACCTGACGGCGAGCGCTTCCGCGCTCGCCGCTGCCTCCTGTGCCGCCTCGGCCAGGAGGTTTTTTGTTGCCTGATTGAGCCCATCGGATACGCGAACTGAGGAAACCCATGGCACCCGAGAGCGTGATCCCAACAAAGATGCCCTTCGAGCGCTACCGGCCCTACGCGCCAGTCCCGCTCGAGGATCGCCGCTGGCCGTCGCGGAGCGTGACCGCAGCGCCGCAGTGGTGCGCCGTCGACCTTCGGGACGGGAACCAGGCACTCATCGATCCGATGGACCCCCACCGCAAGCGCCGGATGTTCGAAGCTCTCGTCGCCTGTGGCTTCAAAGAGATCGAGGTCGGCTTCCCCTCCGCCTCTCAGCCGGACTTCGACTTCGTGCGGATGCTCATCGAAGAGGACCTTGTCCCTCACGACGTCGCCATCCAGGTCCTCGTCCAGTGCCGCCGCGAGCTGATCGAGCGCACGTTTGCGAGCCTGCGCGGCGCCCACCACGCGATCGTGCACTTCTACAACTCGACGTCCGTGCTCCAGCGCCAGGTCGTCTTTGGCCTCGACAAGGCGGGGATCACCACGATCGCCACCGAGGCGGCCCGGATCTGCCGCGATCTTGAGAGCACGCTTGGTGACACCGAGCTTCGCTATGAGTACAGCCCGGAGTCCTTCACCGGCACCGAGGTGGACTACGCGGCCGAAATCTGCTCGGCGGTGATGGACGTCATCGAACCGACACCCGCGCGGCCGATCATCTTGAACCTCCCCGCGACGGTGGAGATGTCGACGCCGAACGTCTACGCGGACCTCATCGAGTGGTTCCACCGCAATATTCAACGACGCGAAGCGGTCGTGCTCAGCCTTCACCCCCACAACGACCGTGGCACGGCGATCGCCGCGGCCGAGCTCGGCCTCATGGCGGGAGCCGACCGCGTCGAGGGATGCCTGTTCGGTAACGGTGAGCGCACCGGCAATGTCGACCTCGTCACGCTCGCCCTGAACCTGTTCTCCCAGGGCGTCGATCCCCGGCTCGACCTGTCGGACATCGACGGGCTGCGCCGGGTTGCCGAGTACTGCAACCGGCTGCCGGTGCACCCCCGCCATCCCTACGTCGGCGACCTCGTCTACACGGCGTTCTCGGGCTCGCACCAGGACGCCATCAAGAAGGGGATGGCCGCCTTATCGGCGGACTATGGGTACTGGGAGGTTCCCTACCTGCCGATCGACCCGCACCACGTTGGCCGCACCTACGAAGCCGTGATCCGGGTGAACTCCCAGTCTGGGAAGGGCGGGGTCGCCTACATCATGGAGGTGGAGCACCAAATGGTGCTCCCGCGGCGACTGCAGATCGAGTTCTCCCAGGCGGTCCAGCACGTCACCGAGGACATCGGCACCGAGATCTCGCCGGCAAGGATGTGGGAGCTGTTCAGCGCCCAGTACCTCCAAGAGGACGAGGAACTGGCGCTCGTTGGCCACGAGACTGCGAGCTCGGGCGACGCCGACAAGGTGACGGCGGAGCTCATGGTGTCGGGGCGCAAGGTCACCTTGACCGGTGAGGGCAACGGCCCGATTGCCGCGTTCGTCGCCGGGCTGCGCGATGCGCTCGGCATCGACCTCGACGTGGTCGACTACCAAGAGCACGCGATCACCGCGGGTGCCGGCTCGCGCGCCGTCGCCTACGTTGAGACCGTGGGCGCGGACGGGAGCACGCAGTGGGGGGTCGGGATCGACTCGAGCATCTTGAAGGCGAGCCTGCGCGCCGTGGTCTCGGCCGTGAACGCCCGCCGCCGCCGCAGCTGAGCGCTGGTGCGCCTGCTTGGTGAGCGGCACGTCCGGCGCGGCCTCGCCACGCTGGGCGTGCTCGGCGCGGGTGCCCTCGTGTCCGCGTGCTCGTCGTCGGCGCCCGCAGCACTGTCGGCGTCCCAGATCCTCAGGTATTCACGCGATGCCCGTGTCGTCCATCTCACCTTGGACGCCGCCTTGACGTCGGCGTACTCCGGGTTCAACTTCGACGGCTACGGCAGTGGAGCGATGACGATCGACGTGCCCGTCGGCTGGAGGATCGACGTCACCTGCACGAACGAGTCCACGACCTTCACCCACTCGTGCGCCATGGTCACCAATGTCGCGCCGAGCACGAGCGGCGCTCCCTTCGCCTTCCCCGGCTCGGTGAGCGCCAACCCGGTCTACGGCCTTGCCTACGGCGTGAGCTCGGCCTTCTCCTTCGTCGCCTCGCGCGTCGGGACCTACCGCATCGCCTGCTTGGTGACCGCGCACGAGCTCGATGGGATGTGGGACTGGTTCGACGTGACGCGCGGCGGCACGCCGAAGGTTCGCCTCTCGCGCTGAATCAGGCGCTCATCGCCGGCATCCATTCGGGCCGCTTGGCTTCAAAGGCGCCGATCTCCTCGGCATGCGCCAAGGTGACGCCGATGTCGTCAAGGCCGCGCAGCAGACGATCGCGCGCGGAGTCGTCCATGCGGAACGGCCCGGAGATGCCTGCCGCGGGGGCCTCGACGAGGCGGCGCTCCACATCGACCACGATCTCGAGGTCCGGGTCGGCGGTGACGGCGTCGAGCAGCGCCCGACCCAGCTCGGGGTCGACCTCGGCGGGCACGAGGCCTGAGCGCGTCGAGTTGTTGCGGAAGATGTCGGCGATCCGTGGGCTGATGACGGCGCGAAAGCCGTAGTCGACCAGCGCCCATACGGCGTGCTCGCGCGACGAGCCCGTGCCGAAGTTGGGCCCGGCGACGAGGATCGTCGCCCCGGCGTGCTCGGGACGATTGAGCACGAAGTCGCGCGCATCGCGCCACTCGGCGAACAGCCCGGCGCCGAAGCCGGTCCGCTCGATGCGCTTCAACCACTGGCTCGGGATGATCTGGTCGGTGTCGACGTCCGAGCGGTCCAGGGGGACCGCCCGGCCGATCACTGCCTGCACGGGTTCCATGGAGCTCCTTGACGCTTGGCGATGTTCAGTCGAGCCGGTCGGGGCTTGCGAAATGCCCGGCGATGGCACTCGCGGCAGCGATCGCCGGCGATACGAGGTGGGTGCGTCCGCCTCGACCCTGGCGTCCCTCGAAGTTGCGGTTTGACGTGGAGGCGCAGCGCTCGCCCGGCGCGAGCTGGTCAGGGTTCATGCCGAGACACATCGAGCAACCCGCCTCGCGCCACTCAAAACCCGCCGCGGTGAAGATCTCGTGCAGCCCTTCGGACTCCGCCTGGGCCTTCACGCGCTGCGAGCCGGGCACGACCATGGCCCGCAGGCCGGGAGCCACCTTGTGGCCGGCGACGACGCCCGCGGCCACGCGGAGGTCTTCGATGCGGGAGTTGGTGCACGAGCCGATGAAGACCGTGTCGAGCGGGATGTCGCGTATCGCGGTCCCAGCGGACAGCCCCATGTAGGCGAGCGCGCGGGCGCCGGCCTCTCGCTCGCGCGGCTCAGCGAAGCTCTCGGGGTCGGGGACCGTGCCGTCGAGCGCCACCACCTGGCCGGGGTTGGTCCCCCAGGTGACGTTGGGGACGATCTCGGCGGCGTCCAGACGGACCACCGCGTCGAAATGGGCGCCCTCGTCGGTCGCGAGCGAACGCCAGGTCTCGACCGCCTGGTCGAAATCCTTGCCGCGGGGGGCATGCTCGCGCCCTTCGAGGTAGGAGAAGGTGACCTCGTCGGGCGCGACCAGGCCGGCACGCGCTCCGGCCTCGATGGTCATGTTGCACACCGTCATCCGGCCCTCCATCGACAGGGCCGAGATGGCCGAGCCGCGGTACTCAATGACGTGGCCGATGCCACCACCGGTGCCGAGGCGGCCGACGATGGCGAGCACGATGTCCTTCGGGCTGATGCCGGGGCCAACCTCGCCCTCGACCTCGACCGCCATGGTCTTTGGCCGTTGCTGGGGGAGCGTCTGGGTGGCGAGCACGTGCTCGACCTCCGATGTGCCGATGCCAAAGGCGAGGGCGCCGAAGGCGCCGTGGGTCGAGGTGTGGCTGTCGCCGCACACGATCGTCATGCCGGGCTGGCTGAGGCCCTGCTCGGGGCCGATGACATGGACGATGCCCTGGTTCGGGTGACCCATCGGGAACAAGGTGACGCCGAACTCGTCGCAGTTGGTGGCGAGCGCCTCGAGCTGTCGTCGCGAGATTGGATCAGCCACCGGCTTGTCGATATCGACCGTCGGCACGTTGTGGTCCGCGGTCGCCACGGTGAGATCCGGGCGGCGCACGCGTCGCCCCGCCATCCGCAGGCCCTCGAAGGCCTGCGGCGAGGTCACCTCGTGCACAAGGTGCAAATCGATGTAGAGCAGGTCGGGTTCGGCGGCCCCATCGCCGGCGCGGACGAGGTGCCGTTCCCAGATCTTCTCCGACAACGTCTTTGGCATGTCCCGATTCCCCTATCCCGCTGCTATTCCACCGTTGCGATCTCGACGCGCAACCGACCGTTCGGCGCTTGGTACTCCACGGTCTCGCCGGCGCGGTGACCGAGCAGCGCCTGGCCGAGCGGCGAACCGGGCGAGATCACCGAGACGTCGTCCCGGCGCTCTTCGATCGAGCCGACGAGGTAGCGCTCGGTGTCGTCGTCGCCCTCGTAGCGGATCGCGACGATCGCGCCCGTCGTGACGGTCCCGTCGGCCGAGCCCGCCTGCTCGACGATCACCGCGGATCCGAGCATTGCCTGGATCTGGCGGATGCGTGCCTCCATCTTGCCCTGCGCGTCTTTGGCCGCGTGGTAGTCCCCGTTCTCGGAGAGATCCCCGAGGGCGCGTGCCGCCTCGATCTGCCTGGCGATCTCGATCCGTCCCCGCGTCGTCAGGTCCTCGAGCTCCCCGGCGAGGCGGGCGTGCGCCTCTGGACTGAGGTGGGTCTCGCTCATTGCGCGAAGTTACCGCTTCGGCGAACCGGCGCGTCTCGGCGCCGGCGCTCACTCGACTTGCCCCTCAGCGGTCGAGGCGCGGCGGCAGGGCGCGTCGCAACGCCCGGCGCTGGCGTCGCCGCTCGCGCTCGAGCTGGCGAGTCGCGCTGCGAACGAACCACAGCGCGCTCGCCAACAGCACCCACGCCGGCCAGAAGCCGTGACCGGCATTTGGTGCCCAGATCGCCAGGCAGAAGGCATTCAAGATCACGAGCTCGATCGCCCGCGACCACAGGCGCGGCGAGCGCCACACCGAGACCGGCGCAGGCGATGGGGCAGGCAGTGGCTTGGCCTCACCGGGCAGGTCGGCGACGAGGTCGTCGAGCTCGCCAAGGGTCTTGGACTCGAGCGCTCGCTCGATGCGCTCCGTCGTTTCCGACAGCTCGAGCCGTCCCGCCGCGCTCGCGTCGCGCAGTTGATGGACAACCTCGTCCCGTTCGGCGTCTGAGGCGCGAAGCCGGCGACGACCGGGCGGTAACCGAGTCACCGGGCCATGATCGCGCGCCGGCGCCGGTTCGGTGGCCTCGGAGTTGACGGCGCACTTTGGACTTGGGAGACTGACCAGGTATGACGCCCCCGCAGGTCTTCGTAATTCCCTGAGCGGCGCAACCCACTTCGGGTCGCGTCGCTTGCCGTCCCTTTGGGGCGGCTTTTTTTGTACCCGGACGCGGCTGTGCACCGGACGGGGCGGCACACAGGATCGGATGCGGACTGCCAGAGGCGGTCCAGGGCGTTGAGGAGGAAGCAGGCGGTGGCGACTTACAACGTGGCGGTGATCGGCGGGGATGGGATTGGTCCTGAGGTCACCGCCGAGGCGCTGAAGGTCGTGGAGGCGACCGGGGTGCGCCTTCAAGTCGTCGACTACGACCTCGGCGCGGCCCGTTATGTGCGGACCGGGGAGGTCCTGCCCGACAGCGTGCTCGACGAGCTCTCGGCGGCTGACGCGATCTTGCTCGGTGCGATCGGCCCGGCGATCGGATCGAACGAGGTGCCCTCCGGCGTGCTCGAGCGCGGGCTGCTCTTGCGCCTGCGCTTCAGCCTCGACCTCTACATCAACCTGCGACCTTTCAACGGCGTCCCGGGCTCGATCGCGCCGAGCGCCGACTTCGCGGTCGTGCGCGAGAACACCGAGGGCCCCTATGTCGGAGAGGGCGGCCTGTTGCGCCGGGGCACGCCGAACGAGGTTGCCACCCAGGGCTCGGTCAACACTCGCTTTGGCGTCGAGCGCTGCGTGCGCTTCGCCTTCGAGCTCGCCGAGCGACGCGCGCGGCACTCGCTGACCTTGGTCCACAAGACCAATGTCCTCACCTTCTCTGGCGATCTGTGGCAGCGGACCTTTCACGACGTCGCCGCCGAGCACCCCGCGGTGAGCACCGGCTATCAGCACGTGGACGCTTCGACGATCTATCTCGCCACGGCTGCCGAACGCTACGACGTCATCGTCACCGACAACCTCTTCGGCGACATCCTCACCGACCTCGCGGGCGCGGTGACGGGCGGGATCGGCCTCGCCGCCTCCGCCAACCTCAACCCGGCGCGCACGGGGCCGTCGATGTTCGAGCCGGTGCATGGCGCGGCGCACGACATCGTCGGCACCGGGAAGGCGAACCCGCTGGCGGCGATCCGCTCAGCAGGAATGATGCTCGAGTACCTCGGCGAGCTCGACGCCGCCGGCCGCGTCGAACAGGCGGTGCTGGCATTGCAAGATGAGATCGCCGCTGCCGGCGGCGAATGGACGACGACGGCCATCGGCGACGCCGTCGCAGGGAGGGTGTGACATGCCGATCATCGCGACGGCCAAGATCTGGATGGACGGCGAGCTCGTCGACTGGGAGCAGGCGACTGTGCATGTGCTCACCCACTCGCTGCACTACGGCTCGGGTGTCTTTGAGGGCATTCGCGCCTATCGCACCGACCAGGGCCCGGCGGTCTTCCGCCTGCGCGAGCACCTCGAGCGCTTGGTCCGCTCGGCGCGCTTGTTGGACATGAAGATGCCCTACTCGCTTGATGAGCTGACCGACGCGGTGAAACAGACCGTGCGCGCGAGCGGGCTGGACGCGTGCTACATCCGGCCGCTCGCCTACCTCGGCTACGGCGAGATGGGGCTCAACCCCCTGCCGTGCGAGACCCGGGTCTCTGTTGCCGTGTGGCCGTGGGACGCCTACCTCGGTGACCATGCGAGCGGCTCGGGCATTCGCTTGAAGATCAGCTCATGGGCGCGCCACGACCCTCGTGCGCTGCCGACGGCGGCCAAGGCGACGGGCTTTTACATCAACTCCTCGCTCGCCAAGGTGGAGGCCGTGCGCGCCGGCTACGACGAGGCCTTGATGTGCACGACCGACGGCTATCTCGCTGAGGGCACGGGCGAGAACCTCTTCATCGTGCGCGACGGCAAGATCTCGACGCCGAACTCCTCGACGGTCGGCGCCCTCGAGGGCATCACCGCCGACGCAGTGGCGAGGATCGCTTCGGACCTCGGCTTCGAGGTCTGCCCGGCCCTGCTGCGCCGGGCGGACCTGTATGTCGCCGACGAGGCCTTCCTTACCGGAACGGCAGCCGAGGTCGTGCCGATTGCTTCGGTTGACGACCACCTCGTCGGCACTGGCGAGCGCGGCCCGGTGACCAAGGCGATCCAGGAGGTGTACCTGGCGGCGGTGCGCGGTGAGCAAGAGCGCTACAAGGACTGGCTCGACTATGTCGGATGAGCACCACGAGCACCGAGCCGGCGGCCCGTCGTCGCCAGGCCAAAGGCACGACGCGGCGAGCGCCCATCACGACGCGAAGGTGCCGGTCGAGCTTCCCCGCTCCGTAGAGGTCTACGACACGACGCTTCGCGACGGCTCCCAGCAAGAGGGGATGTCGCTCACCGTCGACGACAAGCTGAAGGTCGCCGAGCAGCTCGATCATCTCGGCGTCGCCTACATCGAGGGCGGGTGGCCAGGGGCCAACCCGAAGGACGACGAGTTCTTCCAACGAGCACGCGACGAGCTGAAGCTCGCCCGCTCGACCCTCGTCGCCTTCGGTGCGACGCGCCGTGCCGGCCTCACGGCCGACGCTGACGCGGGACTCGGGGCGCTGCTCGCCGCCGAGACTGACGTCGTCTGCCTGGTCGCCAAGGCATCGGCCCTGCAGGTCCGGGTGGCGCTGCGCACCACGCCCGAGGAGGCCGTGGCCATGGTGAGCGACTCGGTGGCGTTCCTGCGCGCCGAGGGTCGCCGGGTGATGCTCGATGCCGAGCACTTCTTCGACGGGTACCGGGCAGATCCCGAATTCGCGCTGGCGGTGCTCGCCGCGGCCGAGGCTGCCGGTGCGGAGGCCCTCGTGCTGTGCGACACCAACGGCGGCACCCTGCCCGATGCGGTCGAAGAGACGGTGAGCACGGTGCGTGCGCGCGTTGGGACCGGGCTCGGCGTCCATTTCCACAACGACTCGGGTTGCGCCGTGGCCAACAGCCTGATCGCCGTGCGCTGCGGAGCGACCCAGGTCCAGGGCTGCGTCAACGGCTACGGCGAGCGCGCCGGCAACGCGGACCTATCGGCGACCATCGCCAACTTGAGCCTCAAGATGGGCGTCGAGACCATCCCGCGCGAGCGCCTCGAGCTGGTCACGCCGGTCGCCCGCCACGTCGCAGAGGTGGTCAACGTCGCGCTCGACCCTCAGCGGGCCTACGTGGGCACCGCGGCGTTCGCCCACAAGGCGGGGCTCCACACCTCGGCGATCGCCCGGCTGCCCGAAGCCTACGAGCACATCCGGCCCGAGCTTGTCGGCAACGGCAACCGGGTCGTGGTGAGCGAGCTGTCGGGGCGCTCCACCATCTCGCTGAAGGCCACCGAGCTCGGCATCGATCTCGACTCCGCCGCCGCCGGTGAGGTGGTCGAGACCTTGAAGCGCCTCGAGCACGAGGGTTACCACTTCGAAGTTGCCGACGGCTCGCTCGAGCTGTTGATGCGGGCGGCGGCCGGCTCCGACGGCCGGCTCGACCGTTTCTTTACGATCGAGTCCTACCGGGTGACCACCGACTGGCGGGCGGACCCGCCCGGCCGCGCGGAGCGCGCCGTCCCGGCTGCCGAGCTGGTCCACCCCTGGTCGGCACCGGGCGCGCTCGTCACCGAGGCAACGGTCAAGGTGCGCGTGGGCGACGAGCGGGTCGTCGCGACTGCCGAGGGCAATGGTCCGGTACACGCCCTTGACCAGGCCCTTCGTCAGGCGATCGGCCCGTTCTTCCCCGAGCTCGAGCACATGCGCCTCACGGACTACCGGGTGCGCGTGCTCGACACCGCCAAGGGCACGGGGGCGGTTACCCGGGTGCTCCTCGACGTCACCGACGCCGAGGGGAGCTGGTCGACGATCGGGGTGTCCGAGAACGTCATCGAGTCCTCCTGGGAGGCGCTCGTCGACGGCATCGTCTACGGGCTCCTCCGGGCCGCTGCCGTGGGGACGACTAGCATCTCCGAGCGGTCATGACGCAGCCCAAGTACGTCCCCATTCCGCTCGAGGACAATGTCCGCCCCGGCTATCACCTGCCGACCGCACGGGCCTGGACGCCGGACCACCGCCCGGCCGAGCATGTCCCCGGGCGCCGAGCGCCGCGGGCAGGCGCCGGAGCCCCGGGTCCAGACCAGGGCTATGCGCTCCGTCTCGCCAGGCGCTTTGCCGACCGCCTCGTGCTGAGCGAGCACGAGCACGAGCACGACGTCCTGGTCGGGGCCGTGATGCTCGCCATGCGGCGGGCCGCGCTCTTTGGCCGCGCTCCGGTTGCCACCGATCTCGAGGCCGTTCTCGGGCTCTTCGGCTTCCTCGACACCGCCCCCGCCGAGCTCGTCGAACTGCGCCGCCGGCTCTTTGGTGGGGTGAGCCATGACTACTGGGACCAGCGTGCCGTCGCTGCCAGCGTCTCCGAGGACACCTTGAAGCTGCCGGCGGCCGAGCTCACCGTCGCCAAGGGCCGCTGGCGTGAGCTCGCCACGACGACCGGCTGAGTTGCGATATCGGCCTCCGCTCGGCCGTGGCGATCACTAGCCTTAGCCGTGGGCGATGTCACGAGGTGGCAGCGTCCTTTTGGAGGCAGTGATGGGCGTAATGGACAAGCTCAAGGCGCAGGCGAGTCAGTTCGCCGAGCGAGCCCAGGAGGCAGGCAAGGCCGGACAGGCCAAGCTCGAGGCGCTCCAGGCCCGCCGCAAGGCCGACCATCTCTGCGAGGAGCTCGGCCGGCTGACCTACCGGGCACGGACCGGGGAGGGGACTCCGGGCGACGATCGCAAGATGAGCGACCTCGTCGAGCAGCTCCGCCAGTACGAGGCGGAGTACGGATCGCTCGACGAGCCGATCCACGGCGCGGACGGCGAGACGCCCCCGGACGCCTAGGAACGCCTGGGAACGTGCGCCGCGTCGCCATCGTCACCGTGGTGGGGGTCGCGCACTAGCCTCGGTGGCCGGTGGGCGCGTCGCGGCGCCCACCGGGCGCGTTCGCGCGAGTCGCTGGTCCCGGAGGCGAGATGACGGCGGAGAGGGCAACGGCACATGACCGCGCCCCCGGCTGAGGATCGCCGAGCGCGCCTTGGCCTTTCCAAGGAGAATCGGCGCGCCGGGCGGCTGCACCTCGTCTTCTCCTTGTTCTACGGCGCCGTCGCGATCGCGGGGTTCGCGCTCGGCTCGACCGAGCACGGCTTCCATGAGGGCGAGCTCGAAAAGAACGTCATCACGGGGGCCTGCCTCGCCGCTTTTTTGATCTTCGGCATGCTCGGCACCAAGCGGATCGCGAAGGCGACCGCCGCGCTGATGACGGTGCGCGCCGCGCGCGCCGCGGGGGCGGCGGTTCGCCTGCTCGTGACGGCGGTCGGCTACCTCGTCGTCCTCTTCGGCAGCCTCGGCCTGATCGGCGTCAACGCCGGGCGGCTGCTCGTGGGTGGCACGGTTGCCGGCGTGGTGCTCGGCATTGCCGCCCAACAGAGCCTCTCGAACGTCTTCGCCGGCTTCGTGCTCTCCGTGGCGCGTCCCTTCGCGGTCGGTGACCACATCCGGGTGCGGGCTGGCGCCTTGAACGGCCCTTTTGACGGCGTGGTGCTCGGGATGAGCTTGACCTACGTCACCTTGTTCGTCGAAGGCGGCGTGCTCAAAGTGCCCAACTCCGCCATGCTCGCTGCGGGGGTGGGTCAGTATCCGGCCAAGGACCGCTCGGTGGTGGACGCGGCTCGCGCCGCCGGGGCACCCTTCACCCCGCCCCAGGGAATCGCCGCCGTCCCGGGTCCCCCCTCGCCGCAGGCTCCGGCGTCCGGCCAACCTCCGCGTCCCAGCGGAACGCCGCCCGCGGCGCCAGCGGACGAGGCGCCGCTGCCGGCTGGCCCGGAGCCTGGCGCTGCCACGCATTGAGATCGGGTGCCAGCGGGCCTGCGAAGATGAGCACCCTGGCGGTGTCACCGCCGGGACGGGACGAGGATCAGAGAGCGAGCCGAGGACGATGAGCACCCTGCTGCCAGAGATCGAGGTGGAGGCGAGCGCCCCGATCGTTGAGACCGATGCACTCGGGATCGGCACGGTCCGTGCCCGCACGACCCGGGTCAGTCAGGTGGTCACCTTGGTGGCGGTGATCGTGCCTGCTGGCGGCGTGCTCTCGGCAGCGGGACTGGCCTGGGGGGTCGCCTTCCGGCCGCTCGACTTGTGGTGCTTCCTCGGCTTCTACGTGCTGACCGGGCTCGGGATCACCGTCGGCTACCACCGCCTCTTCACGCACCGCTCCTTCGAGGCGGCGCCACCGATCCGCGTGGCGCTTGCGATCCTTGGAGCGATGACGTTGCAGGGCCCGGTCACCCAGTGGGTGACCGACCACCGCAAGCACCACGCCCGCTCGGACGCGGAGGGGGACCCGCACTCGCCGCACCTTTCGGGTCCCGGCGTGCTCGGCACGATCCGCGGCCTCGCCCACGCGCACGTCGGCTGGCTGTTCGCCACCAAGGGCATGGAGCGCGGAGAGCGCTATGCGCGAGACCTCTATGAGGACCGGGCGATTCGCCTCGTCGACCGCCTCTACCTGGTGTGGGTGCTGGCCTCGGTTGGCCTGCCCTTCCTTGTCGGCCTGGCGGTGACGGGCAGCACAGATCGAGCGCTCGAGGTGATGGTCTGGGCGGGACTGGTGCGGATCTTTGCCTTCGAGCACGCCACCTTCTCGGTCAACTCGATCTGCCACACCTTTGGTCGGCGTCCCTACGAGGCCCGCGACGAGAGCCGGAACAACTGGGTCGTCGCGCTCTTGACCTTCGGCGAGGGCTGGCACAACAACCACCACGCCTTCCCGCGCTCGGCGCGCCACGGCCTCGAGCGTGCCCAGGTCGACGTCTCCTGGATGGTCATCGCGCTGCTCGCTCGCTGCGGCCTGGCGTCGAGCATGCGGCTCCCGACGCCGGCCCAGCGCGCCCACGTCGCTCTCGCCAAGCGCTGAACGTCGCGCCGCACTGCCCCGCTCGGGGTGCCCGCTACGGTGGTGTGGAGGCCTTCCGCCCACAGGGTGCGACCGGCTGCCCCGCTCTTGAGCCCGCTGGCACGCGGGCAGGCCTGGTGAACCGCGATGTTGAGCACCCAAGAACTCGAGATCAGCATTGGCGGCCGGACGCTCGTGTCCCCGGTGTCCTTCCGCATCGGTCCGGGCGAGCGCGTCGGCTTGGTCGGTCGCAACGGTGCCGGCAAGACGACCCTGACCAAGGTGCTGGCCGGTGAGGCGACGGCAAGCGGGGGAGAGGTGCGGCGCTCAGCGCCCGTTGCCTACCTGCCCCAGGACCCGCGCACGGGCGACTTGGACGTCCTCGCCCGGGACCGCGTGCTCTCGGCGCGCGGCCTCGACCGTCTCGCTGATGAGCTGGCCGACGCCGCGGCGAAGATGGGGACCGCTGACGACGCCGGCCGGGACGACGCGATGCGCCGCTACGAGCGAGCCGAGCACCGCTTCGACGCCCTCGGCGGCTGGGCAGCCCAGGCCGAGGCGGAGTCGATCACCTCGAGCCTCGGACTCGAGGCGCGGGTGCTGGAACAGCCGCTGCGCACCCTTTCTGGGGGCCAGAGACGCCGCGTCGAGCTCGCTCGCGTCCTGTTCTCGGGTGCCGCCACGCTGCTGCTCGACGAGCCGACGAACCACCTCGACGCAGACTCGATCGCCTGGCTGCGCACCTATCTGCGCGGCTATGAGGGCGGCCTGATGCTGATCAGCCACGACACCGGGCTGCTCGAGGCCACGGTGAACCGCGTCTTCCACCTCGATGCCAACCGCCAGGAACTCGACGTCTACAACGTCGGCTGGAAGCGTTACCTCGAACAACAAGCGGCCGATGACCGACGTCGCCACCGGGAGCGGGCGAACGCCGAGCGGCGCATCGCCGTGCTGCGCGCCCAGGCGGACCGGATGCGCGCCACCGCCACCAAGGCGCGCGCCGCCCATCAACTCGATCGTCGCGCCGGCCGCCTCGCCGAGGGCCTCGCCGAGGTCCGCCAGAAAGAGAAGGTCGCCCGACTGCGCTTTCCCGAGCCGGCGCCGTGTGGCCGCACGCCGCTCTCGGCGCGCGGGCTCGGCCGCCACTACGGGTCGCTCGAGGTCTTCTCCGATGTCGACCTGGCGATCGACCGCTCCAGTCGCGTCGTGATTCTCGGCCTGAACGGCGCCGGCAAGACCACCTTGTTGCGGATCCTCGCCGGGGTGGACCAGCCCGATAGCGGAGAGGTGATCCACGGCCACGGCCTGCAGCTCGGCTACTACGCCCAAGAGCACGAGACGCTCGATCCTCATGGGGGGGTGTTCGCCAACCTGCGGGCAGCCGCTCCGGCGCAGATGACCGACGCTGACCTGCGCGGGGTGCTCGGAGCGTTCCTGTTCGGCGGCGACCGGATGGATCAGCCGGCCGGCACCCTGTCTGGGGGCGAGAAGACGCGCCTCGCCCTCGCCGCCCTCGTGGTCTCCTCGGCGAACGTGCTGTTGCTCGATGAGCCGACGAACAACCTGGACCCGGCGAGCCGCACCGAGGTGCTCAACTCGCTACGGAACTACCGCGGTGCGGTGGTGCTCGTGACCCATGACCCCGGGGCGGTCGAGGCGCTCGCTCCTGAGCGTGTGCTGCTCATGCCCGACGGGGTCGAGGACCACTGGAACCAGGAGTTCGCCGACCTGATCGCGCTCGCCTGAGCTCTTGCGGCGGGGCGGCGTTCGAATCGTCCGGCGCGACATTCACAGGTAACGCTCAGGGCTTGCTCAGAGCCGTCAGAACGAGCGGGGTCAAGATCAATGACATCAGGTGCGAAGCGGGCACCGGCGGGCGAGATGCCTTCGCCCGCCTCGAGGCGATGGCTGTCCGATGACAGCCCGGTTAGGAGCGAAGATGGAGCCGAGGGAACAGCGCCCTGAGGACCGAGAGCTCGGAGCACAAAACGCAGCCCGTGCCGAGGCCATGACACCGTCGGCCCCTACCCCGAACGACCCGGGAGCGCGGCCGTGGCCGCCGCTCCCCCCAGACCTCGACTGGACCTCGCCCGTCCGAGCGGAGACGCCCAGTTACCGTCCGCTGCCGCCTGACCTCGCCGGAACTCCGGCGCAGGTCGCGGGGAGCGGAGACGCAGCGACCGGCTCTGGCGCCAGTATCCCCCCTGCTGGCGCCGGGATGCCGCCGGGAGGCCAGCCCCCATACTCCCCCCCCTATGGGTGGGCGTGGCCTCCCGGCGGCCCGAGCCCTGAGCCGGCCCCGCCGCGCCGCCGGGGCCGACGGGCGGTCCTCGCAGCTGGTGCTGCCGTCGCGCTCGTCGCGGGCGGCCTCGGCGCTGGCCTCGGCGTGGCGCTGTCCGGCAACTCCTCGAGCGGCAACAACTCCTCGAGCAGCGGCGGCATCGCCAAGCTCCCAAGATCCCAGGTGGCCTCGTCGTCCTCCAAGCACAGTGTGGGAGCGATCGCCGCTGCCGTCGAGCCGTCCGTGGTCGACATCAACGTCTCGGTGGCGAGCGCAGCGGGCAGTGCCCAGGCGCAGGCCGCGGGGACCGGCATGATCGTGACCTCCTCCGGTCAGGTGCTGACGAACAACCACGTGGTCGAGAATGCGATGTCGATCCAGGTGGTCGTGCCCCATCACGGGCGGTACGCGGCCAGGGTCATCGGCGTCGATCCCACCAAGGATGTGGCCCTGCTGCAGATCGTGAACGCCCCGCAGAACCTTCCGTACGTGGCGCTCGGCGACTCGTCCAAGGTCGCCCTCGGCAACTCGGTGATCGCCATCGGCAACGCGTACGGCCTCGGCGGCTCGCCGTCGATCGCCACCGGCGTCATCTCGGCGCTCAACCGGACGATCACGGCCAGCGACGCGAGCGCCACGACGAGCACCGAGACGCTGCACGGGATGCTGCAGACCGACGCCCCGATTGCCGCCGGGGACTCTGGTGGCCCGCTCGTGAACTCGAGCGGTCAGGTGATCGGCATGGATACTGCGGCGGCCTCCGGTGACGGCGGGACGTTGGGCTTCGCCATCCCGATCAACACCGCCCGAACCATCGTCGAGCAGATCGAGGCGCACAAGGCCTCGGGCACGGTCATCATGGGGGCGTCGCCGTTCCTTGGCATCTACGAGGTGCCGAGCGCGAGCCAGCCGAGCGCTTTGGGCGGTAGCTTCAGCGGTCTGCCCGGCTATGGGACCTCAGGGACGTCGGGCACCTCAGTCTCCGGCGTCGTCATCTACGACGTCGTGACGAACAGCCCGGCCCAAAAGGCCGGTCTCACGGCGGGCGACACCATCACCGCGGTGAACGGCAAGCGCACGCCGACCTGGTCGTCGCTTACCAAGATCATCGGGGCGGACAAGCCCGGGCAGCGGATCACGGTCACCTACGTCGAAACTTCGGGGGCGAGCCGCACGGTCGGCATCACCTTGACGGGTCTACCGAAGTAGCTGCTCGCACGTGCCCGCGGGCGGGCACCGGGATCGAGAGGCGGGGCGCGCGGGCGAGCGTGTCCCGCCTCTCTCATGTTCTGCCGGGTGGCGATGGCCACCATTGATCAATGGGCGGGGAGCTTCCAGCCGTTCGCCTTTGCGATCTCGGCACAGGTCGGGCACAGCGGGTAGCGCTTGGGATCCCGCCCAGGCGTCCAGACCTTCCCGCAAAGCGCTTTGACGGGGGTGCCGTTGACCATCCCCTCAACGACTGAGTTCCCGGCCGAGACAAAGTCTCCATCCTTTGGGGTAAAGCCCTCGAGGACGATGTGACTCATCCGCTCGTGGTCGCCATCGAGGACCGGCTCAAGGACCTCGATCGTCTGGACGGCCGGGGCGCGCTGCAGCTCGGTGTCGCTCATGGTCTCCTCCTGTCGGCCGGTACGGGCCGGGCCACGTGCCCACCAGGATCGCGCATGGACGGCCCCGCCTGGCGGCGTGGCTATTCTTCGGCCGTGCACGAGCTCGTTGAGCCGGGGTGCCTTGGCGCCCCACTCGTGTTTGCGGTCGCCTCGCCGGCCGATGGCCCGGCGGTGGTCGCGCTCGTCGAGTCCGCTTACCGCGGCGAGACGAGCCGTGCCGGATGGACCACGGAAGCCGATCTGCTCGACGGCCAGCGGACCGACGCGGCCGCCGTCGCCGAGGCGATCGCCGACCCGCGCACCGTCGTCCTGCTCGCCCAGCGCGCGACGGAGCTGCTCGCCTGCTGCCAGCTCACCGACGAGGGTGCTGGCTCCGCCTACTTCGGGATGTTCGCGGTGCGTCCTGAGCGCCAGTCGAGCGGGGTCGGCAGACAGCTGCTCGCCCATGCCGAAGCACGCGCGGTCGAGCGCTTCGGGGCCCGGCGCATCCGCATGACGGTGATTGCCCAGCGCGCCGAGCTTGTGGCCTGGTACGAGCGCCGGGGCTACCGCCGAACCGGCGAACGCCTCCCCTTCCCCTACGGCGACGAGCGGTTCGGGATCCCTCGGAGGGCCGATCTCGAGTTCGTCGTCCTCGACAAGGCCGTCGGTCTCGGCGCGGCGCCTTGAACGTTGAAGGTGGGCCGTCGCTGAACCGGCCAGTTGCCGACGGCTAGAGCGACTGGACGAGGGCGAGGCCCACACCGGCGGCAACGAGTCCGAGGACGACGCTGCCGAGCGCATTGCTGAGCGCGTGGGCGATCTCGCCCCGCTCGATGAGGCGGACGGTCTCAAAGCTCCACGTCGAAAAGGTCGTGAAGGTGCCGCAGAATCCCGTCGCGAGCAGCGCCGTGAGCTCTGCGGGCAGATGCCCGCGCAACTCGATGCCGGTCAGCACGCCGAGCAGGAGGCTCCCGGTGAGGTTGATCAGCAGCGTCCCGAGCGGGAACGAGGTCTGCGTGCGGTCCGTGACGTAGCGGTCCACGAGAAAGCGCGCCGGCGCGCCAACGAAGGCGCCGAGCGCGACGAAGAGCACGTCAAGGGCAGTCGCCATCGCTCAGCTGCCGAGCTGCTCGTCGACGCGCGCCTCCAGGCGCACGAGGAATCGGCCTCCGGCGATGCCGAGCACCGCCGCGAGCATCCCCCCGACGAGACTCACGCCGCAGTACAGGCCAGCGGACGCGAATTCATGGCGGCGCAACAGCAAATCCACCCCGACTATGTAGGTCGAAAACGTCGTGTACGCGCCGAGGAAGCCCGTCGCAAGCATGGGCCGGGCAAGACGGGCGCGCGGGAAGCGCTCGGTGACGAGCATGAGCACGACACCGAGCAGAAAGCTTCCAGTGAGGTTGATCAGCACGATGGACCAGGGAATCGCGGCGGCACCCGAGGGCAGGAGCAGCCCGATGCCATAGCGCGCGAGCGCGCCCGCTGCTCCGGCGATCGCGACGACGAGCAGGATCGTGCGTTGCGCACCTTGACGCCTGCCAACAGCGTTCCCCCGGTCGCCGACGTCGGGGTCGACCGGGAGCGCGCTCATCTCAGCTGATCGTTCCGCACGTAGGCTCAAGGCTCCTCCCTTCCATGGTCGCCAGCATGAACTGGTCGATGCAAGGCAGGAGCCATCAGCCCGTCAAGGCGGTTTCGGCGAGCCCCATCGCCGTCGTGCCTAGCCTAGCGGCCCACTCTGGCCGCTGGCACGCCGATTGCGATCGGTGCCTGTTTTGCTTTGGTGGTGACCGAGTGCTTCCTCAGCGCTTTGCGGCCGCGCGCGGCCTGGCGGAACGGGCGTCCCCGGCCTCAGGCTTGCGGGGGGTCCGAGTGGCCGCAGCGGTCGACTTGGCGGCTTGGGTGCGCGGGGTGACGGTGCGGTCGTCAACTTCGACGTTGTCGCCGAGCAGACCGCGCAGTGAACGAACGGTCGCGCCTTTGGCGCGTGGCTCATGGAAGACCTTGGACGTCAGCAATTCCCGGCCACTTACGCCGATCAGAGAAACGCGGCTGCCGCCACGATAGGGGGTGACAACAATCTTTGCGGGCAAAGGGGACTCCTTGTGTTGAATAGCATTGCCATTTCCAATATACATGCAATAGTAATTGCAACAGCGCGGCCCCAATTGGCGCGATCTCCAAAATTGACGCGGTGTTTTGATTCCCCCGTTGGCGGCGCGTAGAGGAGTCGAGATGACCGCGCGCTCAATACCTCGAAACTTCATCAAAAGAAGCTGCATCCGCCATGGCATGGGAGTGCCGTGATTGATGCAAAGGCGCGTGCTATGGCCTTGATGCGGCACCAAAAGGGCTGCCGAGCGGCGGGGCAAGGCGGTGCGCGGCCCTCGATCGCAAGGGCGCGTGGGTGGGGCCGGCAGGGATCGAACCTGCGACCCAGGGATTATGAGTCCCCTGCTCTGACCACTGAGCTACGACCCCGTGCCCGCGCTGTCGGGAGCGGAATGAGCTCCGGGGGAGAGACTCGAACTCTCAACCCTGCGGTTAACAGCCGCATGCTCTGCCAATTGAGCTACCCCGGAACGCGTTGCCGGGGGCGATGTTATATCCCAGCGCGGGCCACCGTAACGAGCCGCAGCTCAGGGCACGAAGAGACCGCCGTCAGCGCACGGAGTTGGTCGAAGGGGTTACGGGTCACGCCCACCTTGTGGGGGTGGCGTGCGGGGCGCTAGAACGTCCGCCATGCGCAAGACCCGCGTCGTCGTGGCGACTGGCCTCGGTATTTGGATCGGCTGGCGCGCCCGGGACTCGATGAGCGCGCTCGCCTCGTTGCGAGGCGTCGGGCGGCGTGACGCAGCGCGGGAATTCGGGGGCGAGGGGGGTCGCGTCGACCCTGGTGAGGTGATCGAGAAGGTTCGGGCGATCGCGGTGCTGGGCCGCGAACGGGGCCGAGACCTCCTGCGGCTCGTGTTGAGCGCCCGACGGGCCGCCTGAAGCGCTGTCCCCGACGCCACGGCATGGAACGGCCACGGCCTGGTGGGCAGTTGGTGTCTCAGACGGTCTTCGGCGGGCGCACCAGCGAGGATCTGGCTGCGAGATGCCGCGGAACCGGCGCTCTAAGCTCTTCTCCCCGCCGGCGCGCCCGCCGACAGATCATTGTGCTGTCGTAGTCCTGCTGCGGGACTCCGAGATCGGAGGCGCCCGCTCCTCTCCACGTGACCAGGTATGGCCGTTGCGCATTGACGGGTGCCGTCCGGGCAACTCCGGGGTACTCAGCATCTCGTCGCATCACCCCCTTCTGCTGCTCGCTTGGTGGGTGAACTCTTGGCTGTGCGCTCAGACCACGGTCTTTACGACCGAAGCGTCCGAGCGTGTCGACCGGTGATTCGGAGCGTATCGGAATCGCCGTAGCTGTAGCTTGCCCCGCTGACCGAGAAAGCCTGCCATCGGTCCCGTTACGATTTCGCGACCTTCACGGGCGGTCTACTTACGCGGCGGCGCGTCGCGTCGCCGGCAGCGGCGCCGTCCTGGTGAGCGGCTTGACTGGGAGCACCACGCGCTTCCAGGTGGCGTTCAGCACCCCGGCGAAGCTCGTGTACCACGCCAGCGCGCCGGTCACCAGACCGCAGTAGCCGGCGACCTCTTTCACCTGGAAATAACCGCCCGTCTGACCGCCGAAATACGAGGCGGCGAGGACGAAGAAGGTCACGGTCAGGGAGAAAAAGACCAGCATGACGGCCACGCTCGTCCCGAGGGACGCGATGAACATGTAGAGCGTGAAGATGCCCCACATGAGCAGGAAGAAGCCGAGCGCGTCGTCGGTCGCACCCGCGGTCGACGGCGCCCACCAGCGGATCAAGACGTAGAAGGAAATCCAGAACGCCCCGTAGGAGGTAAACGCCAGGCCCCCGAAGGTGTTTCGGTTCCTGAATTCCCACATCCCAGCGAGCAGCTGGGCGCCCCCGCCGTAGCACAGGGCGAGTGGGAGCACCGCGTTGACCGCGCTGGCTCCGATCACGCCGGCATTGACGAGGCTCAGCAGCACCGTAGTCATCGCAAATCCGGCAAGCCCGAGTGGGGCCGGGTCGCCGATCGGTGACTCGACGAGCGCCGTGACCGATCGCGGCGAGTTTGTCAATGAATCGGGCTCGGACGCGACTCGTTCAGCGTCGGCTGGTGTCTGTGACAATGGGGTTCCCCCTCCCTTGCCTGCCGACGGCGAGCTCCCGCTGAGCTCGCCAGTCGGGTACCGCCTCTTGCCTGTCTTGCTCCCTTCTTTGTGCACCCATGACGACAAGGTGCGCAGCCGTCGTCTGACGGCCTCGAAGGCGGTCGCCCCCCAGCTCCGCCAGATCTCAAGCGTCCGCGGGCGCTGCGCTCTTGCGCTGCACGCGGGCGCGCTCGGCGATCTCCTCGACGACTGCGGAGTTGGCGAGCGTGGTGATGTCGCCGAGATGGCGCTCCTCGGAGATGTCACGCAGGAGCCGCCGCATGATCTTGCCAGAACGCGTCTTTGGCAGCTCCTCGGTGAAGACGATCGATACCGGGCGGGCGATCTTGCCGATCTTGTTGGCGACGTGGTCGCGCAGCTCGGTGATGAGCGCCTGGTCGCCCTCGCGGGTTCCGCGCAGGGTCACGAAGGCGGCGATCGCCTGCCCCGTCGTCGCGTCATTGCGTCCGATCACCGCCGCCTCGGCGACCGCCGGGTGGTCGACGAGCGCGGACTCGACCTCGAGGGTGGAGATCCGGTGGCCCGAGACGTTCATCACGTCATCCACCCGCCCGAGAAGCCAGTAATAGCCGTCGTGGTCGCGCTTCGCGCCGTCACCGGCGAAATACACCCACTTGCCTTCCTCGGGCCGGGAGAAGCGGCGCCAATAGGTCTCGATGAAGCGGTTGTCGTCGCCGTAGATGCCCCGCAGCATCGACGGCCAGGGCCTGGTGAGCACGAGATAGCCACCCTGGCCGAGCGGCACGCTGCGACCTTCGTCGTCGACCACGTCGGCGGCGATGCCGGGAAGCGGGAAGGTCGCCGATCCCGGCTTGGTCGTCGTCACGCCGGGCAACGGGGCGATAATGTGCGCGCCCGTCTCGGTCTGCCACCAGGTGTCGACGACCGGGGTCACGCCCCCGCCGATGACGTCTCGATACCACATCCACGCCTCGGGGTTGATCGGCTCGCCGACGGTACCGAGGATGCGCAGGCTGGAGAGGTCGTGGCGGCCCGGGTACTCGTCCCCCCACTTCATGAACGTGCGGATCGACGTGGGGGCCGTGTACAGCACCGTCACCTTGTAGCGCTCGACGATGTCCCAGAAGCGGTCCTTGTCCGGGTACTGCGGCGCGCCCTCATAGAGCACGGAGGTGGCGCCGTTGGCGAGCGGGCCATACACGACGTAGCTGTGGCCCGTCACCCATCCCACATCAGCCGTGCACCAGAAGATGTCCTGGGCCTCGTGCAGGTCGAAGACCATGCGCATCGTGGCCGTTACGGCTGTGAGATAGCCCGCACAAGTGTGCACAATGCCCTTCGGCTTGGCCGTCGTTCCCGAGGTGTATAGGAGGTAGAGAAGGTCTTCGGAATCACATTCGGTCGCGGGCCGGCCGCCAGGCTGTCTCGACACGATCTCGTGGTACCAGATGTCTCGTCCCGGCTTCATGTCGACTTCATTCTCGGTGCGCCGCACCACGAGCACCGATGAGATCGAGGTCGTCTGCTCGAGTGCCTCGTCGGCCATCTGCTTCAAAGGGACGACTTGTCCTGCGCGCCACGCGCCGTCGCAGGTGATGAGCACCTTGGCCTGAGCGTCATTGATGCGGTCGGCGAGCGCATCCGCGGAAAAGCCCCCGAAGACCACCGAGTGGGGCGCTCCAAGGCGGGCGCACGCCAAGAGGGCGACTGGCAACTCCGGAACCATGCCCATGTAGATGGCGATGCGATCGCCCTTTTCGACACCGACCTCGGCAAGGGCGTTTGCCAGCTTGCACACCTCTGCATACAACTCGCGATAGGTGATCACCTTGCGGTCACCGGGCTCGCCTTCCCAGTAGTACGCGACGCGGTCACCTCGCTCGGCGAGGTGCTGGTCGAGACAGCTCTCGGTGACGTTCAAGCGGCCACCCACAAACCAGCGGGCAAAGGGCGCCTTGGACCAGTCGAGCACTTGATCGTACGGCTCGCGCCACACCAGACTTTCGGCCTGCTTGGCCCAAAACGCCTCAAAGTCGGCGGCCTCGTCATAGATGGCCTCCGACGAGACGATGGCGTTCGCCCGCACGGAATCGGGCGGTGCAAAGGTGCGTGCCTCGTCAAAGAGTGCTTCGATCGTGTGGTCCGATGGGCTCACGTCAGCCTCCCCCTCTTGTCGGTTCACTCAACGCCGATCGGCGCGTCCTCCGCCCGTCGGTGCCCTGCTGGTTCGGTCAGCGTCGCCCGCTCCCCCAACCGAGCGGTCACCCGCGCTGCCAGCGCGTTGAGCCCAGTTATACGACGGCCCCGCCGCCGGGACAAGGATCGCGGTACGACGTGGGTATCGGCAGCGGCGGATCAATCCGCCTCCAGGTAGTCGCGCAGCGGTCGCGCGAGCGTCGGTTGGCGCAGTTTGGCGAGGGTCTTGGTCTCGATCTGACGTACTCTCTCGCGGGTCACCCCGAAGATCTTGCCGACCTCCTCGAGAGTGCGGATCCTGCCGTCATCGAGCCCGAAACGCAACCGCATGACCTCTTGCTCGCGCTCTGAGAGCTCGCGCAGCACGCGGTGGACGGCCTCGTTCAACAGCACCCTTGTCGCGGCGTCCACGGGCACTTCGGCGCCCTGGTCCTCGATCAGATCCGAGAGCGTAAAATCGTCCTCCTCGCCGAGGGGCTGCTCGAGCGAGACGGTGTCCTGGCTAATCCGCTGGATCTCGCGGACGCGCTCGGCAGGGAATTCGATCCGCTCTGCGATCTCTTCGACCGTGGGCTCGCGACCGAGCTGTTGGGAGAGCTGGCGCTGTACCCGCACCACCTTGTTGATTGTCTCCACGACGTGCACGGGGATGCGGATGGTACGGGCCTGGTCGGCCACTGCGCGGGTGATCGCCTGGCGGATCCACCAGGTTGCATAGGTCGAGAATTTGAACCCTCGGCGGTAGTCGAACTTCTCGACCGCTCGCATCAGGCCGAGATTTCCCTCCTGGATCAGATCGAGGAACGCCATCCCGCGGTTGCGATATCGCTTGGCGATCGAGACCACGAGGCGCAAGTTCGCCTCCGTGAGCAGGTCTTTCGCCTCTTGGCCACGGGTGATTTCCTCTTCGGCGCGGCGTCGCTCCGCGGGTGAGATGTTCGTGATCTCACCGGACTCCCGCCACTGCTCGAGGCGGCCCGCGGCCTCGTGGCCCGCTTCAATGCGCTTTGCGCACAGCACCTCGAGGTCAGCCGAGAGCAGCGAGACGCGGCCGATCTCGCGCAGGTAGGAGCGCACGGGATCTGCTGCGCCTGGGCCAGAGCGCACCCCATTGCCCGAGCGGAGCTCGCGCAATGCATCGTCGCCCTCGAACTCCTCGCTGTGGCTGGAGTGTCGCGGTCGCCCGCCCGGCCGTGCCGCTGCCTTTTGCGGCTCGATGCTCTGCGCCATCAGGCCTCCACCTTCTGGCCGGCGCCCGATGATTGCTGCGCCTGATTGTCTATGAGCCACGCTACCAACCCCTCCGCGTGGGCGAGCGCGGCCGGGGCATCGCTTTCTGCGCCGCTCAGCTCGTTCATCTTCTTCAAAGAGCTCGTCAGCCAGGTGGTGGTGTCGATGAGGGGACCGAGCCGCTCGGCGAGCTTGGCCTCAGGCTCGGAGCGTTGCCGCTCGCGCAGTTCGGCCATGAGGCCGCGCAGTGCTGCCTCTGCCGCTGAGCGCACGAGCTGGACGACGGTCCCACCGACGTCCAGCTCGTCGGCGCCATCGCTATTGGCGAGCCGCGATAGCAGCTCGCCCGCCTCCGGGGTCGCGATGGCGATCGCCTCCGCCAGGTGCGACGCGCTGCCGAGCGCTTCGAACGCGCCCCGTTGCAGCGGGTCGACGAAGCAGGCCGCGTCGAGCAGCTCGGCGACCTCGGCGGGGCGGTGTACGGCGAGGAGCAACGCATTGCGTCCCGGGCGCGGCCCTTCAGGATCTCGGCCGCCGCCGCCACGAGCCCGCGGGCCGCTGCCGGCCGCGCGACGCTTGGCTCCCGGTGCGCTCGGACCGCCAGGC
>JAJZKA010000167.1 GCA_021809805.1 Actinomycetes bacterium
CGAACTCCCACCCGAGGCCCACGTCGGCCACCTCGCGGTGTGCCCGCGCTGCAGTGTCGTGCAACCACTCGAGGATGTTCTCGAGCTGGTCGCAGTGGATACCGAGACCTAGGGGAGGTCTTTGCAGGAGTGGCGAAGATCTGAGCGCCCCAGGACCGATGCTCGACCGGCGAAAGAACGGACGGGCCACCCGAGGAGGCATGGTGTGAACACCCCACAGCGCATCTGTGTCGACGGGAACGAGGCGGCGGCGCGGGTCGCCTATCAGCTGGCCGAGGTGATCGCGCTCTACCCGATTACCCCGTCCTCTCCGATGGGTGAGCACGCGGATGACTGGGCGGCGGCTGGCATAGCGAACTTGTTCGGTCAGGTGCCCGTGATCGTCGAGATGCAGTCCGAGGCCGGTGCCGCCGGAGCACTGCATGGCGCCCTGCAAAAGGGAGCGCTCGCCACGACGTTCACGTCCTCCCAAGGGCTGTTGTTGATGCTGCCCAACATGTTCAAGATCGCTGGCGAGTTGCTGCCAACGGTGATCCACGTGGCAGCGCGCAGCGTGGCCACGCACGCGCTCTCGATCTTTGGAGATCACTCCGACGTGATGGCGGCGCGGGCGACTGGCTTCGGGATGCTGGCGTCGTGCTCGGTGCAAGAGGCGCAGGATCTCGCGGTCATCGCGCACGTCGCAACCCTGCGCTCGCGAGTGCCGTTTCTGCACTTCTTCGACGGCTTCCGGACCTCCCATGAGGTGGCAACGATCGTGCCGCTCGAGTCGGGGGACCTCGCGGCGCTGGTCGATCGCGAAGCGATCCGGGCCCTGCGCCTGCGCGGCATGAGCCCTGACCACCCCGACGTGCGGGGCACGGCCCAGAACCCCGACGTGTTCTTCCAAGGCCGCGAGGCCGCAGCGCCGTACCACGCGCGGGTCCCTGGGATCGTGGCCGCGGCGATGTCCGCCTTCGAGCGCCGCTGTGGCCGCCACTACGGCGTGGTCGAGTACCACGGCGCTCCTGACGCCGAGCGCGTGGTCGTGGCGATGGGCTCGGGATGCGGTGCCATCCAAGAGACCGTCGACACGCTGGTCGCGCTGGGGGAGCGGGTCGGCCTGTGCAAGGTGCGCCTCTACCGCCCCTTCCCCGCGAGCGAACTCGTCGGCGCCCTACCGCCGAGCGTACGGGCGATCGCGGCGCTCGATCGGACCAAGGAGCCGGGTGCGGTCGGCGAGCCCCTCTATCTCGACGTGCGCGCGGCTATCGACGAGGCGATGGAGCAGGCCAAGACACCCTTCATCAGCGCTCCGCAGGTGATCGGCGGCCGCTACGGCCTGTCTTCTAAGGAGTTCACCCCGCAGATGGCCAAAGCCGTCTTCGATGAGCTCGCCAGCGCATCACCCAAACGCCACTTCAGCGTCGGGATCGATGACGATGTCTCGTCCTCGAGCCTGGTCCTGGACCCGCGCTTTCGCGTGGAGGCCGCTGAGCCCCCCTTCCAGGCGGTCTTCGCCGGCCTCGGCTCGGACGGGACGGTGGGGGCGAACAAGAACAGTGCCCGGATCATCGCCGCCCACGGTGATACCAACGTGCAGGCCTACTTTGTGTACGACTCGAAGAAGTCCGGGTCGATCACGGTCTCGCACCTGCGATTCGGCACCGAGCCGATCAACTCGAGCTACCTCATCGATGAGGCTGACTTCGTCGCCTGTCACCAGTTCGGCTTGCTCGAGCGGGCCAAGCTGCTCGACATCGCGCGCCCCGGGGCGACGTTGCTGTTGAACAGCCCGTACGGGCCCGAGGAGGCCTGGCAGGCGCTCTCTGAGCGCTCCCGGCGTCAGGTCGTCGATAAGGGGCTGCGTTGCTTTGTGATCGACGCGCAACGCATCGCCAGCGAGCACGGCCTTGGCACGCGCATCAACACCGTCATGCAGGTCTGCTTCTTCGCCCTCAGCGAACTGATGCCGATCGAAGAGGCCGTAGCGGCGATCAAGGCAGCGATCGAGCACACCTACGGCCGCCGGGGCCCCGAGGTGGTGGCGCGCAACTTTGCCGCCGTCGACGCCGCGCTCTCGGCGCTCGCGCCCCTCGACGCTGTGTCCTTGGTCGGGGCGAGCCATACGCCCCCCGAAGTCCCCGAGGACCGCTTCGCGGGGGCGCCGGATTTTGTCCGCGAGGTAACCGCCGTCCTGCTCGCCGATGACGGGGACCGCTTGCCGGTCTCGGCGATGCCTCCCGATGGCCGCTTTCCCTCGGGGACGGCACGCTATGAACGTCGGGCGATTGCGAGCGAGATCCCGATCTGGGACCCCTCGCTGTGCACGGACTGCGGCAAGTGCGCCATCGTCTGCCCGCACGCCGCGATCCGCATGAAGGTCTTCGAGCCCGACGCGATCAAGGGGGCGCCCGATGGATTCCTCGCCAAACCATTCCGCTCGAAGGAACTCTTCGGACATCTCCTCAGCATCCAGGTGGCGCCAGACGACTGCACGGGATGCGGGATCTGCGTGGAGGTTTGCCCGGCGCATTCGAAGACCGAGGCGTGGAGAAAGTCGATCAATCTCGAGCCCGCGCTCGAACACCGAGACGACGAGCGAGCGCGCTGGGACTTCTTCAAGTCCATTCCTGAGCTTGCACGCGATGTTCTGCCGCGCGACAGCGTGAAGGGTGCGGCGGTCCTCGAACCACTCTTTGAGTTCTCCGGGGCATGCTCGGGCTGTGGCGAGACGCCGTATCTGAAGTTGTTGAGCCAGCTCTTCGGGGACCGGCTGCTCGTCGCCAACGCGACGGGGTGCTCGTCAATCTACGGCGGCAATCTCCCGACAACCCCCTGGGCGCACGACGCCGCGGGGCGCGGGCCGGCATGGGCGAACTCGCTCTTTGAGGACAACGCCGAATTCGGACTTGGTATCCGCCTCGGCCTCGAGGCCGAACAGCGCGTTGCCCGCGACCTGCTGGGCGAGCTGGCGCCCGCGCTCGATGCCGACTTGGTAGCGGGCCTGCTCGGTGCGAGCCAGGAGAGCGAGGCCGACGTTGCCGCGCAGCGGGCACGGCTGGCTGAACTGAAACTCCAGCTGTCTCGCCTCGGTGATGAGCACGCGGAAGCGGCCTCAGACCTGCTCGCGTGCTGCGACGAGCTGGTCGAGAAGTCAGTGTGGATCGTCGGCGGCGACGGGTGGGCCTACGACATCGGCTTCGGCGGCCTTGACCACGTGCTCGCCTCGGGGCGGAACGTCAACGTTTTGGTGCTCGACACCGAGGTCTATTCCAACACCGGTGGGCAGGCGTCCAAGGCAACGCCGCGGGGCGCGGTGGCGAAGTTCGCGGCCTCGGGCAAGGTCACGGCGAAAAAGGACCTCGGGGCGATCGCCCGCTCCTATGGCGACGTGTACGTAGCCCAGGTGGCGCTCGGCGCGAGCGACATCCAGACCATCAAGGCCCTCCTCGAGGCAAACGCGCATCCCGGTCCGTCCCTCGTGATTGCGTACTCGACGTGCATCGCCCACGGCATCGACATGGCGACCTCGATGGCACACCAGCGCGACGCGGTGCGCAGCGGGTACTGGCCGCTGTATCGCTATCGGCCGACGACGGCGAGCGGGGGACACCCCTTCAGTCTCGACGCGAAGGATCCGAGCGTCCCGATCGCCGATTTCGTGAGAAGCGAGGTCCGCTACGCCTCACTCGCCCGAAGCGACCCGGAACGGGCCGGCGAGCTGCTCGAGCTGTTGCAGGAGGACGCCGAGGAGCGCTGGCGCTACTACCGCCAGCTGGCGGGGCTCGAGCGGACGATGCACGACCCGGACGCTGAACTGGCGTCGGGCAGGGCACAGGTGATCGAGGAGGAGCAGTGAGCAGCGACACCGCGACCACGCGCGAGAGGACCGACCTCTCCACGCACTATCTCGGGCTCCGTCTGTGCTCGCCGATCGTCGCGTCAGCCAGCCCGATGACCAATCGCGTCGACTCGGTCGCGGCGCTCGAGGAGGCGGGTGTCGGCGCGGTCGTCTTACCCTCGCTGTTCGAAGAGGAGATCCTCGCCGAAGAGCACATGGTGGCGTCGGCTTTCGAGCTCGGTGCCGAGCAGCACTACGAGACGCATCGCTACTTCCCGCTGCCGAAGGAGGTGCGCGGGGTCGCCGAGCGCTACATGGCCAGGCTCGAGGCCACCAAGGCCATTGTGCGGATCCCGGTGATCGCGAGCCTCAACGCCTGGCACGCCGGAGCCTGGAGCCGCTACGCCCGCCTGCTCGCCGATGCCGGGGCCGATGCGATCGAGCTCAACGTCTACCGGGTCGCGACGGACGACCGCCTGCCGGCGAGCGAACTGGAATCGGCCGAGCTCGCCTTCATTGCTGAGGTTTGTGAACGGGCCGGTGTGCCGGTCGCGGTCAAACTGTCCCCCTTTTACTCCTCTTTCGCCAACTTCGCCTCGAGGGTGGTGGCGGCGGGGGCGAGCGGGCTCGTGCTCTTCAACCGCTTTTATCAGCCCGACCTCGATCTCGAGACGATGGAGGTGCTCCCGAGGGTGCACCTTTCGAGCAGCACTGAGCTCGGCCTGCCGTTGCGCTGGACTGCGATCTTGCGTCCACAGCTCGGCGACGAAGTCTCGCTGGCGGCGAGCTCGGGGGTGGAGCACGGCAGCGACGTCGCGAAGTTGCTCGCGGTGGGGGCGGACGTGGTCATGGTGGCTTCGGAGCTGTTGCGCAGCGGTGTCGAGGGTGCGCGCACGCTCGAGGCATCGCTACGCGACGCGATGGAGCTAACCGGCCACACCTCGGTCGCAGAGCTCCACGGCTGTGCCAGCCGAGCGAGCGCGGCCCGCAGCGAGGCGTTCGAGCGGGCGCAGTACGTGAGGACGTTGCGTTCCTGGGGGGCAGGGATAACGGGTCAGCGGTGAGCGGGCGATGCAGGAAGGAGTGGAGATGAAGGTCTGGATCGACCAGGAGTACTGCACCGGCGATGGGTTGTGTGAGGAGCTGTGTTCCGCCATGTTCCAACTTGAGGACGACGGCTTGGCCTACGTCAAGGAGAACGGGGTCGTTCCGAGCGACCGCGCCGGGCGCGAGGCGATGGTTGCGGTCTCAAGCGACGACGAGGAGGCGGTGCGCGAGGCGGTACAAGAGTGCGCCGGCGAGTGCATCTTCATCGAGGAGTGACGCCCTGGGCGGCGCGACCCCGCGCGTCGCCCTGCGGGGCCGCCTCGCCTTGTCGTTGTCGGCGCGCTCAGATCCCCGTGTGCTCGTGGCTCATCTCGGCCAGCCGCCAGCGCGTGGCCTGCAGCCGCTCGAGAAGCAGCGCGCTCACGCGGGACATGAGCGCGTAGCCGAAGTCCCGGTCGCGCTCGGCGAGGATGCGCAGGCTCTTGGCGTCGACCGCGATCGCACGAACCGGGCCGATGGCGCGGGCGTCCAAGTGCCAGCGGTAGGGAGGGAACAACCACGACCACCCGAGGGCAGCTCCCGGCGCAAGCGTCTCGATGCAGATCCTCCCGCTGCCGAACTGGGCGGACTCGAGGGCGACATGGCCGCGACGAATGAGATAGAGCGCGTCTGCAGGCTCTCCTTCGGCGATCAAGAGCCGCCCTCCACCGAAGTCGACCGTTGTCGTGAAACCGGAGATCGCATCGGCGACATCACCGGGAAGGTCGGACAACAGCGGGTGCATTGCGACGATCTCGGGCAAGGTGCGCGCCTCGCTGGCGTCGAATACGCCACCGTCCATGGCGATGTGTGGTTCTGTATCGAACCGACCTTGAAGGGCATGGAAGGCCACTGCCTCACCGATCAGTTCGCTTATCGAATGCTTGACAGACATGGATCGATCATGTCGCCATGGAAACTGCAACGAATGAGTCGATGGGGGCTTGATCAACGGCCGAACGTCGGCCGGTGCGTGGCTTCAATGGGGCCTTGTGTCTGGGGCACGGTGACATTCGCCCCTTAACAGTTCGCGCCCTCGGGCGCATCGTGACCCGAGAAGCGTTGATGGCCTCTTGCACCAGGCGCTTGTTGCGTCGCGAGTGGGCACTTCCCGCGGCCCGAAAGGAGCGGCAGATGACGATCAAGGTCGGCATCAACGGCTTTGGAAGAACGGGGCGAGCCCTGTACCGGGCGATACTCGAGCGCCACCTGTACATGGAGGTGGTCGCGATCAACGATCTCGACGACGCCGAGTCGCTCACCCGGCTGTTGCGGGCAGACTCGGTGCACGGCCCCTATCGCGCGCCGTTGCGCCTGGAGGGCGACCAGCTCGTCACCGAACATCAACACACGAGGTTCCTTCGCGAGCACGACAGTGCCCAGCTCCCCTGGAAAGAGCTCGGTGTCCAGGTCGTGGCCGATTGCACGGGAACCGTCTCGACGCGAAGCGACGCTGCCGGGCATTTGGAGGCCGGGGCCGAGCGGGTCGTCGTCTCGGCACCCTGCGAGGACGCGGACGCCACCTTCGTCATCGGCGTCAATGAGGACCGCTTCGATCCGATCGCCCATCATGTCGTCTCGAACGGCTCGTGCACGACCAACTGCGTGGCGCTGCTCGCCAAGGTGCTGGACGAGAGCTTCGGCATCGATTCGGCCCTGATGACAACGGTGCACGCGTACACGAGCGACCAGGCGCTGCTCGACCGCCTCCACGACGACCCGCGCCGCGGTCGCGCGGCCGTACTGAACATCGTCCCCACAACGACGCGGGCGGCCCAAACGACGGGGCGCGTGCTGCCGTCGCTCGCGGGCCGCATGGACGGGGCAGCCTTACGTGTCCCGGTGGCCGATGGCTCGATCGTGGACCTCGTTGCGCTCGTCGACAGCGCGGTCAGCCCCGAGACCGTGAACGAGGCCTTTCGCGCCGCCGCGGAGGGCCGCCTCGGCCACGTGCTTGGCTTCACGGACGAGCCGCTCGTCTCGAGCGACATCCTCGGAGATCCCGCGTCGTGCGTGTTCGACGCGTCGCTCACGCTCGTGCAGGGTCGCCTCGTCAAGGTCTTCGGCTGGTACGACAACGAGTGGGGCTACTCGAACCGTCTTGCGGAGCTGTGCGCGTTGGTCGCGTCCCGCGGCTGACCCCAGAACAGGAGAGTGGCATGAACAGCTTGCACTACGTCCGCTTCTTCTCAGAGATCGGTGTCGCCGACCTCCCGATCGTCGGTGGCAAGAATGCGTCGCTTGGGGAGATGTACCGCGAACTTGCCGATGAGGGTGTGCGCGTACCGAACGGCTTCGCGCTGACGGCGGACGCCTATCGCCACACGCTCAGCGAGGCAAAGGCATGGGAACGGCTGCATGAGGCGCTGGACGGACTCGATCCCGA
>JAJZKA010000019.1 GCA_021809805.1 Actinomycetes bacterium
CTCCAGTCGTCGCTAGCTCGAAACGGTCATGATGATCTGCTGCCGTGGTCCAACACGCACTCGGATGTAGCCACTTAGATGCTTGTCAAGCACTGGGTCGCCGGTGTCTACCCATAGCGTCGGGGGGGTCAGTGCGAGCAGCTTGTCCGCCGCACTCAGAACCGTGATCCTGTCAGCCCCTACGCGAGACAGCACAGCCGCCGTGAGCTGCCGGTTGCCGCGACCGAACAGCATCCCTTGCCCTCCGACCAGTCCCACCACAAGTCTTGAATCCAAGTGAGTATCGAGCAGTGCGAGCGTCTGGGACTCGGTGAGGTCTTTGCCGACGACCTGCCCGTCCAGTACCGCGTCAACGCCCAACAGCGTGCCGCGCGCGCCGAGCGCAGCAAGCACCATCGCTGTCGTGCTGCCCGGTCCGAACAGGTAAAGGCAGGAGGGCTCGAGCGTGTCAGCAATCTCTCTGCAGAGTGCTTGAAGCTCAGCCCCGGGTTGCGCCGGTGAGCCAGCCTTCGTCGGTAGCACCAGTCGCGGAAGATCAGGCACGCGCACGCTCCCGTAGAGGATGCTGGCGACCCGTCCGTCGCGAGCCGCCTGCTCATCCACATCCGCGATGTCGGCGCCGCGCAAGGGTAGGCTGGGACCGTTTCGCAAAGCCGCTTCCGCCGCTCGCGCTGCGGCCTCCGGGCTGTGAGCAAAGACGCCTGAATGCATCTTGACGCCGGCCGGTATTCCCAGCAGGGGAAGCTGGTCCCCGATTGCATCGTGGATGTCCCGTGCGGTCCCATCTCCACCAGCAAACAGGAGCAATCCGACGTCTGCGTCACGCATGGCAGTGGCGGCGACTCGAGTGTCGAGTGCCGAAGTCTCGGATGGGGCGGACCTGCTGGTGGCTTTTACCGAGAAGCCAACCCGGCGCGCAAGATCGGCACCCATTGCGCCGGGTGCCGCGAGCAACTCAGCAGGTCCGACGCGTGCCGCCAGTGCCTGCAGTGTTCGTTCCGCTCGGAGCGGCGCCTCCGGCCTGGCACCACGGGCACGGGCCTCGGCAACGGTAGCTGCGCCGTCGCTGCCCTTCAGCGCGGCCGGCCCACCGATCCCCGCAAGCGGGTTGACGATGATCCCCAGCCGTGGACGCGCCGCGCCAGCCTTGACCATGAGCTCAAAGTATGTCCGCGGCGACGACGTCGGCTGCTTCCCGTGCGACGGCGACGATCTCATCGATCTCCGTCTCTGTTATCACAAACGGCGGAGAGAACGAGATCGTGTCGGAGTCGGGCAGCGCCCGTGTGATAACTCCGCGTTCCAAGCACTCGGCGTCTACCCGAGCAGCCACCTTGCCGATCGGATCGAACAGCTTTGTCGGGCCGGCGCCCGCGGTGAATTCTACGGCTGCTATCAACCCATGCCCACGTACTTCGCCGACCATTGGGTGGTCCTGGAAGGCTGCGCGAAGCTGGGTGTTCAGATATTTTCCGCGCTCTCCAGCCTGGCTCACCAGGTCCTCACGCTCAATCAAAGCAAGATTGGCGAGGGCACAGGCGGCAGCCAGTGGGTGGGAGGTGTAGGTGTAGCCGTGTCCGAAGGCCCGCTCACCGCTTTCGTCAGCCAGCACTCGCCAGACCCGCTCTGAGACCACACACGCGGATAGGGGGAAATAGGCTGACGTGATGCCCTTAGCGACGGTCACCAGGTCCGGCTCGGCGCCCACAAACTCGCTGCCGAACCAGGTCCCAAGCCGCCCGAACCCGCAAACGACCTCATCTACGATAAGCAGAACGTCGTGGCGCCTGAGAACTTCCTGGATAGCTGGGAAATAGCCCTCGGGTGGGACGATCACCCCCCCGGCCGCCTGAACCGGTTCGGCGATGAACGCCGCCACCGTCTCTGGACCCTCGGCAACAATGAGCGCGTCGAGGTCGGCTGCGAGTCGAGCCACAAAATCCGCGTCGCTCTCGTCCACTCCAGCCTCCCTTAGGCGGTATGGAGACGTGGTATGAATGATTCCGGGCATCGGCAGGTCAAAGCCAGAATGCATCGCTTGAAACCCTGTCAGGCTGCCTGACGCGATCGAGACGCCGTGATAGCCGCGGTCTCGCGCGATGATCTTCTTCTTGGCTGGGCGGCCGAGGAGGTTGTTGAAGAGGCGCACGAGCTTGATCTGGGTGTCGTTGGCATCCGAGCCACTGGTCCCGTAGAGCACCTTCGACATGTGCCCTGGAATCAGCTCGATCAGGCGCTCAGCAAGCAGCGCAGGCGTGTCCGTCGCCATCGATGAGAATGAGTGGTAGTACGGCAGACGCAAGGTCTGCTCGTGGAGCGCATCCGCGATCTCGCTTCGGCCGTAGCCGATGTTTACGCACCAGAGTCCGGCCATCGCGTCGATGTAGGCGCGGCCGTCCTCGTCGTATACCCGCGAACCGGATCCCCGCACGATCATCCGGCGTGGCCCGCTCTGCTCGTGGCGCTGCAACACACTGAACGGGTGCATCACGTGACGGCGGTCGATGTCGCTTCGGGACTCGGTGTGGGAAGAAATGCTCATGGTCCTCTTCGTTGGTGCTCGGAATGCGGTCGGTCGCCCGGTATGCGAACTCTGCCACATCGAGCTGGGTTTTGTCCAGAGCGGGAGGCGCTCATCCCGTTCCCGTGCAGAGTCCAGCTTGGGACCAAGCGTGGCACCGTGCGCGCAAGCCGTGCGCTTGCGCGCTATACGTACACCATGAACGCGAACGTGAACGGGGCAGATCGACCGAGTTTTGACTTCGACGGGAGGGCAATCCCGGTGGCACCGGGCGCGACGATCGCCGCGGCGCTCATCGCGGCAGGCGAGCGGGTGCTGCGCCAGAGCCGCCTCGGCGACCCCAGGGGGGTGTTCTGCGGCATGGGTATCTGCCAAGAGTGCCTTGTTACGGTCGATGGTAGACCCGGGCAGCGGGCCTGCATGACGGTTGCAAGGCCAGGAATGCGCGTGAACCGGTCGCCAGCCTTGGTGCAACTGGATCGGACGCCACCGATGGAACCGCAGCCGACCCGTGGAGGTGAGGTTAGCTCGCCGCCAAATGCTTGCATGGGTGGCGCCAGCGACAGGGGTGACGAGACGCAAAGCTGTGATCTGCTTGTCGTTGGCGGCGGGCCCGCCGGGCTCGCAGCGGCCGCCCTGGCTGCTGAGGCCGGGCTGCGTGTCGTCCTACTCGATGAGCGTACAAAGCTCGGTGGGCAGTACTTCAAGCAGCCGGCTGGCGTTGACCCCAGAGTTCCGTCGGACCGCCAATTTGCTGCTGGCCGCGCCCTGATTCGTCGCGTGATAGATGCCGGAGTCGAGGTTCACAGCGAGACCTGTGTCTGGGGAGCTTTTGGGCTCGATGCAATCGATGCGGTTTCGCCACGCGGTCGCCAGCGATACTCGTGCCGGGCGCTGGTGCTAGCGCCCGGTGCCTATGAGCGGGGCGTTCCCTTCCCGGGCTGGACCCTCCCCGGCGTGATGACCACCGGAGCCGCGCAGACGCTCTGGCGAAGCTACGGCGTGGCGCCTGGTAAACGCGTGCTGGTCTCCGGCAACGGGCCGCTGAACATGCAGGTGGCAGCTGAACTCACGCGCGGCGGCGCCAGCGTTGCGGCTGTCGTGGAGCTGGCTGGCGCACCGTTACCTGCCCGCGGTCGCGCACTCATTGCTATGGCGCGAGCAGCTCCAAGCCTGGTGCGCGCTGGGCTGCACTATCGTGGCGTCCTCGCGCGCGCGCGCGTGCCCGTGATCTACGGAGCCACGATCGTTCGGGCGGATGGTGGTGGTCACGTACATAGCGCCCAGGTGGCAGGTGTCGATTCGAGCGGGCGCCCCGACCTGAGCAAGCTACGTCATTTCGAGGTGGACGCCATCTGTCTGGGCTTCGGCTTCATTCCATCCACGGAGGCGGCGCGCTCGCTTGGCTGTCGCCACCAGTTCGCCGCCGGCTTCGGGCACCTCCAGACGGTCGTAGACGCGTGCGGCGCGACATCTGTGGACGGTGTCTGGGTGGTTGGCGACGGTGCCGGCATCCGCGGGGCGTGGCATGCCCAGGCGCAGGGTGAGCTGGCTGCGCTTGACGTGCTCCGAAAGCTCGGCGTGAAGCCCTCCGGTGACTCGCTCCAGTCCAAGGCCGAGCGAGCCGTAGCCCGACAGAAGCGTTTTCAGGAGGGGCTCGCCAAGGTCTACCATGCGCCAATTCTCACTGACCAGCTAGCCGAGCCAGATACAGCAATCTGCCGCTGCGAGGGCGTCACACGGCAGGCTGTCTCGCGGTCACTAGCAGACGGAGCGGGACACGCTGGGACCGTCAAACGTGAGACACGCGCGGGAATGGGACCTTGCCAGGGGCGCTACTGCGGTCCGGTGATTGGCGCAATGGTGGCACGGAGCCTCGGTGAGGAGCCCGGCGAGATGTCGGGGTACTCGCCCTCACCGCCAATGAGGCCCGTCGAGATCGGCGCGCTGGTTCGCTAAGTCAGGGTGTGAAGGCGGAAAGGTCTGTCTCGGGTACTTGGCCCCGCACAAGTTGTGCGAGTACACGGCCAAGCAGGGGACCCGCCGTGAATCCCATGTAGGGGAAGGAACCAATGAACAACCCTGGGGCACCGGGGAGCTCCCCGATCAGCGGCAGCCAGGTGGATGTTGCGTTTACATAAGCTGCCCACGTACGGATCAGGCGAGCGTTCGCGATCTCCGGCACAACGCGCTGGGCGACCGCGAGGTTGCCAAGCAGCGAGTCGCCGCTGACCTGTGGGTGCCCGGCGCGCACGCTCGCTGGCCACCCACCGCCGATCAGAATCGAGCCGGCACGTGCCTGCTTGAGAGTGAGCGGCTGACCTGCGTAGTAGATCAGGTGGCCGATCAGTGGGGCCACAGCCTCAGTGACCGATGCCTGGATGGGTTCGCCGCCAACGGGCGCACAGCGGGCATTAGCCAGCGCGAGCACGACACTGGCCTCGGTGCCTCCGCAGCTGATCAGTTTCTTGCAACGAATCTCGCCCGCTGAGGTGAGCGCCGTGAATCCCCCGTCGGTTCCGTCGAGCGCGCGCAAGTCCGTGCGAGTGAGAATCCGTGCACCGTTTGCCATTGCTGCCTTGGCCAGCCCAGCCGTCGCCAGAAGTGGGTTGGCCTTGCCTTCATTAGCGCAAAACTCGCCTCCCACCATCCCAGGAGCAAGGTACGGCGCCAGCTCACGCAGGTCGGTCGCTGAAAGCAAACTCGAATCAATACCTTGTTCGTGCTCGATAGCCACCTTTTGCTCGATCGCATGCATCTGATCGTCGTCGTCAGCAACCAGGATCCCTCCGGTCAGCGAAACCTCAAGATCCGTTCCGAGCTCATCACTGAGCCCTCGCCACAACCTGATCGACTCGAGCAGAAAGCGGGTCGCGGGAGCATACGCCCGTGCCCAGCTGACGCCGCGCTCCACAAACGGTGCGTGCTGAAGCTGTGCATGCAGACTACCCGCGTTGGCGCCGGACCCGGCCGCGCCGATCTCTCCGCGCTCGACTACCATGACGTCGATCCCGGCTCGGGCGAGATGCCAGGCAGTGGCAGTGCCTGTTATGCCAGCGCCGACTACCAGTACCTCACACTGTCCGGAGCGCGCCTCGGCCCGCTCGCGCGTCGCGTCAGCGGATGTAACTTGCACCGTTGACGTCCAGTGTGGCGCCGCTGAGGTGCCGCATCCTTCCTGCCGCCAGAAACGCCACCAATTCGCCTATCTCGTGAGGAGGGACCCAGTCGCCCATAGCAAGTGTCGCGGTGACCGCCGCTTCGCCACCCAAGCGTTGCGCAGAGACCTCGGACATCTGTGTGCGTACGATCCCTGGGGCGATCACGTATACCAACAACCCATCCTTCGCGTGAGCGCGTGCCAGTGTCTGCGCCAGCGACTTGACGGCTGCTTTTGACGCAGCATAGGCAAGCAGATCGGGATTGCCTGAGCCGCGCTGTGCCGCCCAGCTGGATAGCACGATCAGAACCCCGCCACCGCGTGCGACAAACGCTCGTGCGGCAGCGCGCATGAGGTTTGCCGTTTCGATGACATTGACGGCCAGCGTTCGCTCCCAAGCCTCATCCCACTCCGCGTCTGTAGAATCCAGTGGAGAGTCCAGCATCACGGCCGCGTTACAGACGATTACATCGATTGAACCTCGCCAGTCGCAAGCCAGTCGCCACAGCTCTCGTCCGGCACCTGCACGCGCCAAGTCGAGCGACACGAGATGTCGACGGTTCTCTGGAATCGCGCTCGTGGCGTTGTGGGCACCTTCATGGTCTGCGTTGTATGCGGCGATCACCGCGGCACCTGCGTTTCCCAGAGCGGACGCGATCTCCGCACCGATACCCTTCGACGCACCGGTGACCAGCACCGTCCTGTTGGTGAGATCGCTCAGCCCACCTGAGCCATTTCGCTCGGCTCGCCCGCAATCAGCACTCATGGCGTAACCGCAGCTCGCGGTGCGAATCGGTCAGCGAGCTCATCGAGCTGCTCCAGGAGAGGCCGGATCCTCTGCACACGCTCCTCTCCCTCCCCACCAAGGCTCGTGAACTTCGTAAGCGGCGGACGCACATCTCCAACTGGGTATCCGACCAGAGCAGCCAGCGCCTTTGAGTAGCACTGATGCCCATAGGTAGGATGGCCTGCAGCGATGATCGCGTTGACTTCGTCGAGCTTGCGCTGGATCTGCTGGGCCTCTTCGACTCTGCCGGCGGTGAGCAGGTCCCAGATCACCGATGACGCCCGTGGAGCGTAGTTTCCGAACGGGTTTACGTAGCCGACGGCGCCGAGCAGAAACGATTCGACGATGCGCTCACCCGCGAAGACCTGCATCACCCCGTCCGTCGCCTCGATCACGTCGTAGACACGGGCTACGTCAAGGCTCGCCTCTTTTATGTACCGCACGTTTTCAAGTGAGGCCGTGAGGCGCGCCACCAGCGCGGCCGACATGTCGACGTTGGACGTGACCGGATTGTTGTAGAGCATGATTGGCACGGTCACGGCCTCAGAGATCGCCCTGTAATAATCGAATATCTCATCCTCCGTGGGCGTGTAATAGTACGGTGGCACCACCATCAGGCCATCGGCGCCTAGCTCCTCGGCCTCACGGCTGTACCGGACCGCATTCGGCGTGTACGCGTTCATAGTTCCGACCAGCACCGGGACGCGGCCTCCAACGTGCTCCACGGTTGCCTTCACGAACTCGGTGCGCTCGGCATCCGATACGGCAAGGAACTCTCCGGTCGAACCAAGGATGATCAGTCCTGGCACACCGGAGGCGAGCTGCCAATCCAGGAAACGACGGTGGGCTTCCAGATCGATGGCGGCGCCGTCGTCGGTGAACGGCGTGATCGTCACCGTATAACTACCACGGAATGTCATCAAGGCTCCTTATGGCCGATAGTTTGATTGAGAAGGCGATAGTGGGCTGAAGATCGGAGACCCAACGAGACGGCCTCACAGGAGACGCGCGAGAAAACGCTTGGTTCGCTCGTGACTCGGGGCCGTAAGGACTTGGCTGGGCGGGCCCTGCTCGACGATCACGCCGCCATCCATGAACACCACTCGGTCGGCTACGTCCCGCGCAAACGTCATCTCATGTGTGGCCACCAGCATTGTCATCCCCTCATGGGCGAGTTTGCGCATTACGTCCAGGACTTCCCCCACGATCTCTGGATCAAGTGCCGAGGTGGGTTCGTCAAACAGCATGAGTTTCGGCGACATCGCCAGCGCCCTGGCAATTGCCACGCGCTGCTTCTGGCCGCCAGACAACTGGCGGGGGTAGGCGTGTGCCTTTTCGGCTAGGCCAACGCTCTCTAGGAGTCTGCCCGCGATGGCGCGTGCTTCGTGCTTCGACATACCCGCTACCTGGATCGGTGCTTCGGTCACGTTCTCCAGCGCCGTCTTGTGATCGAACAGGTTGAAGTGCTGGAAGACCATGCCGATGGCAGCTCGCTGTGCGGCAAGCTCGCGCGGTGGGAGTGAGACGAGCCGACCGCGGCGGGTGTACTGCCCGAGCAGCTCTCCCTGCAGGATCGCGCGCCCTTCGGTGGGCACCTCCAGGTGGTTGACGCAGCGCAGCAGGGTCGTCTTGCCTGAGCCCGAGGGGCCGATAAGACAGACCACCTCGCGCGCTGCGAGCTCCAGGTCGACGCCGCGCAGTACGTGGTTGTCGCCAAAGCGCTTATGGATGCCGCAGAGGCGAAGCAGTGGCTGTTCGGTCGCGGAGTGCGCGCTCACGAGCCTAATCCCGAGCGTTGACCGGCTTGCGCAGCAGCCGCTACATCGCTTGCGGAGCCCATCCTTGCCCCCGGGCGAAGGATTGAGGTCAGATTGCGCCCAAACCGCGTCCTGAAGCGTGGCGGCGGCGTGCGCGTCGACCCGCGATCAAAGTGGCGCTCCAAATAGTACTGCCCGACTGAAGCTACGGTGGTCATCGCCAGGTACCAGATACAGACCACCACTAGGAGGGGAATCGTGTTGAACTGCGCGGAGTAGATGAGTTGGGCTTGGTAGAGCAACTCCTTCATCGAGATGACGCTGACCAGGCTGGAGTCCTTCAACAGTGCAATGGCATTGTTCCCGGTTGGAGGGATTACCACCGGCATCGCCTGGGGTAGGATGATGCGCCGCATCGCACGCCTGCGGGTCATGCCCAGCGCAAGTGAAGCCTCCATTTGACCTTCGTCCACTGACAGGATCCCGGCCCGCACGATCTCACACATGTAGGCGCCCTGGTTGAGTCCCAACGCCAGGACCGCCGCACTCGTGACCGTTATCAGCGAGTTGGTGTTCCACGAAAAGAACGTCGGCCCTCCAAACGGAATGCCAACCGTGATCCGCTGGATGAATGATGCGAGGTTGTAGAGAAAGATGATCTGGACGAGTAGCGGCGTCCCACGAAAGAACCACAGATACGCCGATGCCGCGGCATTCATGACCGTACTCGGAGAAAGCCGCATGAGCGCCAGGACTACCCCGATGCCAATGCCGATTGCCATGCCTGCAACTGTGAGTTCGAGTGTGGTCAGGGCTCCTGCGAGAATTGCGCCGAAGGTCAGGTAATGAGCGACGGTCCCCCACTCGATCGTCTTGGAGGTGACAAGGATCCGCACCACGTCAACCATGACCACCAGAACCACAGCGCGTGCCATCCATTTCAGCACCATCAAGAGCACGCCTGCGGGCGTGTTCTTGGGCCGACGCTCGACGTGACCGTCGAGCGTCGGCACCAAGGCCTGCGAGTTAGAAGCGGAGTCGTCCATCGTCGATGGCTTCTAGCCCACGACTGAGGGTTTCCCTAGCTCCTTGGGCTTTGTGTTCTAGCGGTAGATGGTCGCGTGCTTGACCAAGCCGTACGTGATCGACCACTTCTTCATGATCGCCTTGTACGCGCCGGACCGGATCAGCGCGTTCATCGCGTTCGCAATCGGCTTGCTGAGGCCAAGTCCCTTGGTCACGCCGGCACCCTCGGGGACCGGATCGAAGTTCAGGGGCTGTAGCACGAACTGGTGCGCAGTCTTCTGAATCAGGTACGACAACTGATCTTCGGATGAGGAGTAGACCTGTACACGGCCGCTGCTCACAGCCAGCTCCGCCGCTGAGTCAGAGGGGAACGACTGGACTTTCACGGCCGGCTTGCCGAACCGCTTGCAATTGATCGACTCAATCTGCTGAATGAAGGCGGAACCCTCAATCACGGCGACCGTGTGGCCGCAGAGATCAGCCGGCTTCCTGATCTTGATCGAGCTGCCCTTCTTGACGGCAAAGCCAGTGCCGACGTTGTAGTAGGTGATGATGTCGATCTGCTTCAACCTCGCCGGCGTCTGGATGAAGGAGGTAAACGACGTGTTGTACCGTCCGTTCTGCAAGCCGGGAACGAACTCCTCGAAGTTAGCGGACGTCGTCAGCTTCCACTTCAAGCCCAACTCCGCGGCGACAGCGCGGCCCAAGTCGATCTCCCAGCCGACATTGACGCCGTTTATGACCTGCTCATCCGGAGGCGCATTGTTGTAGGTGATGTCTTCGAGGCCGACGGCCCGAACCTTTTTTGGCACGCTCGCCGCCAGCCGAGCGTTGGTCGTAATCTTGTGGCCAGCAATAGTTACGCTGTAGTGCGCTGCCTTCGCGTGGGCAGCGGTAGCCCCGAAAGCCATTGTCGCTAGAGCGACGCCTGCCAGTGCCGCGACTCTCGCTCCTGCGCCTCCAGCCGTTCGGCTACGGCACACCGTCCAGTCGTGCGCTTGACCCTGTCGATCCTCCATTAGCACTCCTCCTTTCAGGGGCGCTTGGCCCCTCCAAATAGCGCGGTCGCCTCTCTTCCCTGCGACCCGTACCCGGGCTGCTGCCCGATCTTCCGCTATGCTCGCATACCGAGCGTCTGGACGCAAGACGAGCGCTGAGGATTCTTGGCCTTCGGCTCTGCGTGTCGTTGCCGATGAGAGAGGGACAGCACCAAATTGGAAGGAATCGGGAGAGATTGCCGACCAAGCCAACATCAGCCGCTGTCGCTGGTGTACGGTGGCCACGGCTGCACCCGCCCGGAAAGCCCACTTTTGGTTGAGCTGCGGGAGAGCGTGGCCCCCTCCCACACCGGGGCACTCAAGTGCGGGTGGGGAGGCCGCGCACCCGCGGGCGGATCATGATTGGCTCGTTAGAAACTCGTAGAGGGCCACAGCTTGGTCGATCGTAAGCCGAGGGCGAATCGAACCACGCTGGCGATCGCGCAAGCACTCCCGAGACCACCGTCTCGATGTTCGGAGGCCCGCGGGCGCGCTCGAAGTAACTTTGAATATTCCGTTCGCCCGAGCTTGGAGGTTCGCGCCCTGAGAACTCGCGCGCGCGGGCGCCGACGACCGGTGCCAGGAGCCGCGAAGGCACTCAGGATTTCTGGCAAGATTTGCCGCTCCTACTTAGTTTGGCCGCCTGAACTGACGAGCCATTGGATCCGCGCTGTAGTCGGCCACGACCACGACGGGGCGTGCAGTTCAGTCTGCCGTGGGGAACCGCAAACCAGGTTCGAGGAAGCTGCTTGCGATGTCATGCCGTTCAACATAAGAGGAGAGCTGATGAATGTCGTCGACCTGACCCATGCCTACGGAAACGAGATGCCCGTCTACCCCGGGTTGGCGTCACCGAGCTTCCGTGACCTCGCCCAGGTCGAGAGCGACGGCTACGCGATTTCCGAGTGGCGCTTCGTCAATCACACCGGAACACACATCGACGCCCCCTCGCACCTGGTCGCCGGGGGGAACAGCCTGGACGCGATTCCGCTCGACCGGCTCGTGACCGAGGCGGTCACGATCGACGTTTCTCACCGCTCCCCAGGAGCGATCTCGCGAGCAGAGCTTGAGCCACTAGCCAGCGCAGTGATGGACGGGGATGTCGTCCTCTTGCACTCAGACAACGCGCGGCGCTACGGCACCGAAGCCTATTGGACCGGGTGGAGCTTCCCTGACGAGCATGCGTCTCAGTTCCTGATCGATCTTGGCGTGTCCGCGATCGGCTTCGACGGCCCGTCGGCCGACCCCGTCGACTCCACTACGTTCCCACTGCATCACCTGTGGCTCGGCGCCGGCCGGCTGATTCTGGAGAACCTCACCAACCTCGGCGAGCTTCCACCACGCACTCGGATCGTCATAGCTCCGATGAAAGTGATTGGTGCGAACGGGTCCCCCGTGCGCGTATTTGCGCTGCCCGAAGGATGAGTCACGCCCGGTGCTCGGTAGCGCGGCGAACGTGGCCCCAGAAGCACGAAACGGCAACATGAGCGCCACGCCGGGCGTAGGCGACACCGACCCGCCGGGTACACGTTTTCGCTCAGAAAGTCCCGCCGAGTGAGGCGCCGGCGGCGGCAGCAGCAGCCCCCAGCCCGGCAATACGGCCAAACGTGATCGCTAATCCCACGGTGGCTCCGCCGGCCCAGTAGGCTTGGCCGGAAGGCGAGGCAACGCAGTTGCCGGCGGCGTAAAGTCCCGGTATCGGATCGCCGTCACTGCTGATGACCCGTGCCGCGCAGTCAATTACCGGCCCGCCCTTCGTGTCGAGCGTCCCTGGAGCTAGGATCATCGCGTAGTAGGGGCCAGTCGACTCGAACGGATACATCGTCGGGTGGCGATCATTCCCGGGGCGGGCCGGCCCGCTGAAGAACCGCTCGATTGCCTTCTCGCCGCGATGGAACTCCGGATCGGAGCCGGTGCGTGCGTAACTGTTGAAGCGTTCGACTGTCCGCTCGAGCTCGGCCCCGAACCCCTCTGCCAACCGTATGCCACCGGACGCCACTCCGAGCGCCATAAGCCGCTCATCCAACGCGGCGGCGAGCTTCGTTAGTGTCGGCGCCTTGAGGATGTGACGCGCCTCGACGTCAACTGGGAGGATGGGGTTGCCCGAAGAATTGTCCCCGTAGAATCGCGCCGTCGCGTGGTCGTAGATCAGGAAGAGGCGCGCATTCGGGTAGCCGCCGTATGCTCCGTCCCATTCGAAGAAGGCCTGCGTTAGGTCGTTGTACATCGCCTTCTCGTTCACGACTCGGCGTCCTTCACGGTTAACAATGATCGCGCTGTCCCCGTGTACCTCAGTGATACTCGCGTTGGTGCGCGCTTGCTCGGGCGTCAGAGCCTGCTCAAGTTGTATCGGCGCCATCCAAGCGCACCCCATGTTGGCCAAGCGGGCGCCGACGGCGCCGGCGATTGATACGAAGTCCCCCTCGTTCGACGGCGCGGCCGCACCATGCAGCAATGGGGCCGCAAAGCTCCGTAGCATTAACTCGCGGTTATGAGTGAAGCCGCCACTCGCGAACACCACGCCACCGCGGGCTCGGAAGATCCGCTCCTGACCGCGCTCGTCCGCGACCACACCTACGGCGCGCCCATTTTCCATGACCAGACGCACGGCCCGGCATCCGGTGCGGACAGCAATGCCGCGCGACCGGACCGCGCGCTCGAGGTCCTCGACAAACTCAAACCCGGTTCCGCCGGTCGGGCTTGAGCGTGGCCGGGGCATGACCACGCGCCCATAGGGCGTCTCGTCTTCGGCAAGCTCTGCGTAGTAGTCAGGGATGTCCGGCCGGTGATGCGGCTGCAGTGCTCGCATCCGAACAAGAAGCTCCATGGCGTCGCAGGCCTCGTCGTAGAACGTCTCGATAAGCCGAAACTCGTCCGAAGGCAGGCCGAGATGAGTGGACTCGGCGTCGTATACGTGCGGACGCGCGAGGCGTGCCATATACCTCAACGCGGCAGGCTTCGGATCACTGAGGCCACTGTCCCGCAGGAGCGGGTTGTTTGGGATCCAGATCCAGACGCCTGCTTTGCGCGTAGTCCCGCCGACTTGCTCTGCTTTCTCGAGCATCATGACTGACGCGCCGCGCTCGTGAGCGGCGAGCGCGGCCGTGAATCCGGCCGCGCCGCAGCCCACTACGACAACGTCGGCGGCGCACTGCTCCGTGCTACAGGGTGGCATCGCCCGCAGGCACTACATCCGTCAGCGATCGCTCTTCGCTCTCCGTGGCAGCGCTCACGAAATCCAACCCACTGCCTCGCCGCTTTAGCGCCCAAGCGCCCAAGAGCACTAGCAGCAAAACGGCGCCGACCAGATAGGGCTCAAGGCTGAACGGAAATGGCGGACGAGGGAACAACGAGGCATAGAAGGCGTAGCCGAGCAGCACCAGCGCGATGACTGGGACGACCGCTGACGCCATCCTCACCAATCCTGAGCGGGTCACGGCCCAGGCTCGCTCGCGGCGATCCACGAGGATCCCGATGGCAAGCAGCCCGTAGATGAGAATCAGGCCTAGCGTGTTGGCGCCAGCTAAGACACCGATCATGGTGGTGACATTGGTCCCCTCGCCGACCGCCCCTGCTAGCACGAACGCAACGAGAGAGGCGAACACGATCCCTATAAACGGCGTCCCAAACCGTGCATGCCGACGCGCAAACACGCCCGGCGCCTGCTTGTGGCTTCCGATCTCGAACAGGATCCGTGAAGTCAAGGACATGAGGCCAAGGCCAGACGAGAAAGCACTGACTACGACCATGGCGTCGACTATCTGAGCCCAAGCCGAGCCTGCGTATAGGCCAACGATGGTGTCAAGCGGCGCCGCGTCAGCTGCCCATCTTGAGGAGTGGGTCACGCCGTACCCGACAGAGAGCGCATAGGTACAAAGGATGAAGAACAGCGCCGCGCCGATGAGCGAGAAAACGATCGCACGCGGTATCACGCGCGCCGGGTCACGGCTATCACGTCCTAGGGCCGCCGCAGCCTCGAAGCCGGCGAAACCCGCAAACCCATAGATCATCCCGTACCCGATCCCTGACAGGCCCTTAGGCGAGAGCGAGGGATCAAAGGGCTTCCAGGACAGTCCGTTCGCCCCGCCCTTGGCCAGAACGTAGACCATCAAACCTCCCAACGTCGCCATCGAAACCAGCTCGAGCACGACGAGCAGCCGAACTGATGGTTTCACGCCGACGAAGTTAACCGCCGTGGCCAGGATCAAGAGGACTAGAAAAATCCAAAACCAGCTCACATTGATGCTATGGCGCTGCAACAGCGCACTGGCCGAGACCGAGGCGACCCCCAGCACGACGGCTGTCGAAGAGAGCCAGGCTGTCACGTACACCCAGCCCGCGACGAAACCCGCCAGGCGTCCAAGCGAACGACCGGCGTAGGTGAACGCGACACCACTGGCCACGTCGTAGCGGCGGGCGAAGCGGACGATTACGTAGGCCAGCGAAAACGAGCCGAACATCGCCACTAGATAGGCGAAGGGAACCGCGGGCCCCGCTTCCGAGGCTGCAAACGAGGTTCCGAGAGCGAGCGCCATAGTAGGCGCCAGTCCGGCGAGACTCAGTCCTGAAGCCTCGAGTGTTGACAGCTTCGCGTTTACGACGCGCTCACTCATTGACCCTCTCCTCTGTCCCAGTTGTGAGTAACAGCGGGAAGAACCTACCACCGCGATCTGCGGCCGTCAAGCGAGCAGCTGTACGCTATGCGGACACCGAGGACGCGGGCGGTCAAACTCGACGGGGACAACCACGCAGCGCAGCACGGGGAAGTTCGACGACCAGCAAGCGCCCAGCGCCGCAGCGGTGAGCCCTGAGGGCGAGCTGTAGCTGTGCTGGAGACATAGGCGCTCGGTCCAAGCCGGAGGCGATCGGTACAGCCATCGACTGTTGGTGTTCTCGTTCCTGCCGCGCTGCCACGGCGCGTGCGGATCACAGACAAAGACCTGCACGCCAGTAGCCAAAGTCAAACGGACGTGCGCACCCTACTGCGGCCGTCGGTTCACGTCCCTCGAATCCGAAGGGCCGTTCAACAACAACAACAACGACTCCTCAGTGCTGCTCGCTTTCGTAGGAATGTGAACGCCTCCTCTGATGCCCACACCATGCCTGTGACGATCGCCTTACGCCGAGCCTCTGGCTAGGCTGAGCGTGTGTCGATCTGGGCTCCCGTTGTCGCGGCTCTGGGGTCGAGCCTACTCACCGGCATCACAGGGTTCGGGGTCATCTGGTGGCAGCAGAGGAAGCGTGACGCAGCATCTGCTAGGTCAGCAAAGGGCGAGGCCTATCACCAGATGATCGCGCACTCACTGTCGTTCACGATCCGTGCCAGAACGTTGCGAGACGCGATGCGGACTCGCTCCGGGCTTGGCGAGGGCCTCGACGTCGTACTCAGGATCCGAGCGCCATTGGACCCACTGGCCCTCCATGATTGGTTCGCGGAAGGGTTCGAGCCCATGAACCAAGCCTGGTCGAAGATCGAGGTCATCGGCTCGCCGACCGCAGTACGCACAGCGACCAAACTCATCGATGCGTGCGCGGATATCGTCAGTACGGCCACGCAATCCGGCGTCGCACGCAGCAAGTTCGCGACCGTTGTCCTCGGCCTCGAATGGACCGATGAGCAGGAGCAAGCACTTGAGAGAGCGTCTCGATCTGTGCTGAACCACCGCCGCGATTTCATCCGTATCGCCCGTGCCGAATTGGGCACACCTACGGTCGACGCCGAGTTTGACCAAGCACAACAACCGTCCTGATCTGAAGGTGCGCGTTGTGACCAGGCAATGCTGGATGGAGCGCGGAGTCCGTGCTCGGACAAGGAGCAGCCCTGACGCTGAAGCGGAGCTTGGCGTTCGAGCTTGTTATGTCGAAAGATCGACCGTGTGGCTCTCAATGGCCACTGAGACCATTTGAAGCCACGCCCGAGACGCCGCATCCCTTGCCGCCTTGCCAGGCAACCATGTGCTTCTCAGCGGCACATCAGTCCTGTGCAGTTCTCTCACCCCGGCTGCGCGGACGTCGCGATCCGTTTTCGCAACACCTGCGGCGAGGAGAACCCGGCCCGTGCCGCGGTCTGCGTCTACAACGCAGGCGGCCGCAGGTCGACCCTCAACTCCGCGGCGAGCGCCTTTGCACGCTCTGGTCCGAACTTGACCAGGAGATGGTCGATCAGATCCTCCTGTCTGACCTGGCCGAACACCAGCCTGTAGATGGCCAAGCCGTTCAATAGGCGCTCAAGCCGCTCGATTTCGCGGCTGAAGGGCAGCACGAAGATGTGCCGCTCGACGGTGGCGCCGCCATCCACCTCGTATACCCAAAACGGCACAAGCCCGCTGTCGTCCGCCTGCTGGTCACAGGCGGCCAGCTTGAAGGCCTCAGCCCAGGGGTCAGCAGCGTCGCTGGCCAGAGCGGATTTGCCGTGCGCCTGCGCGACGTTCTTGCGGATGGCGTGCCCCTTGTAGCGGTGGACGCGGCCCTCCCGCTGCTCCAGGTCAACTGGATTGGTCGGGAGGTTCCAGTGCACCACCGCGTGGCAGTAGGGATGGAAGTCGAGCCCCTCTTGGCCGATGGACGTGCTGACGAGCACGAATGGCCAGTACGGCGAGTTGAAGGCTTCACGAAGTTGCGTGGCGCGAACGGGCCCGTCTTCGTTGGCCGCGTCGCTCTCACCCTCTTCGTCGGCGAAGCGGCTCGCGTACGCGGTGTAGAGCCGCTGGGTAGAGAGCTTGAGCTGCCGCTCATCTACCTCGATCGAGGTGTAGCGAGAGCTCGACGAGCGCAGCCGCAGCGCGCGCCACATGCTGTCGGCCACACCAGCTGCCGCGTCCTCTGCCGGGTGGTGACTGAAGCCTTCCTGCTCCATCAGCATGTGCGCGTGCTCGTCGAGCACAGCCTGGAGATCCCCGTCGATGCAATGGTGCAGTACCTGGCGCCAGAAGGTCTCGGGGTTCTCCGCTCGTAGCAGCGCGGTGGCCTCAGGCGAATTGAATAGCCCGCGCAGCGCCCACCCAACCTGGGCAGCCGGCAGCCGCAGGGACATCGCGCCGAGTGGCAGTCCCGTTACGCGTGCGAGGCTGCGCAGCGCGAGAGTGGCCGGCCCTCCCAGCGCATACAGCGCCGTTACCGCCAGCAGGTCACGGGGTCGTCGTCCAAGCGGTGGATCAAGCGCACCGCAAGCGGTGGCTCTGGCAAGCTCTACATGTGCACGCCAGCCGCTGTCGGCCGCCGGCGCCTGTGACCAGGCCTCCTCGAGCGCTGGCTCATCCCACCACTCCGGATGCTCTTGGTCGACAAGCACCGGCGCAGCCCAGTACCAGCGCTCATCCACCGTTGTGCGCTCCCCGGCCGGTTGAGGCAGGCGCTCGAGCAACGGCTCGACGCGTTCCTGGGCCCAGCGCCGCAGCTCGGCGACACCGCCACCGGCATGGTCGCGGGCAAACTCACGCGGGTCCGCCGCGGCGGCGAGCGCCACCGACGGGTAGACCAGTGACAGCGCCGGCATCCCTGCGGGGCGTCCTTGATCGACCGAGAAGTTCAAGCGGTTGCGCTGGCTGGCGCGTCGCTCCGGCGTGTTCACGGCGTCGCGATCTGCCTGGAGTGTGAGCTTGCGGTCGACGATGTAGCTCAGCAGTCCGGCTACCGATTTCGGGACCGCCTGCCATGACGAAAACACAAGGCGCTTGGTGAACCCGCCCGGACCGATCTGGCCGTAGGCGCCACCAAGCTGGTGATAGGGGAGCGCGGGAGGCACCCACAGCATGCGCCATGCATCACCGTCCACGACGTCCTCGATCAGTTTGCGCAGCCGCGGATTGCCAGGCTCGATTTCACGGAAGGCGGCGATTGCCTCCTTGTCGAGCAGGAGCTCGCGTGCCGGCTTGACCGTCTCTGCCAGCTCACGCCGCCCCCGTACATCTGCGTTCGCTTCATCAAGGCGCTCCCGGAACTTGTAACCGTCGAGGAAGTTGAGCAGATACGGAGTGCTCTTCCAGAGCTCGGTCGTGTCTGGTTCCTCGAGGATGCCGGCGAGGTCCTCCGCCAGCAGGTAGTGACCGACATCGTAGGGGTGCAAGCGGCATGCTTTGGGCGGCTCGGCGAGCATCGCGTTGAAGCGCCCACCGACGCCTATGCGTTCGGTCCGGGCCATGTAGCGGACGACATGACGGCGGATCTCGCCCGCGATCTGACGCAACTGCTCCGGTGACTCCTCTGTGGCAGCGAACAGAGCCGCCCGATAGCTGCGCAGAATGCCCCGGAGCTCGTCGGCAGCCTCTTTGGAGTCGGCCAGAAACCGGATCGTTGCCAGGAAATCCTCGTGATGATCGTCGTCCCCGCCATCGCCGGCGACCGTGAGGCCACGGTACGGGGTTGCCGACAAAAGCAGCACGCGTGCCTGCTCGCCGGTCTTCGGGCGCGACCAGCGAAACAGCGTCTGCGCGAGCGCGGCCGCCTCACTTTCTGGATCATCGCCGAGCAGATGTCGGAAGCGCTGGAACTCGTCGAGGATGACAAGGCCTGGTTTCAGAGCGTCGATTCCGGCGGCTGACATGATCCCTCGCAGCTCGGAGATGAGCTGGTTGCGCCGTCGATTCTGCTCATCCGGAATGTGCTTGCGCGCGTAGCGGAACTCCTCACAGAGCTCATCAAAGCGCTCTCTTAGGGTCTGTCCGCCAGCTTTCGCTTGGCCGCGATCCTCACTGGTCAGCCTGTACTCGAACCGATTCATGATCGTTTGGTCGACGGCATCTTTGTCAAACGCCTTCAGCGCGGCGCGGAAGGCCCGCACATCGCGGGCCGTTGCCTGCAGAACGTTCATCGGTCCGGTGCCTGTGCCGATCGCCCATACCTGCTGGAGCATCCAGTAGAGGAGCACGCGCTCGTCTTTGATACCGGCGCCGGCCGTCCTGCTCAAGGACGTCCCAGGGGTGAGGGCGATGATGTTGATCGGCCCCAACGACCGCACGTCCCGCGCCAGCATCGCCAACCGCCCGGTGAGCGTAACTCCGTCGTCGGTGATCTGCAGCTTGCGGATGTTCTGGCGCGCAATCTCGCTGTTTGAGCAGACGTAGATGATGTCGATCCGCTTCACGCCATCCCGCTGCAGCCGCTCGATCGCCTTCGCCATGATCCCGCGAGCCACCAGTGTCTTTCCGAGTCCCACCTCGTCCGCGACCAGGAAGCGATTTGAACCTGCGGGGTCGAACAGCTGCTTGAACGCGTACTCCACGGTTGCCAGCTGGAACTTCTTCAGCTCGCGCAGAATCCCGTCGGCTTTGAACTGGCTCATGCTCGCGCCGCCCTTGCCGCACGGATCGTTTCCCATAGCTCCTCGAGGCCCACTGGCAGCAGCTCTTGGTCGTCACCTGCCGCCCGCCGAAGGTCGTCGATCAGGCGACCAACCTCATCGAGCCGCTCAGGTTCGCGACGCAGGGCACGCAGCATGGGCTCAAGCAGCGGAACATCGAGGCCGCTGGCGGAGCGTGCGGCCACGCCCCTGCTGTTACCGGCTAAGTCATCGCGCTGGTCTAGGAAACGGTCAACATCCCCGCCACGGGCAAGCAGGATCAGTATGAACCTCGATAGCAGCGTTGGGTCAGACAGCATCTGCGCTGTGATCTCCTCGGCCCGTCCGGCGGGCAGCCCGGCCACCGGGAGCTTGACAACGACCTCAAGCGGCCGGGGATCGACCCCTGTCGCCGTGAGTCGCAGCGCGAAGAAGGGCGTGACCGCTACGAACTCGCTGGCGGGGAATACGCACGCTGGTCTCAGCTCGGGCTTCACCCTCTGGAACAACTGTTGCGAGAGAGGCCTGGCCTCGACGCTCACGCCCGTTATCGCCGCCTCAGGAGCGCAGTCCAAGGACATCCTCCACAGCTCGGCCTCAGGCTCCACCCGCGCGCTGAGGCCACCCGTCGCCAGCTTGTGAGCGGCCCGCTCGAGCTTGCGGGCCACCTCCGCCATGGGATCCGGCTCGATCGGCTCACCTGGCTGGAACGGGCGAAGCAGCCCAGCGTCATCGAGCCCTGCCCGCACGGCATCGATACCCAGCTTGCCGCTCGGTCCCTCCAGCTCTACGACGAACTCAACGTTCCGCTCAAAGGCTGCCTCGGTGGCGTTGGCTGAGCCCACCCAGACCACGGTGCGCCGGGCGCGCCTACCGATGAACAGCTTCGCGTGCAGCCCGGTGAGGCTGTGTGCGGACCCCAGATCGGCCCCGCCCGAATCACCGTCTCCCGTGGTCATGGCATCTTCGAACGCGTAGACCTCGGCCAGCCTGTCGGTGACGCCTGTTGCGAGGCCCGCGAGGGTGTCAAAGCGGCTGATGAGCAAGATCTCATCCACGTCGCGACCAATCCGCTCAAGGGCTTCTGCTGATGCGAATGGGCTCACCACCAGCAACCGTCGCGCGTCACCCACGACCCAATCCGGCGCGTGACCATCCAGAGCATGAAACTTGATGGTGTCGAACCCGTCGGGGAGCGTCCACTGCACGCGGAGAGCTTCACGACTCATGCGTTTGGCACGCTCCCTCGCCGCGATGGGTGGATCGGCGCCGGCGGCACGAGCCCATTCCGGCAGGTGAGCAATGAACTTGCTCAACGCCGCGTTGTCCTGGCTTGGACGCTTGCGTTCGAGCAGCCGTCCCTCGAGCGTCAGCGCAGCATCCCAGGACGAGTCGAAGGTGAGGTTTCTGGTCAGTACGACAAGCCGGTATAGGACGGCCTCGCCTGCGTACTCGGGCGAGAATCGCAACAGCCAGATCTTCGGGTGAAAGACCGCCCCGAGCTTGGGTGGTGTGACTGGGTGAACGGAGTCCTCGAGGTAGGTGAGCAGCTGCAGGTGACGGGCCGGTACCCGCGTTGCGCCCGCGTGGCAGTAAAGCGAGATCCGGCGTGCGTTCTCCCGCAGCGCCGCCAGCAGCGCAAAGGGGTTCTCGAGAGGTTCGCCGTCGTGTCCCATCCACGGCAGCGTGGTCGCGGCGAGCGGGACGTGAAGCAGCGCCAGCAGGTCGAGCGTGTAGGTCGTGCCGATCGCCTCATCGAGCCGGTACGCGCAGTCTTGATCCCCGGGCGGCGCGAGGATGTCAGACAGCAGCCGTCGGTCTGCCGGCGCGAGCGTCACCCGGGCCTCGGCTCGAGGATGTCGAGTATCTGTCGCTGCGCACTCCGCCAGCGGTAGGAGAGCTGCTGCGCGCCTGCGGCGCCCCGCCAGGTTTCCCGCGCCGCGTCATAGACAAGCCGAGCCTTTGGGCCCTTCACGTCCCACTCACGCCCGCGGATCAGCTCACGCGCGGCATCCCTCGCGCATCCCTCGCGCGGGTCAGCGGTGAGCTGGAACCAAGCTTCGATGAACGTGCGAGTCTTCGGCGTGAAGTTGCACCCGAGCTCATCCAGAAGCACCCATAGCTCCGGCAGTGGCGTGGCGGAGCGATCCTCGTGGGCCTCGGTCACTGCCCAAGCCTCAAGTTTGTTGCGGTACTCCTCCTCCAGATCCTCGCTGCCTGTGGCCACGGCGAGCATGTGGTTATAGAGCAGAGCCGCGCCGTGCATGGTCTGTGAGACCCGTCGCGCGAACGCCACTATCCGGCGCTGTTCAGCCGTCGCGTCGTCGAGCATGAGCTCCCACGGAAAATCGGTCGGCTCCCACGGCCGCGAACGCTCGACCAGCGTTGCAAGCAGCGTCTGTCCGCAGGTCTGGCGTACCCGATCCCGTAGATACTCGCCCTCTTGGCTCGTGAGCGCAAGCGAGACCTCCGTTGGCCACCGTTCAGGCGGGTCGGGCAGGCTGCTATGCCACCAAGACGCGTACTGGATGAGCTGGTTGTCGTCGTCGAGCACTGCGGCCACCGCACCCTGGCTTACGCTTCGCGCCCACTGCTCGCGGGTGCCTTCGACCGTGCGGATCCCCCATCTGCGCAGGCCCTGCCAGTAGATGATGCTCGGGACCTGCTGCAGTTTCGCGCGGGAGCGTGAGCCGATGACACCATCGACCTCGCCGGCGTCGATCAGGCTTTGAATCAGCCGAAGCTCACGCTGGCGCGCGCGCTCGAGCACATCTGTGCTGCCCGTATACAGGCGCTCGACATCCCGGAACAGCCACGGCACGAACACGAAGTAACGCGCTCGCTGCTGCAGCGTGCTGATCCCTGGGAACATCGCGTCAGCGAACGCGTCTCGGATCGTGCCGAGGCCGAGCTCGTCCCGGCTCTCCTTGGTGGCGAGCAGGTCGAGCAGCTCGAGCGCCCGCTGGCGTTCGGCCTCAGAGAAGTCAAGCCAGCTGAGTACCGACAAGCCGCCCGCTCCCTCGCGACCCAGGGTCCCTATCCACACCGACGTTCAACAGGGGCAGTTTGAACGAAGTCACCGCGCTTCGCCAACACCACTCTGATCGCCGCCAGCCGGCCACCTCACAGCCCCCATCGGAGGTCCAGCCGCGCGACACCCAGCATCAGATCCGCGTCCGCGGTTAGCATTCCCTGGCACGTCGTGCACGGGAGCCCAACGTACGTGCTCGTGTCCCGTGTCGGCTGTATGTGATGACCGTCGACACGCCTTGGACCCACGCCCCTGGGGTGCTCCCTGAAGAGCTTCCGGTCCCTGGCGACCTCGTGCAGGTACGCTCTCGCCGCTGGCTTGTCGATGCGGTTGAGCTTCCGGCCGAAGCGACCCCGGAGAGCGTGGCCGTGGGGCCGGCGCGAGCGACCGTGATGTGCCTTGCCTGCGCCGAGGACGACGCCCAGGGCGAGGAGCTGAGCGTCTACTGGGAGTACGAGCCAGATCGCCGGATCGTTCGATCGGAGGGCTGGGAACGCGTCGGTGACCGTGGCTTCGACGACCCCCGGACGTTTGCGGCGTTTCTGAACACGCTGCGCTGGAGCAGCGTGACGGCGACCGACTCGAACCTCTTTCAGGCTCCGTTTCGGGCAGGCATCAAGATCGACGCCTACCAGATGGAGCCGCTGCGCAAGGCGCTGCGCCTGCCGCGCGTCAACCTGTTCATCGCCGACGACACGGGGCTCGGCAAGACGATCGAGGCGGGTCTGATCGCCCGTGAGCTGCTGTTGCGCAAACGCTGCAAGACGATCGTCGTCGCGGCGCCACCGTCGGTGCTCGAGCAGTGGCAGGCCGAGCTCGACGAGCGCTTCGGGCTGACGTTTGAGATCCTCGACCGCGCCTACGTCGCGCGTGTCCGACGCGAACGCGGCTTTGGCGTCAACCCGTGGGCCACACACAGCCGGTTCCTGGTATCCCACAACCTGCTGATCGACCCTGCTTACGCCGACCCGATGCGCGCGTGGCTTGGCGAGCTCGCCCCGGGCAGCCTGCTGATCTTGGATGAGGCACACCATGCCGCGCCCTCGAGCGGGGGGCGCTACGGCATTGAGACGAAGCTCACTCGCGCCGTCCGCGATCTCAGCGGGCGCTTTGAGCACCGCCTGTTTCTGTCGGCCACACCACACAACGGGCATTCCAACAGCTTCTCGACGCTGCTCGAGCTGCTTGACCCGTATCGCTTCACCCGCGGGGTGAAGATCAAGGGCAAGCGTGACCTCGAGGCGGTCATGGTACGCCGTCTCAAGGAGGACATCCGCTCGATCCAGGGCGGATTTCCGCAGCGCGAGGTGGTGCGCATCGCGATCGCCGGCCTGCCGGCAGATCAACCTGAGCTGCTGCTCTCCCGTCTCCTTGACGACTATCGCGACGTTCACGAGCAGCGCTTCGCGCAAGCGTCCAAGCGCGCCCAGGCGAGCGCGGGCCTGCTGGTTGTCGGGTTGCAGCAACGCCTGCTCTCCTCGATCGAGGCATTCGCCCAGAGCCTGGAGGTGCACCGGCGCGCGATCGAACGTCGCACCACGCGCGAGGTCACAGACCTCGACGAAGCTCCCGACGCACCGGCCCCGCCCCCACCGCGTCCGGACCCGGACCTGACGACGACCCCCGGACCCGATGACGAGCTGCCGGGAGACACCGACGAGGAGCTGCTTTTTGCCGAGCAGCAGGCGATCGCGGCCGCAACTGTAGGCGTCGAGGCTGAGCTCGCGGCCGAGTCCGCGTCTGAGGCCAGAGCCCGCGACGCGCGCCGCCTCGCGCTGCTCGATCAGATGCAGGCACTCGCCGACCGCGCACGCGGCCTGCCGGACGCCAAGGCGCTTCATCTCATCGACTGGATCCGGGAGCACATGTGCCCGGGGCTCCCGGCCTACGGAGAGCGCCCCGCAGGCAAGATCGCACCTGTCTGGAACGACCGCCGCGTGCTGATCTTCACCGAGAGCCGCGAGGGCACGAAACGCTGGCTGCAGCAGATCCTGGAGCAGGCGATCGCCTACACCGACCGGGCTGGCGAGCGGATCGAGGTGATCACCGGACTGACGAGCGGACCACGCCGCCAGGAGATTCAGCGGCGTTTCAACACCCCGCCAGCCGAGGATCCGCTGCGGATTCTGATCGCCACCGACGCCGCCAGAGAGGGCCTCAACTTCCAGGCCCACTGCGCGGACCTGTTCCACTTTGACCTGCCTTGGAACCCCGGGAGGATCGAGCAGCGCAACGGACGTATCGACCGCAAGCTCCAGCCCGCCGAGCACGTCCGCTGCCACTACTTCGTGCTGCCGCAGCGCAGCGAGGACCGCGTGCTCGACGTCCTCGTGCGCAAGACCGAGACGATCCGCCGGGAGCTCGGCAGCCTCTCACAGGTCATCGACGACGAGATCGAGCGCGGCCTCAGGGACGGCATCCGCCACCGGCATGCGGACCAGATCGCCGAGCAGATCGCGCGCGCCGATCTCCCGCCCGAACGCAAGCAGCTCGTCGGCGAAGAGCTCGAGGAGGCTCGCGCGCGCCAGGACGAGTTGCGCGACCAGATCGAGAACTGCCGCACCCTGCTCGAGCGCTCCCGCCAATGGGTTTCCTTCGACGAGCGCGCGTTTCGCGACGCGCTCTCCCGTTCACTGGAGTTGCTCGGCGCCGAGCCGCTCGAGCAGGAGGCTACGCACACACCCAGCGGCCCGCGACAGTGGCGCTTTCCAGCGCTTGACCGCCGCGCCGGCGCCGACCCAACCTGGGCTGCCACGCTCGACACGCTGCGCACCCCCCGCCCGCGCGACGAGAAGCTGCTTGACTGGCGCCGCCAGGCGCCTGTGCGGCCGGTCGTCTTTGAGGATCAGGGGATCCTCACCGAGGACACCGTGCACCTCCATCTGGAACAGCGCGTCGCGCAGCGCCTGCTCGGCCGCTTCCGCGCCCAGGGGTTCATCCACCACGATCTCTCACGCGCCTGTCTGGCGCAGGTCGCCGACTCGATTCCGCGGGTCGTCCTGCTCGGCCGCCTGACCCTCTACGGGCGCGGCGCCGAGCGCTTGCACGAGGTTCTGCTGGCGGTCGCCGCCCGCTGGAGCGACCCGGACCGCCGCGACGGGCCGCTTTCCCCATACGCCCGTGAGGCCGAGCAGCGCGCGCTCGAGCTGCTCGACGCTTCGCTTGCCCGCGAACGTGACTCGGCGAGCGCCCAGGCACCACCCGCAACCGTCGCCGAGCGTCTCCTGCAAAGCGCGCCGCGTGACGTCGCCGAGCTGCTTGGCCCACTGCAGGCCCGCGCGGACGAGGAGGCGACCCGGGCGCAGGAGCTGCTGGCCGAGCGTGGCCGTCGCGAGTCCGAGCAGTTGCGCGAAACCCTCTCCCGCCAGCGTGAGCGCGTCCAGACCGAGCTTGGTCGTAGCAGCAAGCATTTCGCGCAGCTCACCCTCGCCTTCGTCGAGGCCGAGCGCCGCCAACTTCAGGCCAACATGCGCTCCTGGGAGCGGCGCCTGCGCCAGTTCGACTCAGACCTCGAGACCGAGCCGCCCCGCATCCAGGCGTTCTACGAGGTCCGCGCCCGGCGCGTCGAGCCGGTCGGCCTCGTCTACCTGTGGCCCGACACGAACTGATGCCAACCGGAGACCCACAGCTCGCCGCACACCTTGAGTGGCTCGGCTTCGTCCAGCCGGTCGGCCTGGTCGTCTCTCCCACCGCGCTGGTGCGAAACGGGGCGATCCTTGACCGCAGCGACCGCCTCACCCAGGATCGCCTGAGCGGGCTAGTCGAGCGAGGCGGCGACGACGAGCCGTTCATCCCTGACTTCGGGCGTTTCGCCCGCGAGCTCCTCGGCTGGTCGTTCTCGCCGAAGGGCTACGCCGGCCCGCTGGCCGGCGTAGCGATCCCGGCGGAGTTGACGCTCACGCTCGTCGAGGAGGACGGCGCGCAGCTCACCCCCGACATCGCCGTGCGCGAGCTGACGCCGGGCCTCGACTCCCCTCCCTGGCAGCTCCTTGTCAGCGTCGTGGCGGTTGGCCAGGAGCTCGACACCGAACCGCCCGGCTCCGCTACGCGCCTGACCCCGCACCAGCAGCTCGAGCGCCTGCTGCGCAGCACCGGCGTCGCCGCCGGGCTGCTGAGCAATGGACGCACGCTGCGGCTGCTCTCCGCCCCGCGCGGGGAGAGCTCGGGTTGGCTTGACTTCTCTGTGGCCGACATGGTTCAGCCGGCCGGCCGCCCGATCGCCCAGGCGATGCGGCTGCTGCTCTCCCAGTCGCGTCTGCTGACCCTCCCGCCCACGCAGCGTCTGGCCGCGCTGCTCTCCGACAGCCGCAGGTTCCAGAACGAGGTCTCAGAGCGCCTATCCGGCCAGGTGCTTCACGCTCTGTATGAGCTGCTGCGCGGCTTTCAGGCCGCCGATGAAGCGACCGGCGGAGCACTGCTCGGCCCGACGCTCGCCGACTCCCCCGAGGACATATACCGCGCGCTGCTCACTGTCGTGATGCGCCTGGTGTTCCTGCTCTACGCCGAGGAACGCGGGCTCTTACCAGGCGACCAGGTGTTCAACTCCTCCTACTCGCTGGCGGCGCTGCACGTCCGGCTGCGCGAGGATGCGGCGCTTCACCCGGACACGATCTCCCAGCGCTACGGCGCCTGGGCGCAGCTGCTTGCGCTGTTTCGCATCGTCCATGACGGCGCTGCAGCGCTCGGCCTGCCCGCCCGGCACGGCGAGCTGTTCGACCCGGACCGCTTCAGCTTCCTTGAGGGGCGCCCCATCGGCAACCGCCAGGTCGACCAGCGGATCGAGCCGCCACTGGTTCCGGACTCGGTTCTCCACGCTGTGCTCGAGCAGCTGCTTGTGCTCGATGGTGAGCGCCTCTCCTACCGCGCCCTCGACGTCGAGCAGATCGGCTCGGTCTACGAGACGATGATGGGCTTTGAGCTGCACCGTGCCACCGGGCCGTCGGTGGCGATCCGCGCCGGCAAGCGGGGCGCCGTCTCGACCGCGATCAACCTCGCTGAGCTGCTCGCCGTGCCGGTGGCTGAGCGCCTCAAATGGGTCGAGAGCCGCACGGGGCGCAAGCTCACCGGCAAAACCGCCGAAGCGGTCAGGCAGACAGCCTCACTGGAGGGTCTCCACGCCGCCCTGGCGCCGGTGACCGACCTCGCAGCCACCCCCGAGCTGGCACCTGCCGGCGCGCTGCTGTTGCAACCGAGCGAGGAGCGCCGCCGGTCCGGGTCGCACTACACGCCACGCTCGCTGACCCAGCCAATCGTGCAGGCCACGCTCGCGCCGCTGCTCGCCCGGGCGAGCACCGCGGCCGAGATCATCGAGCTGAAGGTCTGTGACCCCGCCATGGGCTCGGGCGCGTTCCTGGTGGAGGCCTGCAGGCAGCTCGCCCGCGCGCTCGTGGACGCCTGGCACACCGCCGGCGAGCGCCCCACGATTCCTGTTGATGAGGACGAGCTCATCTACGCGATGCGCCTGGTCGCCCAGCGCTGCCTGTACGGGGTGGACCGCAACCCGATGGCCGTTGACCTGGCCAAGATGTCGCTGTGGCTGGCCACCCTGGCCCGGGAGCACCCGCTCACCTTCCTCGACCACGCGCTGCGCCACGGCGACTCGCTCGTGGGTCTCGACCGCCTCCAGATCGCCGCGATGCACTGGAAGCCCGGGAAGCCCGGCATCGAGGGCATCGTGGTGCAGCGCCACCTCGACCGGGTCGCTCAGCTGCGCCGCCAGATCCGTGAGGCGTCCGACGACACCCCTGACTGGACGCTCCGTGACCTCTGGGACGAGGCGCAGGCCGAAGTCCGCCAAGTCACCCTCATCGGTGATCTGGCGGTGGCCTGCTTCTTCTCGGCCGAGAAGCCGAAACAGCGCGAGGAGCTTCGCAACCTCGTCGCGCTATCGGTCACCAACGGTCAGGTCGAGCGGGAGCGGTGGCGGGTCGATGAGCGCCGTGAGGCCCACCCGCCGCTCGTCCCGTTTCACTGGCAGGTCGAGTTTCCCGAGGTCTTTGACCGGCCGAATCCCGGGTTCGACGCGATCGTCGGCAACCCGCCTTTCGCCGGCAAGAACACCCTGGCCTCAGCCAACCCGACGCACTACCCGGACTGGCTCAAGGAGGTCCACGCCGACACGCACGGCAACGCGGATCTGGTCGCCCACTTCTTCCGCCGCGCCTTTGACCTGATCCGTGATGATGGGACGTTCGGGCTGATCGCCACCAACACGATCGGGCAGGGTGACACTCGCGAGAGCGGCCTCGGCTGGATCTGCACCCACGGAGGCGCGATCTACAACGCCCGCAAGCGCATCAAGTGGCCGAGCGGTGGCGCGGCTGTGGTCGTCAGCGTGGTACATGTGGTTAAGAGTGAGAGTCCGGTCGCGCCATCGCTCGACGGTCGGTCCGTGGAGCGGATCAGCTCGTATCTCTTTCATGGCGGTAGTGATCACTCGCCCGTGCGCCTTGTTGCAAATGCCGGCCAGAGCTTCCAGGGCTCAATCGTGCTTGGGATGGGGTTCACGTTCGACGACACCGACACCAAGGGCGTGGCGAGCTCGCTCGCCGAGATGCGCCGCTTGATTGCGGAGAATCCCGTGAACGCCGAGGTGATCTTCCCCTACATCGGTGGCGAGGAGGTCAACGACTCACCCACCCACGCCCACCACCGTTACGTCATCAACTTCGGCGACCGAACCGAGGAGGAGTGCCGGGAGCGCTGGCCTGATCTGATCGCAATCGTCGAGAGGAAGGTCAAGCCAGCGCGAGCTCACCTGACGACGAACGCAATCGGGCGCAAGCGGGCTGCGTTCTGGTGGCAGTTCGGTTCTTCCGCGAAGGAGCTATACGCTGCGGTCGCCGACCTTGACCGCGTGCTTGTCGTATGCCGCCATCAACCTGAGTGGGCCGTCGGCTTCCTCTCAGCAGGCGCGGTCTTCGCCGAATCTCTCGTCATCTTCCCGTTTGACACCTACGCGGCGTTCTGTGCTTTGCAGGCCCGTCCTCACGAGATCTGGGCGCGGTTCCAGGGCTCGTCGCTCGAGGACCGTCTCCGCTACACCCCGTCCGACGTCTTCGAGACGTTTCCGTTCCCTGCTGGCTGGACCATCGACCCCACGCTCGAGCAGGCCGGCCAGGCGTACTACGACCACCGTGCGCGGCTGTTGATCGACAACAACGAGGGTCTCACCAGAATCTACAACCGTTTCCACGACCCGTATGAGTCAGACCCCGGGATCGTCCGGCTGCGCGAGTTACATGAGGCCATGGACCGCGCTGTGCTGCACGCCTACGGCTGGGACGACATCCGCACCGACTGCGAATTCCTGCTCGATTACGAGATCGACGAGGAGGAGTGGGGCAACAGGAGCAAGCCCTACCGTTACCGCTGGCCGGATGAGGTGCGCGACGAGGTGCTCGCGCGGCTGCTCCAGCTGAACGCAGAGCGGGCCGCAGAGGAAGCGCGTTCGGGCGCCGCCGCCGGGACCGGCGGGAAGCGCCGCCGCGCAGCTCAGACAGCCGTGCGGGAAGGGACGCTCTTCTAAATGGCGGCTGAGGCTCAGTCACGGACGGACGCGGCGCTTGCTGTACGAAGCCGCCTGGTCGAGGCGCTCGAGCTGGACCTCGTCGGACCGTGGCCGGGACACCGCCTCGAACAGGAGCTTCTCCCCGGCTGGGTGCGCCCGAGCAACTGGTATCTGACCGGGTTCCTGATTCCGCGGACCGCGCCCCCCGAGCAGGCCGCCCAAGCCGGCGCCGATGACCAGCTCGACGAGACACTGGAGGCTGAGGGCGATGAGCCCGGCGCGGACACCGCGCCGGCCAAGCCAGGCTTCTTTCCCTCCTCGATCGGCCTCTCGACCCTCGTGCCCGCCGACACGGACGCGCTGTCGCTGACCGTGCACTGGGGCGACTACACATACGAGCCCGGTGAGGACCGTACGGATGGCGAGGCCCCCGGGGCGCCGGATCGGGAGTCACCCGACGCCGAACCAACCACGGGCGACGGCCCGGCAACCGGTCGCCGGCCGCCGGCGTGGCGGCGGGTCCCTCGCGCATCGAAGCTCACGGTGCCGCTTGCGCCCGATGACATTGGCCAGCCGCATATTCACGAGGTTCCCGAGTCAGCCGGCCTTGAGCTGCACGTCCTGGCACGCTCGCTGGACGTTGACCGTTTCGACGGCGAGCTTCCCGCCGGCACGCGCTCCGTGTCCCTGTTTCTGGTCAACAACCGGACACCTGACCGCGAGCGCGCCGACGCCGCTTTCGCGTTCCAGGCACAGCTTGAGGTTGCAAGCCCCAGACCCTTCGTACCCCGACCCGATCTGCACGCGGGCCGCTCCCAGGACTGGGATGATCGCGTCGCCGATCTGCAGTACGCGGACTGCTTTGAGTATGCGACCGGACACGCGGTGGCCGCGGACTGGGTCGTTGACCCTGACGGCAGCTGCCGCTTGCTGCGCACCCGCTGGATCCCCTCCGCACAGGTGGAGAAGACCGTCGCCGGAGAGGCGCCGGGCACGGAGCTGCGTATGCGCGTGCTCGGGGAGCTCAGTGACGGTGACGCCGCCCGGACGGCGCTCAGTCCGCTGGCTTCCGAGTACCGGGCCTGGATCGAGCATCAGCAGGCCGTGGTGGCGAAGCTGCCGGCACGACGGCGCGACACCGCCGCTCAGCTGCTGCACTCCGCCGCCGTCGCCGCCGACCGGATCGAGCGCGGGATCGCCTCCCTGGCCGCCAACCCCGAAGCGCTTGACGCCTTTCGGCTCGCTAACCGCGCCGTCGCCAGCGCACTGGTCCGCCGGCTTGAGATCGCGGAGCCCGCGTGGCGTCCGTTCCAGCTTGCCTTTCTGTTGTTGAACCTGTCTGGCCTCGTGGACCCGGACGACCCACACCGTCAAACCGTCGACCTCTTGTACTTCCCGACCGGGGGCGGCAAGACGGAGGCGTACCTCGCCTTGAGCGCGTTCGCGATGGTGCTGCGCCGCCTTCGCCACCCCGCGGACAAGGGTCTTGGCGGGGCCGGGGTGAGCGTGATCATGCGCTACACCCTGCGGCTCCTCACTCTCGACCAGTTGAGCCGCGCGGCCGGTCTTGTCTGTGCGCTCGAGCTCGAGCGCGAGGCCGACCCCGACCGCTACGGCGCCTGGCCGTTTGAGATTGGGTTGTGGGTCGGCAAGGCCGCCACCCCGATCCGCATGGGCAAAAAGGGGGACGGCCGCTCGGACACGGCCCGCTCGATGGTCAACCAGTTCAAGGCAAACCCACAAGCAAAGCCCTCGCCGATCCCGCTCGAGGAGTGCCCGTGGTGCGGCAGCCGCTTTGAACCCGAGTCGTTCACGTTGCTGCCCGACAGCGACCAGCCCCGTGATCTGCGGATCGTCTGCGCGAATTTCGACTGCGAGTTCAACGGCGAGCGCTCACTGCCAATCGTGGCCGTCGATGAGCCGCTCTACCGGCGGCTGCCCGCCTTCCTGATCGCGACCGTCGATAAGTTCGCGGCGCTGCCATGGATTGGCGAGTCGGGCGTCCTGCTCGGCGGCGCCGACCGGGCCGACCAGACCGGCTTCTACGGCGCCGCTGAGCCCCGCCGCGGACAGCCGCTGAGCGCGCCGCTGCCGCCGCCGGACCTCGTGATCCAGGACGAACTGCACCTCATCTCCGGCCCGCTGGGAACGATGGCAGGCTTGTATGAAACCGCGATCGACGCGCTGTGCGCCCGCTCCACCGCTCAGGCCGGAGAGCAGACTGGCGGCGCGGGCTTGGGGCCGAAGATCGTTGCCTCAACCGCCACTGTTCGCCGCGCGCAGGACCAGATACAGGCGCTGTTCGCGCGGCCGCTAACCCAGGTCTTCCCTCCTCCAGGCCCGGACCGCCGCGACTCGTTCTTCGCGCGCACCGTCCCTGCGGACACCGCGCCCGCCCGCCTGTATGTCGGTGTCGCCGCCCAGGGACGCAACCCGAAGGTGGCGATGCGACGCGTGTGGCTTGCGCTGATGGCAGCGGCCGAGCGCTGCTATCGCGACCTCGGCGGTCATACCGTCCCGGACAACCCCGCGGACCCGTACATGACGATCGTCGGCTACTTCAACAGCCTGCGTGAGCTCGGCGGCGCTCGCCGGATCCTCGAGGAGGAGGTCCGCTCGACGCTTCGCGCCTACGGCGCCCGTCGCCGGCTCGGGGAGACCGACGCGCTATTTCAGGACCGCACGATCCTCTCCGACGTCTTCGAGCTGACCTCGCGCGAGTCGACCAAGCGTGTTGCCGAGGCACGGCGCCGGCTCGCAAGCACCTTTAACCAACCCGACCGCGTCGATTACGCGATCGCCACCAACATGATCTCCGTCGGCCTCGATATCCCTCGTCTGGGCCTGATGGGGGTCCTGGGCCAGCCTAAGACGACCTCCGAGTACATCCAGGCCACCAGCCGTGTCGGGCGCGCCGACTGGGCGCCCGGCCTCGTCGTCACGCTGCTGAACTTCCACAAGCCACGGGACCGCTCCCACCTCGAGCGCTTCCGCCACTTCCATGAGACCTTCTACCGCTCGATCGAGGTCGCGAGCGTCACCCCGTTCGCCGCCCGTGCCATCGACCGTGGCTTTGCCGGCACGCTGGTCGCCGCTGCCAGGCACCTGCGCGCACCGCTCGAGCCCGCACTCGGCGCCGGTGACATCGTCGCAGCGCGACCCACGCTCGAGCGTGAACTGCTTCAGATCTTCGAACGGCGGCTGCGCGCCCAGCCCTTCGATGACGAGCGCGAGCGCGACGAGCGGCTCGCCGCGGTGCGCAGTCGCATCGCCGATCTGCTCGACTCGTGGATCCGCATCCAGCACGACTACCAATCCGTGGGTGTGGAGCTGCGCTACCAGCGCTGGGAGGGTAACCCGCAGGCCAGGCCGCTGCTGCGCGAGGTGCTCGACACCGACTTTGAGTCAGAGCACCACCGCAAGTTCCGCGTGCACCGCTCTCTGCGCGACGTCGAGCCCAGCGTCGGCCTGTTCCTGCGCGACCTGGGCGGCAACTGGATCCAGGAGGTGGACCCGTGAGCCCGCAACCGGTCGGGCAGATCCGGCGCAGTCAGGCGATCACGACATGGGGTCCCGGCGCGCTGATCGATCTGCCGCGGCACTCGGGGATCGTCGGCGGGCTCGACACCTGGCCCAGCGTCAACCAGCTCGATGAGATCGTCGAACCACGCCTGACCCGCCGGCTGACGCTTATGACAGGGGTCGCGAGCCCCCGGCTCTACAGCCCGCCGGCGGACACAGCCGCGCCGTGGGAGCAGCGCAGCGGCATCACGTTGTGGCGCTTTCCAGAGTGGATGGTCGTCCAGGAGAAACAGGAGAAGCAGACGGGCAACAGGCGGCAGGGACGCCTCCTAGTGCACCGCAGGGCGCTCGATGAGCGTGGCCGCTTTGACGGTCGCGCCGTCGTCCCGACACGGTTCGTCCGCGCCTGCCAGCGCGGCCACGTGCAGGACGTCAACTGGCGCTCGTTCCTGCACGGCCCGGGCACGCAATGCACGCGGCAGATGTGGTTGGAGGAGCGAGGCACGAGCGGCGACCTCGCCGACCTGGTCGTTCGCTGTGACTGCGGCGCGGGGCCGCGCGGGATGCAGGAAGCCGCTGAGACCGGGGCGCTCGGGCCCTGCTGGGGTGCGCGGCCCTGGTTGGGCCCACACACGGCGGAGACCTGTGGCCTGCCGAGCCGCCTGCTGATCCGCACGGCATCCAACGCCTACTTCGCCCACGGCATGACCGCCCTGTCGCTGCCCGAGCGCGGTGCGGAGATCGACGAGGCGGTCCAGTCGCAATGGGCGACCCTGCAGGTTGTAAACGACCTGGCCTCGCTCGCGGTGATGCGGCGTCTGCCCGCGGTCGCAGCGGCCCTCGCCGGCCACTCGGACGAGGAGGTGCTCGACGCGATCGAACGGCTGCGAGACGGGGCTCAGGAGCGCCCCGTGAAGCTGGCTGAGCTCGACGCGCTGCTCGCCGCGCCGGAGGGCTACGGCGAGGACGTACCGGTTGACCCCGACTTCCACGCCCGCCGGCTCCCGCCTGAGGCTTGGCGCCGCCCTCCGGTCACCGACCGGATCGCCGCCGTCGTTCAGCTTCACCGGTTGCGTGAGGTGATCGTCCAGATCGGATTCACGCGGCTCGAGGCGATCGTCCCCGACATCAACGGCGAGTACGACCCGGACGGCCCGGACCTCGCGCCCCTCGCGCTTGAGCCCCAGTGGTTCCCGGCGGTGGAGAACCGCGGTGAGGGTCTGCTCCTTGCGCTCGATAGCGACGCGGTCCAGGCGTGGCTCGGACGCCCCGGGGTCGCGGCCAGGATCGACCAGCTTCTCGCGGGCTGGCGGGAGTGGGCGGCACGCCGCGGCATCCAGCGCCCGTTCCCTGGAGGGCCTTACGTGCTCGTCCACACGCTCTCGCACCTGCTGCTCACGCAGCTGGCGATGCGCTGCGGCTACCCGGCCAGCTCGCTGCGCGAGCGCATCTACGTCGACCATGAGACCCGCCAGTACGCCGTGCTGATCTACACCGCTTCAACCGACGCGGAGGGCACCCTCGGCGGCCTGGTCAGCCAGGCCCGGCACATCTCAAGCCACCTCGAGCTGGCGCTCGCGGCCGGTGGACTCTGCTCGAACGATCCGGTCTGCGCCCAACACGCGCCGGGCGAGGGGATGGAGGAACGCTGGCTACACGGCGCCGCCTGCCACGGTTGCGCGCTGATCGCGGAGACCGCGTGTGAGATGCGAAACGACCTGCTTGACCGTGCGCTCGTCGTCCCGACCCTGGCCGTGCCCGACGCCGCCTTCTTCGACCCGGTCCTGTGATCGAACCGCTGCTTGCGCTGCCTGAGAATCTGCGCGAGCGGCTCGCTGCGGCGCTTCGCGCCGGGTTGCTCGCGCCCCCATACAGCGCCGCGGCGCTCGCCGCGACCCTCGGTCAGGCTCGCGGCGTCGACCTCGCGCCCATCCAAAGGGCACTCGCGGAGATCGACTCAGGCGGCATCAGCCCGTCCGGCGTCGCGTTGGCGCTCGAAGCTGCCGCACACGCCCAGGCC
>JAJZKA010000168.1 GCA_021809805.1 Actinomycetes bacterium
CTGACGCAGCAAGGGATTGAAGGTTAGGGTCCTGCGGTGCACGCGCTGCCCGGTGAGCTGCTCGCCGCGTTCGCGCTCGGGCGAGTGAACCGCTCCCTTGGCCGGTCACTGCGGGACCACGTCGAGGGCGACCACCCGTGAGTCTCGCCGGGACGTGGCTTCAGCGGGCCGCCGCGACGAAGGGGAGTCACGACCATCGCGGCGCGCGGTCGTTTCCGCGTACCGCCAGGATTGTCTTGCTCGGAATGGTCCTCGCGCTTCCCTTTGCCTATCTTGCGCTCGCGAGTGTCGGACCGTTGGTCGACCAAGCTGTAGGCAGTCTCTTCTCTTGGTATCACGTCCACCCTCAGCGCTTCGCGGGACTGACCTACTACCGCCAAGTCCTGGCCGACTCTGCGGCGCAAACGGCCATCGTCCACACGGCGATCTACGTTGGCATCACGGTGCCGTTCGAACTCGTGTTCGGGGTCGGCGGTGCGTGGCTCGTCTTTCGCAGCCGTCGGGGCAAGGGCGTCATGACCGCGCTCTTTGCGCTGCCCTTGGTCATTCCGTGGGCCGCGGGTGCCGCGTTGTTTGCCGGTGTGTTCGGCGTTGGTGGGGTACTCCAGGGAATCCGAGCACACGTGTTCGGCGACGCGACGCCGCTGTATTGGAATCTGAACCCGTGGCTCGGCTTCGCGGCGATCGTGGCGATCGGCATCTGGAAGGGTGCGCCGTGGTGTTTCTTGTTGATGCTGGCGGCCTTGGGCGGGTGTCCGCCAGAGACGTTCGAGGCCGGTCGGATCGACGGCGGTCGAGGCTGGTCGTACTGGCGTCACGTCGTGTTGCCGGCCGTGTGGCCGATGCTCATCTTCGTCGTGATCTTCCGGCTGTTCGCCGAGACGCAGATGGCACAGTCGGTCGACCTGCTTACCCAAGGCGGCCCCTTCGGTGCCACCGACCTGCTCGGTAGCTATGCCAACGGCCTTGCCTTCACCTCGTTGCAGTTCCCCAACGCGGAGGCGCTCGCCACGCTCACCGGAGGCGTGCTGTTGCTCATCGCGTGCCTCGGGCTCGTCGCGTTGCGGCATCCGGCCATGTCGCCGCTTCGCACCCGTCGGCGACCCAGAAACTGGCCGTCTTCGCGGAGCGGAGCGCCGACGAGCGACCCGGGACTCGCCCGGAGCTCGCTCAACGCGTCCCGCGGCGTGCGGCACGCTCACCGACCGGCGCGGATTGGACACCTCATTCGATGGCTGAGCGCCTCCGAGCGTCGGACACGGCGCCTTGTGGTGACTGCGCTCGTCGTGGCGGCGCTGCTCGAGCTCTTCCCGATCACCGGCGGGCTTCCCGGTGGAGCGTTGCGTCCGGATTTCCACCTCGCCTGGCCACAGATCGCAACGGGCCTCGCCAACAGCGCCGTGATGACCGCTGGGACGCTGGTCGGCACGTTGGCCCTAGCGGTGCCCGCTGCCTACGTCCTTGCGCGGGGTCGCTTCCGCGGCCGCGCCGTCCTGTTCGGACTCGTCCTGGCTGCGATGGCGATCCCGGGAGCTCTCACGCTGTTTCCAGAGGCGAGAGCGCTCGTTTTGATCGGCCTCATCAACACGCGCCTTGGCGTGATTCTCATCTACATCGCGGCGGACCTGCCGGTCGCGGTGTTCTTCCTCCGGGCAGCCTTCGCTGCGGTGCCTGAGGCGCTGGTGGAAGCCATGCGGCTGGATGGGGCTTCCATGCTGCGCATCGCCGCTCGGCTGGTGCTTCCCCTGGCGGCGAGCACACTGGTGGCGGTCGGTCTCGTCAGCGTCTTGCAGTCCTGGGGCGAGTCACTGGTCATGATCGTGATGACCGATAACCAGGCGCTTTACACGTTGCCCGTGCTCGTGGCGGACGGATTCGGCGGCATGGGCGCGCTGGGTGCCAGTTGGCTCTCGATCGGACCGCCCTTGCTATTCTTCATCGCACTCCAGCGCCACTTCCGTCGCGGCCTCGCACCAGGGGCGCTGTGGTAACAGTGCTGGCCGCGGTGCACGGGTTTGTTGCACCGCGGCCATGCTGCCAGTCGATGCGAGCACGCGTATTGGGCGCAGCGATGATCGAGTCCCCGACCCGAGAAGCAGGCGGCCCGGAGCTGTGCACCGCGACCATCGAGGGTGGAGCGACTTATCGCGTCACGACCAACGGTGCGCGGCCCCATCCCGGAAAGCGCTTGTTGGAAGGATCACGGCCACCTTCCATGCAGGACGGCGAGCGCGTTCACCGAGGGTTCCATCCGAAGCAGCACCGAGGGGAGACGCAGCGTGGACCACGCCCGGCGACTGCGGCGGTGCGCTTCACCGGTGCATCGCGGGACGCGGCCGAGCCGCCCATTGGGGCGGGGGAACCGCAGTCCCGCTCGAGGCGGCCTCGGGTGTCTATGCTGCGCCGGCAGTCGGGCGACGTCGAGGTTCTTCTGCAGCGAGGCGGGCCACTCGAAGCGTCGCACACTCAGCACGGCACATGTGCGCGAGCATGAGCTGGGCGCGCTGCGGGAACTGCGATCAAGCGGTTCCATGCGAGGAATGGAGCGCCGGGGTGGCGCGGCCGCCTCGCAATGGTTTCGGTGCCGCCCGCAAAGATGGAGCTCGAGCGGCGGCTCGGAGGAGAAAGCGGGGGCATCGGGTGATCTCACGACACAGCATGGTGCGTCGGGCACGGTCACTGCTCGGAGCGTTGCACGAAGGGGACCCGCTCTGGCGCTCGAGGCGTCGGGCCGTTCTGGCCGGTCTCATTGTGCCCGTCATTGCGCTCGTTCCCTTCAACGCGACGCTGGCGAGGACGGTCTTGGCGGCGAGGGATCGGGCGACCGTGCCGCTGCCTTCCTATCAGTTCATCCACGACCCGAGCATGACCCGACAGGGAAACACGTGGTACGTGTATTCAACCGGAGATCCCAACGGCGCCGTGAACGGCGGGGACATCCAGATCCGGACCTCGACGAACCTGCGGACCTGGAAGCTCGTCGGCACGGTCTTTTCATCGATTCCTGCTTGGATCACCAACCGCCTGGGACCGATCCCGAACCTTTGGGCACCGGACATCTCCTACTTCGGCGGTCTTTATCACCTCTACTATGCGGCCTCCTCGTTCGGATCGAATCACTCGCTGATTGGCTTGGCGACGAGCCCGACGTTGGATCCGCACGCCAAGAACTATCACTGGACTGATCGGGGCGAGGTGTACTCCTCAAACTCCAGTGACAACTACAACGCGATCGATCCTGCGCTGATCTCGGGAGCCAGTGGCTCGAAGTGGCTGCTCTTCGGCTCGTTTTGGAGCGGCATCAAGCTGCTCGCGCTCGACCCGGCAACCGGTAAGCCGCCCTCTCAGGCCGTTCATCTCTACTCCCTGGCATCGACGGCCGCGCCGGATCCCGAAGAGGGTGCCTACCTCGTCCACCACGCCAGCTACTACTACCTGTTCGTCTCGAAGGGCACCTGCTGCTCGGGGGTCGGGAGCACCTATGAGGTGATCGTCGGTCGCTCACGCCAAATCACCGGTCCCTATGTCGATCCGCGGGGCAAGCTGTTGAGCTTGGGCGGCGGGATGGAGCTCCTCGGGAGCTCGCAAGGCATGATTGGCCCGGGATCTGGCTCGGTCTACACGGGCCCCGGCGGCGACCTGTTCGACTATCACTACTACGACGCATGGAACCACGGAGATCCCTGGCTGCAGGTTCGTCGCCTCCTGTGGACGCCATCGGGTTGGCCGGTCACTGGGCCGCCGCTTGTGCCGGTCCCCGGCGCGCCGAGGTAGGTGGACGGGTTGCGCCCCACGATCAAGGGCGCCAGCGCCTTTTGGACGAACGCGTCGGTGACGTGCGCGTTCATCGGGCTCACCGCGCCGATTCCAGCGACCTGCTCGTCAGTGTGGATGAGGTGGAAGCGCTCGAGAAGGATCAAGGACTCAACCGCCGTGATCTTCATCCTGCGCCTGTCCGCTGCCGGCTGCACTGCGCAAAGGAGGCCGTGCATTGTTTCCGAAGGATGGAATCTACGTCACGAGAAATGGAAAGCGCTAGCATGAAAGGACGCGAGGAGGGGACGAGATGGTGCGCGCGTCGGACCGTTCTCCGTGCAGATCGGGCGGGGTGACGGTGCCTGGTTGCGCCAGAGCGCACCGACTGCATCGCGCCAACGACGCTTCGCGCGCAGATTGGAGCCGGTGGGGCGATCAGTCCCATGATGGCCCGGTGGGGAACAGGGGCGTGGCCATGGCGCGGGCGAGGCGATGAGGGCGAAGGATCGCCGCGGCGCGCGGCACCCGCAGCTCGCGAGCGATCCGGTGGTGCACGACCTTGAGGCACTGCTGGGCGACCGGGTGAGGGTGGACGGTGCGGAGCGCTCCTTGTTGTCGCGTGACGCCTCGGTCTTCTCAGGAGGGCGTGCCGGGCCGGTGTGCTTCCCGCTCAGCACCGAAGAGGTGCAGGGGATCGTCAAGATCGCCGCGCGACATCGACGCAACGTCGTGGCACGGGGGGCGGGTACCGGACTCGCCGGGGCGGCGATTCCCCTCGGCGCGCCGATCGTCGTCGTGACGACGAGGATGAACCGCATCCGCAGCGTGGAGATCGAGGACCGCCTCGCCTGGGTGGAGCCGGGGGTCATCAACTTGGACCTCTCCAAGCAGCTGCGGCCGCTCGGCTTCCACTACGCCCCCGATCCCTCCAGTCAGCAGGCCTGCACCATCGGCGGGAACATCTCGACCAACTCCGGCGGTCCGCACTGCCTCGCCTACGGCGTGACGAGCGAGCACATCCTTTGCCTCGAAGTGGTGGGGGCGGACGGCGAGGTCATGGTGCTCGGCGGACTCGATGCTGAGCCGGCGGGCCTGGATCTGCGGGGCGCGTTCGTTGGTGGCGAGGGGATGCTCGGCATCGTCACGGCCGCGGCGGTCCGCATCACGGCGAACCCGCCTGCCGTGCGCACCCTCCTACTCGGCTTTTCGACGCCGCGCGAGGCCGCCGCCACGGTGAGCGCCGTGATCGCCGCGGGCATCGTGCCCGCCGCGATGGAGGTGATGGACCGCGAGATCACCCGGGCGGTCGAGAACTTCGTGCATGCCGGCTATCCCCTCGACGCCGGCGCCGTCCTGCTCGCTGAGGTCGATGGGACCGAGCAGGGGAGCGCGATCGATGCCGAGGTGATCGCTCGGATCGGAAAGGAGCACGGGGCGACGAGCATCCGCACTGCCGAGGACGCAGAAGCGCGTGACCGGCTGTGGAAAGGGCGCAAGACGGCCTTCGGCGCGATCGCCCAGATCGCCCCCGCCTACTACCTCCACGACACCGTCGTGCCGCGCGCCGCCCTGGCGAGCGTGCTCGAACAGGTCTACGCGATCGCCGAGCGCTTCGGGCTGTTGGTGGTGAACGTGTTCCACGCCGGCGATGGCAATCTGCATCCCCTCTTGTTGTTCGACCCCGACGAGGCGGGCGTGCTCGAGCGCGTGCATGGGGCCGCGGCCGAGATCGTCCGCGCCTCGCTGGCCGCTGGTGGCGCCCTGTCGGGCGAGCACGGTATCGGGATCGAGAAGCAGGAGTTCATGAGCGAGATGTTCGGCCCCGACGACCTTGATCACCAGGCGCGTCTTCGCCGTGGTTTTGATCCGTGGTGCCGCCTCAATCCGGGAAAGGTGCTGCCCTCGGCCCATAGCTGCGCCGATCTATCCGAGCTGGCGCGAGCGGGGGAGGGGATCTGGGCGTGAGCGTCACGGTGGATCGCGAGCTGGTGAGCTTTTGCGCCGAGGTCGGCGCGACCGGTCCGGTCGCGGTGCGCGGCGCCGGAACCCGCTTTGAGGTCGGTGGTCCGCTCGCGCCCGAGACCCGCGTGGTCGCGGCGCCGGCGGGCATCCGTGAGTACCGCCCCGAGGAGATGACGGTGACCGTGCTGGCAGGCACCCCGGTTGCCGAGCTGCACGCAGCGCTGTCAGCCGCCGGCCAGCGCAGCGCGTTGGCCGAGCGTGGCGGAACGGTCGGCGGCGCCCTCGCGCTCGGTGAGGACGACCTGCGCGTGCTGGCGCGCGGCAAGGTCCGCAACTCCGTGTTGCAGCTGCGCTATGTGTCCGCGGATGGCGTGCTCGTGAAGGTCGGTGCGCCAACGGTAAAGAATGTGAGCGGCTTCGACGTCGGCCGGCTGATGGTCGGCGCGCTCGGAACGCTCGGACTGCTCGCCGAGGCGGTCCTTCGCACCCGGCCCACCCCGGCGGTCGCGCGGTGGTGGTGTGGGGAAGGGATCGATCCCTGCGCGGTGCGCGACCTCGCGCGCAGCGCTTCGGTGGTGCTCTTTGATGGCACCACGACGACGCTGCAGCTCGAGGGGCACGAGGTCGACGTGGACGCTGACCTCGTGGCGCTCGGTCGGCTCGGCGCGTTCAGGGCCTGTGAGGGTCCGCCGCCGCTTCCGCCCCACCGCTGGTCGCTCCGGCCCTCGGAGCTGTTGCGCCTCGATGGACACGCGACCGGCTCGTACGTGGCGTCGATCGGCGTGGGCACGGTCTTCGCCGATCGCCCCCAAGCGCGGCGCGAGCCGCCCGCCGCGGTCCGGGCAGTCGCCGCTCGCCTGAAGGCTGAGTTCGATCCGTCAGGGCGCTTGAGCCCGGGCCGTGACCTCTTGGCGGCGCACTGATGGATCTGCACATCGATGAGACGGCGCTGTCCACCTGTGTGCAGTGTGGCCTATGCCTCCCGCACTGCCCGACGTTCCGGGTAACTGGGGATGAGAGCCGCTCGCCGCGTGGGCGCATCGCGCTGATGCGCGCCGTGCAGCGCCAGGGAGCGCCCCTCACCAAAGAGGTGAAGGCGGCTTTCGATACCTGCGTGCAGTGCCGTGGTTGCGAGAGCGCGTGTCCGAGCCAGGTGCCCTTCGGCCGGCTGATCGAACAGACCCGGGCGAGCGTCGCAGATCGCTCCCCGCTCACCAAGGCGGCGGCACGCCTTGCGCTCGAGCCCTTGTCGCACCCCGGCGCGCTGCGGGCCGGCACGCGGGTGCTGCGCTTCGCCCAGCACCGCGGCCTCGTGCCAAGCCGCCTTGCCGTGCCGCCGCTCTCGTCGCACGCCGAGCCGCTCGTCCCCTCCGGCGACGACGTGTTCCTCTTCACGGGTTGCGTGATGGATGCCTGGCAGCGTGACGTCCATCGTTCGGGCCAGCGGGTACTCGAGGCCGCGGGCTTCGGGGTCCGACCGACCGGCGACGTGGTCGGTTGCTGCGGCGCGCTGCACGGAC
>JAJZKA010000169.1 GCA_021809805.1 Actinomycetes bacterium
CGCGGGGCGACCACCGGGGGGACCGGAGGAGCCGGGGACGCCAGCGGGGCCGCGGCGGGACTCGGCGCGCCGGCGGCGAGCGCCTGCTCGACGGCTGGCTCCCCCCCGCCGTCCTCGGCGGTCGCTATGGCATCGAGAGAGATCACCGGATCCCTCGCGGCCTCAAAGAGCGCCTGTGAGAAGTCCGGCGACAGCTCGGGCTGCAACACCACCTCCACGTGGAGGATGTGGCGCAAGTAGTCGTCGTCAATCGCCTCCATGAGGCGGCCGAAGAGCTCGAAGCCCTCCCGCTGCCAGGCGACAAGCGGGTCGGTCTGAGCCAGACCGCGCAGGTGGATGCCCTCGCGCAGATGGTCCATCTCCGAGAGGTGCTGGCGCCAGCGCTGATCGATGATCTGCAGCATCACCTGCCGCTCGACCTGGCGGGCGAGCTCGGCGCCGCCGGCGAAGTTGCGCTCGCGCTCTTCGAAGAACTCGACCGCCTCGGCGACGACCGACTCGCGCAGCTGTTCGAAGGTCTCCGCCTGCTCGAGGTCTTCGAGCGAGAACTGCGTCGGGTAGTACAAGGTGAGCTCTTGCAGTAGCCGCTCGAGGTCCCACTCTTCGGCGTACTCGCCGGGGCAGGTGTCGTTGATCACCCGATCGACGGTCTCCTCGAGCAGCTCGAGCGTCCGCTCGCGCAGATCGTCGCCGTCGATGACCTGCATCCGACGCTCGTAGATGACCTTGCGCTGCTCGTTCATCACCTCGTCGTACTTGAGGACGTCCTTTCGCACCTCGGCGTTCTTCGCCTCGACGGTGTTCTGCGCGCGCTCGATGGCCCGGGTGACCATCTTCGCCTCGATCGGTACATCCTCGGGCAGGGCGCGGTCCATCACCCAGCTCATCGCGCCGGTGGCGAAGATTCGCATCAGCTCGTCCTCGAGGGAGAGGTAGAAGCGACTCTCGCCGAGGTCGCCCTGGCGGCCGGCACGGCCACGCAGCTGGTTGTCGATGCGCCGGCTCTCGTGGCGCTCCGAGCCGAGGACGTACAGGCCGCCAAGCTCGCGCACTTCCTCGGCCTCAGCCGCACACTCGCTGGCGAACTTGGCGAGAGCGGTCTCGTAGCGAGCAGCCCACTCCTCGGTGCCAGGTTGGAGGCCCTCGGCGACGAGCGCCTCGTTCGCGAGCCCCTCGGAGTTCCCCCCGAGCAGGATGTCGACGCCTCGACCGGCCATGTTCGTCGAGACGGTGACGGCGTGCAGCCGGCCGGCCTGCGCGACGATCGCCGCCTCCCGGGCGTGCTGCTTGGCGTTCAAGACATTGTGGGGGATCCCCCGCTTCTCGAGCAGCCGCGCCAGGTGCTCGGACTTCTCAACCGACGCGGTGCCGACGAGGACCGGCTGGCCGGTCTCGTAGCGCTCAGCGATGTCGTCGACGACCGCCTTGAACTTGCTCTCCTCGGTCTTGAAGATGACGTCGGCCTGGTCGTTGCGGACCATCGGCCGGTTCGTCGGGATCGGGACGACCTGCAGGCCGTAGGTCGAAGCGAACTCCGCGGCCTCGGTCTCCGCGGTGCCGGTCATGCCCGCGAGCTTTTCGTACATGCGGAAGTAGTTCTGCAGCGTGACGGTTGCCCAGGTGTGGTTCTCTTCCTTGATCCGCACGCGCTCTTTCGCCTCGACGGCCTGGTGGAGACCGTCGGACCAGCGCCGCCCCTCGAGGACGCGACCGGTGAACTCGTCGACGATGTTGATCTCGCCACCAGCGACGATGTAGTCCTTGTCGCGCCGGTACAGCTCCTTGGCCTCGAGCGCCTTGCCGAGCTGGTGCACGTAGTTCACCGCCACCGCGTCGTAGAGGTTCTCGACGCCGATCATCTTCTCGACCTTGGCGATGCCCTCCTCGGTCGGGATCACGGTCCGCTTTTCCTCGTCGACCTCATAATCCTCGTCGCGCTTCAAGGTGCGCACGACGGAGGCGAACTGGTAGTACAAGCGCGTCGAGTCGTCGCTCGGGCCCGAGATGATGAGTGGGGTCCGGGCCTCGTCGATCAGGATCGAGTCGACCTCGTCGATGATCGCGAAGTGGTGCTTACGCTGGGACATCTGCTCACGCTCGACCGCCATGTTGTCGCGCAGGTAGTCGAAGCCGAACTCGGTGTTGGTGCCGTAGGTGATGTCCGCGGCGTACGCCGCCTGCTTGGCGGCGAAATCGGTGACCTCGGGAACCACGAGGCCGATCGACAGGCCGAGAAAGCGGTGAATCTGGCCCATCCACTCGGCGTCGCGGCGCGCCAGGTAGTCGTTGACCGTGACGATGTGCACGCCCTTGGCGGTGAGCGCATTGAGGTAGGTCGGCAAGGTCGCGACGAGCGTCTTGCCCTCACCGGTCTTCATCTCGGCGATCCAGCCGAAGTGCAGGGCCATGCCCCCCATCAGCTGGACATCAAAGTGTCGCTGGCCAATCGTGCGGTTGGCCCCCTCGCGCACGACGGCGAACGCCTCGACCAAAAGGTCGTTGAGGTCTTCCCCCTGCTCGAGCCGCTCGCGAAACGCGACGGTCATGTGCACGAGCTCGTCATCGCTCATCGCCGCAACCTCTGGCTCGAGGGCGTTGATCAGCGGTACGACGCTCTGCAGACTTCGAAGCTTCTTGCCCTCGCCGGCGCGAAGAGCCTTCGCGAACACACTCACGACGTCAAAGTCTAGGCGCCGAGGGTCCCGCCCCCGGATCGGGGAGCGCCTCAGCCCACGCTGAGGGGAATCGACGCCCGCCTCGCGCCGCGCCCGTGGCGCTCGAGCGACACGAGCGTGCCGCTCAGGTGGTGCGGAGCCGCCCGCCCAATCCTGACCTGGGCGAAGTCGCCCTCGGTGACCGACTCGTCGGCGCTGAAGTGGACGAGCTTGCCCTGGCGGGTCCGGCCGGCGAGGACACCGGCGTCTTTCTTGGAGGGCCCCTCGACGAGCACCTCCTCGAGCCGGTCGACCCGCGCTTGGTGCGCGGCGAGCGCCGAGCGCTCGACCACCACCTTCAAGCGCTCGAAGCGCTCGGCGACGACCTCGGCCGGGACGAACTGCTCGGTGAGCTCCGCCGCCCTCGTGCCCGGTCGCGGCGAGAAGATGAAGGTGTAGGCGCTGTCGTAGCGGGCCTCAGCGACCACCTCAAGGGTCGCCTCGAAGTCCTCCTCAGTCTCGCCCGGGAAGCCCACGATCAGGTCCGTCGTGACGGCAAGATCGGGGATCGCCGAGCGCGCCGCAGCGAGCCGCTCGAGGTAGCGCTCGGCGCGGTATCCGCGGCGCATCGCGGTGAGGATGCGGTCGCTGCCCGACTGGAGCGGGAGGTGCAGCTGCTCGCAGACGGCGTCGGTCTCGGCCATCGCGGCGATCGTCTCTGGGCGCAGGTCCTTTGGGTGCGGACTCGTGAAGCGCACGCGGCGGATGCCCGGCACCGAGCCGACCGCCCGGAGCAGGTCGCCGAACAGCGGCCGGGCCCGCCGATCCACCGCGCCGGCCCACGCCGGCCCGGCGAGGTGGGTCGCATCGGCCTCGGGCCGATCGCGTAGCGACAGCGTGAGATCGCGCCCATAGGAGTTGACGTTCTGGCCGAGAAGGGTCACCTCGACCGTGCCACTCGCCGCCAGCGCCTCGACCTCGCCAAGCAAGTCACCGAAGGGTCGGCTCTGCTCGGGTCCGCGCACGGAGGGCACGATGCAAAAAGCGCAGGAGTTGTCACAGCCGACCTGGATGGTTACCCAGGCCGCGTGGGAGAGATCGGGCCGCACCGCCATCGCGCTCGGGAACGCATCCTCGTCGCCGCTTGGCCCGTCCAAGATCTCGACGACCGACTCCCCCCGCACCCGTGCCTCCCGCAGCAATGCGGCCGCACGTCCCACGTTGTGGGTGCCGAAGACGGCATCGACGTGGGGGGCGCGCTCGAGGATCAGGGATCGGTCCTTTTGCGCGAGGCAGCCGCCGACGGCGATCTGCAGGTCAGGCCGACGGTCGCGCAGCGCCTTCAGGTGGCCGAGGTTGCCATAGAGCTTGTTATCGGCGTTCTCGCGGATGCAGCAGGTGTTGAGCACCACGACGTCGGCATCTTCGAGCACCTCGGTGCGCTCCATGCCATCGGCGCCGAGCTCGGCGGCGATGCGCTGGGAGTCGTGCTCGTTCATCTGGCAGCCGAACGTGCGGACGAAAAACTTCTTGGCCACCACCAAAGGTTACGACGCGCCGCCGGTGTGGCGTGCCGGTGCCCACCAATGTGACGACGCCGCGTAGCTTGGCCGCCCATGGACATCGGTGCGCATGTGCGGTCGAGCGGCGGCCTGCCAGCCGCGCTCGCGCGCGGTCGCGAGATCCGCGCCGACGTCATCCAGGTCTTTACCCAGAGCCCTCGTATGTGGCGAGCCGCGCGCCACGACGCCGAAACGCTCGCTCGCGTACGCGCTGAGATCGCCGTTGGGAACCGGCTGCGACGAGTGTTCTGCCACGCCACCTACCTGGTGAACCTCGCGACTCCCGACGCCGCGCTGCTGGAGCGCTCCCGCACCTGTCTCGTCGACAACCTCACCACGGCAGCGGCGATTGGCGCGGATGGCCTCGTGCTCCACGTCGGCAGCCACCTCGGCGGGGGCTTCGCCGGCTGCCGTGACCAGGTCGCGAAGTCCCTTCTCGCGGTCCTTGAAGAGACGGAGGAGGTACTCGGGCGGCCGGGCTGCCCGATCCTGCTCGAGAACGCGGCGGGCGCTGGCGGAACGGTGGGGCGGAGCTTCACCGAGCTGGCGGAGCTGATCGACGCCGCCGCTGGTGATGCCCGCCTCGGGGTCTGCCTCGACACCCAGCACCTGTTCGCGTCAGGCGTCGCCTACGACACCCCCGAGAAGGCCGACCAGGTGGTGGCCGACATCGAGCACCACGTCGGGCTGGAGCGCCTCGCCTGCTTGCACGTCAATGACTCGGCGGTCCCGCTCGGGGCGAACCGGGATCGCCATGCGAACCTCGGCGAGGGCGAGATCGGCGAGATGGCCCTGTCGCTGCTGCTCGGACACCCCTCCTTGGAGACGTGCGCGGCCATCTTGGAGGTCCCCGGCAACGGCGACGGCCCCCGTGATCTCGATGTCGCGCTCGCCCGGCGCCTGCAGCAGGCAGGCGCCAGCCACTTCGCCAAGCGAAGCGCTCGAGGGATGGGACGCTCCGCAGGAACCGCGCGCTGATCGGTCGCGCTATGTCGGCTCTTGCCATGGCGCTTCAGAGATCGCCACGACCCGCCAGCCAGCGCCAGTCCGCACCAACTTTGCGAGCGCGTCGATCTCCTCGTGCGCCCAGGTGGCGACCAGGCGACGCCGTCCCGAGTGGGTGCGCACTGCGAAGTGCACCTCCCAGCGATCAACGAGCGCCTCGGCGCGCGCCTCGCGCCCGGCGACGCTGACCGAGAGCCACTTGCGCACGCTCGCTCCGCCCGAACCGACCGGGACGCCAGCTGGCCCGAGCTCGCCAGCAACCAGGCTGCTCAGCGCGTGCTGTTCGGTGGCCGCCAGGGGCCCGCTGAAGACGGCGCCGATCGCCCAGCGCTGGCCGGCCAGTAGCGGCCTGGCAGCCGCTGGCGTCAGCACCACCGGCACCAGCGGGTAGCGCGATCGCGAGTGGGAGACCAGGACGAAGCGTCCCGCGGATGCGGCCGAGCGGCCGGCGGGCGCAACCGCGCCGAGGTTCTGCTCGAGCACGTTGGCTGCAACGAACACGTGCTTGACCGCGTCGGCCACCGGCCCGCTCGCCACCCCTGACGGGCCGCCCAGCGCGGCGACAATCCCGGTCGCCGTGCCACCGAGCGCGAGCACGCCGGCCAGCATGGCGAGCACGCGTGCCGGGTGGTGCTGTTGTCCGGGCGCGGCCGCCGTCGCATCCACCCGCGCCTCCACCGCGGAGTAGCGGTACGGCACCGGCGAGGCCTACTCGGCGGCGGCCGCGAGCACCTCGGCGAGCGCGGGATGCACGAAGACCGTCTCGGCGATGTCGTCGACCCGCAACCTGGCGCTCACAGCGAGGCCGATCACGCTGATCAGCTCGGCGGCGTGGGCGCCCACGATGGTCCCGCCAAGCACGATCCCCGTCGCTGGGTCCGAAATGAGCTTCACAAAGCCCCGCGAGTCACCGTCGATCATCGCCTTGGCGGACAGTGCGAAAGGCACCTTGGTGACGCGAATCTTGCGGCCGAGCGCGAACGCCTCGGCCTCGGCGAGCCCGACGTCCGCGATCTCAGGCTCGGTGAAGATCGCCGACGCTGCCTTGTCGTAGTCGAGGTGCCGGTGCTCACGGGTGTGCAGGCCCATGACGTGCTCGGCGACCTTGCGGCCCTGTGCGGCGGCCACCGAGGCCAGCTGAAGACGGCCCGACAGGTCGCCGGCGGCGTAGATGTGAGGCACGTTGGACTGGCAATGCTGGTTGACCGGCACGTAGCCCGCCGCGTTCACTTCGACGCCCGCCTGCTCGAGGCCGAGGCCCGCCGAGGACGGCACCGAGCCGATGGCGAGCAGCACGTGGCTGCCGTGCAGCTTGCGGTCATCCTCGCAGACAACGACCACCTCGTCGCCCACACGGTCTGCGCTGATCGCCCGCGCCCCTTTGATGAGGGTGACCCCCGTGTCGAGAAAGTCCGCCTCGAGCGCCGCGGCGACCTCCGCGTCCTTCAGAGGCAGGACCTGCTGGCGCGAGACGACGAGCGTGACGCGAGCTCCAAGAGACCGGAAGAGATGGACGAACTCGACGCCGGTTACGCCGGAGCCGATCACGATCAGATGCTCGGGGATCGTCGGCGGTGGATACGCGTGGCGCGTCGTCATCACGCGCTCACCGTCGACCTCCGCCCAAGCGGGGACCCGCGGTGACGAGCCGGTGCTGATGAGCACCGCGTCGGCGTCGATGAGCTCGGGCCCTGCGCCATCGAGGGGGATCACCTCGACCCGGTGCGGGCCGACGAGATGTCCGCTGCCCCGCAGGATGCGGACGCCCTGGCTCTCGAGCTGCCGGCAATTGGAGGCAGCGAGGCGTGTGCTGATCTCCTCGATGCGCTTGCCCAAGGCCGCGAGATCCGGCTCGCCGCACACCAGGCTCAGGGCCAGCGCGTGGCTCCGCCGTGTCAGTGCCATGGCACCGGCGGTGGCGATCATCGCCTTGGAGGGGATGCAGTCCCACAGGTTCGCCGCGCCACCAACGACTTCGCGCTCGACGAGGG
>JAJZKA010000170.1 GCA_021809805.1 Actinomycetes bacterium
CACGGCGGGCATCTCGCCGGGCTTGGGCGCGATGTGCTCGCCGGTCAGCTCCACCCCGGTGACCTCACAGACGAGCGCGAACAGATCGTTCATCGAGATGGACTCCTGCGAGCCGATCGCGAGCGTGGTGGGCTCCTCAAGGCGCAGCGCGAGCTCGATCGCTGCGCAGGCGTCGGAGATGTAGAGGTAGTCACGCATCTGCTCGCCGTCGCCGTAGATCTCGATGCCGGTCTTGGCGACTGCCGCCTTCATCAACCGGGCGATCACGCTGTCTTTCAGCTGCATCCTCGTGCCGTACAGGTTGGTGAAGCGCAGTGCGACCGCCGCGAAGCCGTAGCTCGCGCCGTACGCCGAGAGCAGCATCTCCCCTGCCGCTTTGGTGGCGCCATAGGGCGTGAGCGGGTGCATCGGCAGGTCCTCGCGGATCGTCTGGCGCCCGACGTCGCCGATCACGGCGCTCGAGGAGGCAAGCACGAAGCGGCGGCAGCCGACCTCGCGTGCCCGCTCCAGCAGGTAGTGGGTGGCAAGGACGTTGGTGTTGAAGATCGCCTCGGGGTCGCGCACCGACTGCAGCACCGAGGTCAGCGCGGCGAGATGGACAACGGCGTCGAAGCCCGCTTCGAGCGCACGCTCGACGACGTCGCGCTCGCGCAGGTCGCCGACGAGGCAGTCGACATCGCCGGGCGCGTAGGCCACCAGATCGACGATGCGCACCTCATCGCCACGCTCGACCAGTCGGCGTACGAGGTGGCCGCCGAGAAAGCCGGAACCTCCCGTCACGAGCACACGCACAACCGCTCCCCTTCCAGATCGAGACGCCACCAGCCGGCACCGGGGCCGGCGGGACGGGCCTGAACTTACCGCCTCGGAGCCCACCTGCTAGGAGCGGTCCCCGTCGGCCTGCTCTGTGGCGCCTCGCGCCGGTCCCCGCCCCTCGGACTGGTCGAGCAGTGCCTGCAGACGCGCACGCAACACCTCAGAGAGCGCCCGGGTGGCGGCGCGCGGCACGCGAGCGGAGCCTTCGGCCAACCCCCACGGGAAGTCCCCGGGCGAGATCGGCTCGCCAACCACGATGCGCACGCGGCCCGGGCGCGGCATGCTCGCCCCGCGGGGCATGGCCGCCTCGGTCCCCCCGAGGGCGACCGGGACGATCGGCACCCACGCACGCAATGCGAGGTAAGCGGCGCCGTCCTGCAACGTGGTGATCTCCGGCCCGCGCTGGCGGGTCCCCTCGGGAAAGACCACGAGCGGCTCGCCGGTCGCGAGCACCGACAGCGCCAGGGTGAAGGCGTGGCGATCGGCAGCACCGCGCTGGACCGGGAAGCCGCCGAGCGCCTCGACGAGGCGCCCCGCCGCCTTGGACTTCCATACCTCGGCCTTCACGAGATAGCGCAGCCGCCGGCGCGTGACGCGCGCCGCGATCAGCCAGTCGATGTACGAGCGGTGCGTCGGAGCGAGGATGAAGCTGCCCGTCTTTGGGATGTGCTCGGCCCCGACGACCGGCCCGGGGTAGTACAGCCAGCTCGCCCCGACGGCGATGGCGCGGCACGCCCCGTAGAACGCGAGCTCGCCCGGCGTCGCCGCCCGCGGGCGGCCCGCGGCGGGCGTCCGGTTCGATGCGGCATCGATCGTCACGGACGCACCCCCCGCTCTTCGAGCGCCGCCAGCAGGCGCTCCACCACCTCTTCCACCCCGAGCTCGCTCGAGTCGATGAGGAGCGCGTCGGCGGCGACATGCAACGGCGCGTGCTCCCTCGTGGAGTCCGCGGCGTCGCGCCGGGCGAGCGCCGCGCTCAGCGCCGCGTCCAGAGCCGTCTCCCGCTGGCCGGCGCGCCGGGCGGCGCGCACCTCAGGGTGGGCGTCGAGGTAGACCTTCAACACCGCGTCGGGCAGCACGACGCTGCCGATGTCGCGACCCTCGACGACCGCGGTCTGATGCTCGGCCGCCCAGGCGCGCTGACGAGCCACGAGCTCGGCCCGCACTGCCGGGTGTGCCGAGATGGGCGAGACCACCGCGTCCACCGCCTCAGAGCGAATCTCGGTCGTGACGTCCTCGCCATCGAGCACGATCCGCTCGCCGACGTCGAGCTCCATTGCCCGGGCGAGCCCGGCCAGTGCCGGGCCATCAAAGACGCCCACCTGGTGCCGGAGCGCCAACAGCGCCACCGCTCGATACATCGCCCCCGTGTCAAGGCGCTCCCAACCGAGGCGCTTGGCGAGCGCGGCGGCGACGGTGGACTTGCCCGAGCCCCCCGGGCCGTCGATCGCAACGAGCGCCATCATGGCCTCCAGATCGAGGGCCGGTAGCCGCGCGCCATGAGTCCCCCGCGGGCGAGATCGGCTGCTTTGGCGTCCAAGCTCAAGACGAGGACGCCGCGCTCTCCCTCGGCCGAGTGCGCGATCTCGAGGTCATAGACGTTGACGCCGAGTTCGCCGAGCAGCGTCGTCACCTCCGCCAGCACACCAGGACGGTCGGGCACGGGGATCCGGCACTCGACGACCGACTCGGGGCGCGGCGTGCGCGCCGGCAGGTTGCGCCGCGCCGCCTTGGCGCGTTCCAACAGCGCGACGAGCGCCTCCCGGTCCCCCTCGGTGACGATCCGGCGGGCCTCAGCGAGGCGCGTCTGCAGCCCGTCCAGGGCCGCGAGCACCGCCGGGGCGTTGTCACGGAAGATGTCCGGCCAGATTGCCGGGTCGCCCGCCGCGATCCTTGTCATGTCCCGAAAGCCGCCCGCCGCCAGACGGAGCAGGGAGCCCTGCTCCTCCGAGGCGTCCGCGGCGAGCGTCATCAGCGTGGCGGCGACGAGGTGCGGCACGTGGGAGACGACGGCGACGAGCGCGTCGTGGTGCTCGGGAGCGAGCGCCACCACCTCGGCGCCGACCTCGCGCACCGCGGCGCGCACCGCCGCGTAGGCAGCCTCGTCGGTGGTCGACGTCGGGCACAACACCCAGGTGGCCCCCACAAACAGCGCCGGGTCGGCGCCATCGGGACCCTCTTGCTCCGAGCCAGCCATCGGGTGGCCACCGACAAAGCGCGGGTGGTCGATGGCGGCGAGGACCTTGCCCTTCACGCCGCCGACGTCGGTGACGACGAGCGAGCTGGCGCCCTCGCGGGCAAGGAGCTCGCCGGCGACCTTGGGGATCTCGGCGACCGGCGTCGCGATCACGGCGAGCACCGCCGCCTCGTCCTCGCCGACGCGGTCGATGGCGCCAAGGCCAAGCGCCCGCTCGGCGCGCTCGGCCCGCCGGTCGCGCCCCGAGACGACCCAGCCCGCCTCGCGCAGCGCCCAGGCAACCGAGGTGCCGATCAGGCCGAGGCCGACGACCTCGCAGCGTCGGGGCGCAGCCTGGTTCATCACGAGACCGGCCGCCTAGGGGACGAGGTCGCGGCGCAAGACCGTGGCGCCCTCGAGGTAGACGTGGCGCAGCTCGCTGCGGTCGCGCTCGCTGTAGCAGTGCACGAGCACGCGAATGCAGCGCTCCAAGGCGCCAGGGACTGCGATCTCTTGGGCTCCAAGCAGCGCCACGTCGTCGAGGCCGAGCGCGCGCGCCGCCGTCGCCGGGAACGCGGCGTGCACGTCGCCGGTCACCGTAAACACGATGCTCACCAGATCATCGATGGCGAGCTCGTTGCGGGCGAGGATCTCACGTACGAGCGCTTGCGTGCGCTCATACACCTGATCTTTGGTGTCCTCATCGAGCGTGGTCGCGCCGCGGATTGCCCTCAGCACGGCCGTCATTGGCTGCGCACTTTACCGATTGGCGCGCCGGGGCGAGGAAGCGACCAGCTTGCGGGGCGATACCGCCGACTCTGACAGCTGACGGACCTCGGCGATGCTGAGCGGCCGCCACTGCCCCGGCTTGAGCTTGGCGTCGCTGATCGGGCCGATTCGCGTGCGCACAAGACGACGCACGGGGTGACCGACGGCCTCGCCCATGCGGCGCACCTGGCGGTAGCGGCCCTCGTGGATGACGATCCGGAGCACGCCGGGCGCGACCCGGGCGACGCGGGCAGGCGCCGTGCGCTCGCCGTCGTCGAGCACCACGCCCTCGCGCAGCTGACGGATCGCGGCGGGCGCCGGGTCCCCCTCGACCTCGGCGAGGTACTCCTTGTCGACGCCGTGGCTCGGATGCGCGAGCAGCTGCGCGAAGGCGCCGTCGTTCGTGAGCACGAGCAGGCCCTCGGTGCCATAGTCGAGGCGCCCCACCGCAAAGACGCGCGGTTCGGCGGGGACGAGCTCCAGCACGGTCGGGCGCCCCTCCGGGTCGTTCGCCGTCGTCATCACGCTCGTCGGCTTGTTGAGCAGGTAGTACACGAGGTCGGGGAGGATGCCGACAGGCACCCCGTCGACACAGACCTCGTCACGGCCCGGCAGCACCCGTCGGCCGAGTTCGGCCCGGCGGCCGTTCACGAGGACTCGGCCGGCGGAAACAAGCTCCTCGCACGCCCGGCGCGAGCCGAAGCCGGCGCGGGCGAGGACCTTTTGGAGCCGCTCGCCATCGGGCTGCGACGCAGGTGATTCGTTCACGGTTCGGGGGACGCCTCATCAGCACCGCCGGGCGCGGCCTCGTCGTCGGACTCATCAGCGGCCGCCGCCACAGGTCCGGTGCGCAGCACCTGCTCGAGGAGCTCGACGGTTCCGGCATCGGGGACGAAGTCCTGCAACGGCGGCAGCTGGTCGATCCCTGCCAGGCCGAGGCGCTCCAAGAACAGCGAGGTCGTGCCGAACAGCACCGCCTGGCCGGGACCCTCATCCCGGCCGACCTGAGCGATGTAGCCGCGCTGGGACAGCAGCCGCATCACGCCGTCCGCGTTCACCCCTCGGATCGCCGCCACCTGGGCACGCGAGATCGGCTGTTTGTACGCGACGATCGCCAGCGTCTCGAGCGCCGCCGGGGAGAGCCGGTGCGGCGCGTCGTCCAAGATGAAGCGCTCCACGTAGGCGCGGTACGGCGCGCAGGTCTGCAGCCGCCATCCCCCCGCGATCGCCACGAGCTCAAAGCCACGCCCCTCGGCCACATAGGCGGCGGCGAGGCCGGCGAGGAGCTCCTCCACGTGCTCGACGGGCCGCTCGAGAAGCTCGGCGAGCAGGCCAGCGGGGACCGGCTCGGTGGCAACCACCAGCACCGCCTCGATTGCCGCCAGCTCGGCGCGGCCCCCGACGCCGTCAGACGCGCCAAGGCGCTCGTCGCCAGCGCCGCGGGGCGTCTCCGCGACTCCGTCGCGGTCTTGATCGAACGGTTCGTTCACTGTTGCATCCCATTGCCCGCTGGGGCGCCGAGCCACGGCGCGCCCCGGTTGCCGGCATCATCGAGGGCTCCCGGCGCACCCTGGGTTACGGCGCCGTTCGCGACAGCACCGTCCGCGGGGAGTCCCTCCGCGTCGGCTCGCGCCCTGCGGGCCTCGCCCGAGCACTCGCGCTCGGCACGCTCCTCCTCGGATTCCTGGGCGTCGTCGTCCCCGGCATCGGCACGAGGCAGCACCCCGGCGGCCCCGAGCTCCGCCTCGAGCCGCAGACCCTGTTCGATCACCGCGTCGAGCCGGGCGCTTGCGGCGGCGAGGCGCGCGTCGAAGACCTCGTCCTCCTCGTCGCCATCGCCGAACGCCCCCTGCTCATCGAGCTCGCGTGCCACGTCGCCTCCCAAGAGCGCGGGCTCGGCGGCCTCGTCCTTCGGCGCGTCATCGGCCCTCGGCACTGCGGGGCCGGCGTCGAACTCGCTGGCGAGGGCCATGGACAACAGCTCGTCGGGGACCTCGTGGCCGGTCCAGGTGACCCGCAGCTCGGCGAAGGTCCCCGCTTGGTCGAGATCGACAATCTCGCGCTTGTAGAGCTCGAGCAGGGCGAGAAAGCACGCCACCACGTGCGCGCGCGACGCAGCCGTGGCCGTGAGTGCGCGGAACGTCGTCGGCGGTTGGTCCCGCAGGCGCTCGCGCAGCTCTTCGAAGGTGGCCGCGACGCTCACCTCGTCCTGGTGCAGATGGGCGACCGACACCGGCGGCGGCGGCGGCTTGTCGGCGAGGGCCCGCACGGCGGCGACGCGCAGCTGATCAGGGCTGACGCCGGCCAGCAGGTCGGGGGCGAGGCCCTCGAAACGTTCGTCGGGACCCGCGCGCCGGGCGAGGGATTTCGAGGCCTCGGTCTCGAGTTCGGACAGGGCGCGGGCGGCCGAGGAGAAGGTCTTGCACTCGACCAGCCGGGCGAGCAGGTAGTCGCGCGCTTCAAACAGCGCCAGCTCCTCGTCGAGGTCGATCTCGTCGCTGCCGGGCAGCAGCCGGCGGATCTTGAGCTCGATCAGGGTCGCGGCGATCAGCAGGAACTCGGTCGCGAGTTCGAGGTCGAGCGCCTCGAGGCGCGCGCACTCGGCAAGGAAGCCATCGACGATGTCCGCAAGGCGGATCTCGTACACGTCGACCCGCTGCGCCGTGATCAGCTGCAAGAGCAGGGCGAAGGGCCCGTCGAAGACCTCAAGGTGGACCTCGTAGGCCATGACGGGGAGGCTAACGGAATGCGGCGGGCGGTTGGTGGACGCTCCTGGTCAAAAAAGACCGGTGACCACCTGAGCGCGGCGAGGCAGCATCGACCGACCAAGCCAGGCCCGAGTGCTCCGAGGCAGTGCGAGTACTACGACAGAAACATTCGGGCGCTGCCTCGGCGGTCGTTCCCGCCTCGTGGTCGCGTGCAGATCACGGCCGCCGCTCGAGACCTCGACTTCTCCGCTCGGGTATCGCTTCCTTTTCCGCCATCGGCTGCCCTGCCGGGGCCCGCGCCGCAAGCTGCGGGCCAGGACCCCGGGGGACGCAGGGTCCAGATGACTCCACTCGTGGCCGCCGGCGGGGCGGCCCCAAGGAGATAAGGGCAGGGGTAGGGGATTCCTTGAGCCCTGCTGACTAGCCTGTTCGCCGTGGCGCGCGTCTTCTCTGCGATCCAGCCCTCGGGCACCTTGCACCTCGGCAACTACCTCGGGGCGCTGCAGCGCTTTGTGCAGCGCCAGGAGGTCTACGACGCCTATTACTGCATCGCCGACCTGCACGCGCTCACCTTGGAGATCTCCCCCGAGGTCCTGCGCCAGGCGACGATCGACACCGCGGCGCTCTTCCTCGCGGCCGGCATCGACCCAGACCGTTGCGTCTTGTTCGTGCAGGGCCACGTTCCAGAGCACACCCAGCTGGCCTGGCTGCTCGAGTGCACGGCGTC
>JAJZKA010000171.1 GCA_021809805.1 Actinomycetes bacterium
CCCCGCGCGCCCGCATCGTCGGTCCATGTATCACACTGAGTGACACTCGGTCGTCGCTGAGGAGACAGCCAAGCGAGGACGACTCCCTCGCCGCGTCCTGCCGGCGGGCGACGAGGGAGGGGAGCCGGGCCGAGGACAGTGGTTCTCGCGCGCCACCTCGATCCGGGGGTCACCATGTTCGCCAAGGCCGCCTTGACGGTGCGACTGCGGCACCGAGCGCGACCCGGCCGCCGCCAGCCGAGCGCGATCGCGCCCGGTCGGCTCGGTCAGCACCGCTGGGCCCGTCAATTCACCGCGTGAGCGAGTGGCGTAAGGAGCAGCGCGGGCCGGTCTGCCTGTCGACCTCAACGGGGCGTATGAGATGCACCGGGCGCGCGTCGAGACGCGGCGGCCGGTCCGTCACGGCGTGGGGTATTGCTCATCGTCGGCCTCGAGGAGTTGCGCGTCCTATGTGCTGCGCAGGCGCCGCAAGGTGAGGACGCGCTCGGCATGGCGCTCTTGTTCAAGGAGCCGCTGGCGCGCAGCGAGGAGGTCGAACTCGGTGATGAGGCCGTCGAGGTGGCCGTCCCGGTCGACGACGGGGAGCACGCCGAGCTCGAGGGCGGCCATCGTGTCCGCCACGTCGCGAAGGATCTCGTCAGGATGCGCGATGGCGCGCGGGGTGATCATCACGTCACCCACCACGGCGCCGCTCCCGCGCTCCATGAGGACAATCGACCAGGGAAGGACGCCGACCATACAGCCGGCGGCGTCCAGCACCGGGTAGAGGCGCTGACGCCGCTCGGGCGAGCCCTCGGGCAGGCGGCGGTAGACCTCGGCGAGGGCGCGGTCCGCGTCCACCGTGTAGACGTCGGTGTCCATGACCTCCCTCACGAACGTCGCCTCGAGGGGATCGACGGCGTATTCCCGCATCACGTGAAAGCCCCGACGCGCGACCTTCTCGGTGAGGATCGAGCGCTTCAGGACAAGGACGCTCACCAGATGCGCGACCGTGGCGGTGACGAGCAGCGCGAGCAAGCTGTTCTGATCGTGGGTCAGCTCGAAGGCGAAGATGATCGCCGTGAAGGGCGAGCGCGTCACCCCCCCGAGCGAGCCCGCCATCCCGAGGAGTCCAAACACGCCGACTGATGCACCTGGCAGCACGTGGCCAAGGAGCCCGCCGATCGCCGCGCCCATCATGAGGATCGGCGCCAGGATGCCGCCGCTCGTCCCGCCACCGAGTCCTGCGGCCCAGATCACGATCTTGACCGCAAAGAGCGCGATCAAAGCTTGCACGCCGAAGCGGCCGAGCAGCTCGGCGTGGATTGTGTTGTAGCCGACGCCGAGGGCGCGAGGGTCGACCAGGCCACCGAGCCCGATGACGAGTCCGCCGATGAGTGGCCACCACATCCAATGCACGTGGGGGGTCAGCTTCTTGAACAGGTCCTCGCAGCGGTACACGGCCTGGGTCATTACCCAGGCCCCGACGCCCGTCGCAAGGCCGATGACTGCCGCGCCGAGCAGGACCACGCCCCCGAGCGGCGGATGATGGGGAACAGGGAACAGGGGCTGGGGAGCGACGAGGCCGGCGCTTGCCAGCACCATGCGCAGACCATCGGCCGTGGCTGATGCGAGGCCGATGAGCACCATCGAGCGCGGCTTGAACTCGAAGACGAGCAGCTCGACGCCAAAGAGTGTGGCGGCGACCGGGGTTCCAAAGACGGCGCTCATGCCGGCGGCGGCGCCGGCGACGAGGAGGGCGCGACGCTGTGCGGCCGTCAGGCGGAACAGCTGCCCCACGATCGAGCCGACGGCAGCGCCGGTCAAGATGATCGGTCCCTCGGCGCCGAACGGGCCGCCGGTGCCGATGCTCACCGCGCTGGCGATGGGCTTCAAGATGGCGAGGCGCGGCTGGACCTTGCTCCCATTGATGAGGATGTGTTCCATCGCCTCGGGAATCCCGTGCCCGCGGATCTGCTCGGAGCCAAAGCGCGCCATGAGTCCGACGATGAGCCCGCCGCCGATAGGAATCACGATGGCGATGGCCCCGAGGGTCGTCGCATTGGGGGAGACGAGATGGATTCCGAGGCGTTGGTAGTACAAGAGGTTGGTGAACAAGCCGATCATGTCCAACAGCGCGAGCGAGACTCCCGTCCCGAGGATGCCGACCGCGATGGCGAGCGGCACGAGGCGCACGATCGCGGGCGCGGTGGTGAAGTCACCGAGCGCGCGCTCGGCCGTGTCTCGGTCTCCGCGCTTCGCCCCGAGGGACGACACCTCGCTCACCTCTCGGGGGCCCGGCCGCGAGACACCGCGGCTCGGGGTTGCGATGGCGACGCCCTGGTTGGCTGACGAGGTGTCCTGCTCCACTTCGCCAGGCGCCGCGGCCGGTCCGATCGGCGCGTCCGTGTTCGTTGGTTGCACGGAGCCCGGATCGTTCACCTGAAGAGCGCGTAGCGATCGGGCGCCCGCGCCGGGGATGAAGAGCGTTTCAGTTCCATCGGATCACGATGGTATCGTAATAGGAGCATATTGGCTCCGCGTTATCGTGAGCGAAGTGACCCTGCCCGACTCGGCGTACGCACGCCTGCTCGCCCTCCGCACAGGATTGCGGCACTTCGAGCGGTGGAGCGCGCAGCAAGCGGAGGCCGCCGGACTCACGCCGGCACAGCACCAGCTCCTCCTCGCGATCCGCGGGCACGTCGATCCCGGCGGTCCAACCGTCGGCGAAGTCGCGGACTATCTCCTCCTGCGTCACCACAGCGCGGTCGGTCTCGTCGATCGGGCGGAAGGGGCCGGGTTGGTCCGTCGCCTGCGCAGTGAATCGGATCATCGGGTGGTGCGCCTCCAGCTCACCGAGGAAGGCGCGAGCCGTCTCGAAGCGCTCTCGGCGCTGCACCTCGAAGAGCTCGAGCGCCTCGCACTGGGCGTGCCGAGCGCGTGGGCCGGGCTTGCACCGCTCCGGCGGGTGCACGGCCTCGCAGGTGAGCCCGACGAGCCGCCCGCTCGGGGTGATCGCACGGTCTTGGCCGCCAGGGTCTATGACACTTCCCCGGGCGGCGCGCGGCGGGTGCTCGTTGACCGCCTCTGGCCACGCGGTATCGCCAAGAACGGGGCGCCCTTTGATGAGTGGGCGAAGGAATTGGCCCCGAGCACGGAGTTGCGCAAGTGGTACGGGCACCGCCCCGAGCGCTTCGCGGAGTTCGCCAACCGCTACGAGCAGGAGCTCTCCGCCCAAGGGTCGAGCGAGGCGCTCGGCGCTCTCCTGGCACGGGCGGGCGAGCAGGCACTCGTCCTGGTCACTGCGACCAAGGACCTCGAGCACTCCGGCGCGATGGTGCTGAAGAAGCTGCTCAGCGAGCGCTGAGCACTACCCCCCTGAGCACGTCCTTGGCCAAGCCAGGGCGGGCCACCTCGCCATCGCCGCCGCATCGCCAGGCGTGGCCGGGAGCGTCCACGATGCGCAGCTGGTCACCGCCGAGGGGTCGGCGGTGACCAGCAGGCCCAGGAGAAGGGGTGACGACTCGGGGGGTTCGGTGCGAGACCGCCGATCCCGTCTCTTTGCGGTTTGGTCAGGCTTTGATGGATGGAGAAACCCCGAGGCGCTTCCCGTGGACGTCGAGCGCGGCGACTGCGACGTAGCTACCGGTCGGGTGCGCGGTGATGGCGGTCTCGAAGCCTGACTTCGGCACGAGGGCGATCGGATCGAGCGAGCTCGCGCTCTTTCCCGAGAGCACTTGCCAGTGCGCCACCTGTGTTGCACCGTTCCAGCTGGCATGCAGCGCGTAGCCGCCGATCTGGTCCGGCCCCCCGACGAGCTTGGGCGACGTGCTCGGCGTCGCCGTCCAGTCAAAGCGGAATGCCCGGTAGGACTGGTCGTTCGTGGGAAAGCGGAGATCGTAGAGGAGCTCGCCGTTCGGGAGGAACTCGCTCGAGTACGGCTCAGTTCCCCAACCGACGAAGACGTTGCCGTTGGGGAGCACCTGGACGCTGCCCTCGTAGTAGGTGAGGAGCCCAGCAGGGTGGGTGTAGGCCCGGGCAAGCGTTGCCCGCTTGTGGGTCGTGTCGACGTTCAGCACGAGCGCCCGGGACTGCTTCTCCTCAACCGGATAGGCGGCGTCGTCGAAGATCGTGATCTGGCTTGCCCCGATCCGGCGGATGTGGTGCTGCCACTCGAAGTTGGCGCCGGGCCCGATGCTGAAGTCGGACTTCTTGCCGCCGAGCCGCCAGACAACGGCGCCGGTGCGCCGGTCAACGAGGTAGGCCGCCCAGGTGTTGCGCGCCGAGATCAACAGGTGGTTGGCGTCCCAGAGCGCCACCGAGTTGAGGTGGAAGTAGTCCTGAGGGCCCGTGCCCTGCATCTTGATCTGGGACTCAGCGACCGGGACGTGGTCGAGGCTGTTCCACTCGAAGAGCACCTTGCCGGTCGCGATGTCGATCTCTTGGACGACGCCTTCGTAGGCCACACCGCTCGCGGGCCCGCCGATGGCGGTGAGATCGGCAGCCCTTGTGCGGTAGGCGCTGATGAGGGCCGTGTTCTGGGGGGTGATGTTGAACTCGTGGAGGTCAGCCTGCAGCCCATTTCCGGCCTTGACCGTGGCAACGGGCTCGTAGGCCTGGTTGAGGATGTAGCCGTTGCCGTAGCCGATGCCGGTCAGGATCCTTCCCGTCCAATAGATCAACACGGGGTTGCCGCGGTAGTTCTGCACCTGCAGGTTCGTCGTGAGGGGTGGCGATTCTTGGAACCAGACGAGCGAGCCGTTCGGGTTCGTGATCATCGCCCCGGTCATGCCAAGCCCCTTCTCGACCGCCTCGGTGGTCGTGAGGGTGCGCCCGACCGGCAACGGACTCGGGGTCGTCATCACGAGCCCCCTGGCGGGGTCGACCCCGTAGTCGGTGAGCTGGAGGGACGGAGGAATGATGTCCGGCTCGGTTCGGTAGTGGCCGCGCGGGGGTGCCGCCACCGACCGACGATTGGTGGTTGCCGAAGCAGTTCCCGGCTCGGCGAGGCCGAGTCCGATGCTGCTTCCCGCGCTCAGTGCCGCGAGGCCGACGGCTCCCTTCCCGCCGCGGGCGAGGAACGCCCGCCGGGAAAAGCCCGGATGAACAGAGGCTTGGGTCGGATCGGTCTCGCCGGTTCGTGGGTGCATGGCTTCTCTCTCTCACTCGCCCGCTGTGCGTCATGGTCTGAGCCGAACCTGGACGGGAGCTGTGAGTTTGTTAATGAATCTGTCAGGGAGCCTCATTTGTAACGACACCGTCACGAAGGGGGTCCCCATCGTCGTTCCCCAGCGCCATGCGCATGGGTACGGCCCCGACACCCGCGGCACTGGCTCACGCGGAAAACGCGCATTTGCTCACAAAGTGATCATTCCCGCCGTGACGGAAAGGTAGACACGTACGCTAGCGTCCATATTTCAAATCGGTTACGGCTGGGAATCAGTTAGGTGAAGCGTGATCGATCAAGAAGCGGCGCTGCGCTTGGCTGCCCTTCCCGTGCAGGTGACGGGGTCGCTCGATGCAGTCCGGGCGGGGAAGCGACGAGGCGGTGAGCACCCAGGTGCCGCAGAGAGGAGTTTCCATGGTGAGGAAATTGAAGCGAGCCGTTCCCATCACGCTGTCGCTCGGCGGTATCGCCGTGCTCGCGGCGGCGTGCGGAGGTGGCTCCACGGCGGCGAGCAAGTCAACGGCTCCCACAAAATCGTTCGCCGGCCAGTCCCTCACGGTTCTCGACGGTGCTCCGACCGGGGCTGACTCCAATCAGATGCAGCAGTACTACAACGACATCGCGGCGCTGTTCCACAAGAAGACCGGGGCAACCCTGCACTGGGACTACTACGCAAGTCCAGCGAATGAGGTCACCACGGTCGAGACGTCCACCGTGTCGGGCAGTGGACCCGACGTGATCTCTTATGGGACCTCCTTCGTCGGCACGTTGTGGGCGACTGGCGATTTCGCTCCACTGAGCCAGAAAGACTGGAAGATCCTTGGGAATACGAGCTCGTTCATCAAGGCTGATCTGTTCGACTCTGGCGTGAGTCCGTCGAAGTACATCGGGGTGCCGAACGAGACGAACCCGTTCACGCTGGTCTACAACACCGCGGACTTTAAGAAGGCCGGTATCTCCTCGCCGCCGAAGACCTGGACCCAGCTGGTCAATGACGCGCAGCAGATCCAGCGCAAGGTCCCTGGAGTTTCCGGCCTCGGCATCGACCCGAGCGATCCTTACGATCCCTGGAAAAACGTGTACTTCCTCAACCTGCAGATGGGCGGGAAGAATTGGGTGAGTCCGAACGGGAAGGAGATCCACCTCGACACGGCGACCATGCGACAATCCGTCAAGTTCTACTTCTCGCTCTACTCCCACTTCCACATCGTCCCCAAGCAGGCACTCGGCTGGAATGGCGCCGATATGGGATCGGCTTTTGACTCGAACAAGGTGGCGATGGTGATCATCGGCGGCTATGGCTACAAGGCGGCTGCGATCGGCACGCCTGCACAGGGCCACGTCGGCTTCGCCTTGCTGCCGACAATCCCCTACGGTCGCTCGAGCCTGCCGAAAGGTGCGCAGCCGATCGAGACCGAGACCACGGGGAACTATTGGGCGATCCCCAAGTATGCCTCCAAGAAGGAGCAGCTCGCCCTTGCGTTCGAGAAGATCACGCTCAGCCGGGCCATCCAGCTCGACCAGTTCAAACTGCTCGGGTGGATCCCGGTCAACAACGCCGGGGTGAAAGCCGTCGAGTCGTACTCGAAGTCGGCGGTGCCATTTGTCAAGGCCGAAAGCTCGGCGCTCCCGACTTCGATCGCTCCGGTGTGGTCCTACGTCGAAACCGGCATGGAGACGGCTCTCGGCAACATCGCCAGCCACATCGCGACGAGCGGGAGTTGGTCCTCGGCATATGCCGATCAGCAGCTGTCGACCGCTCAGGCGACCGCCGCGGCGCATAGCTGATCGGCAGCTCGGCCGGCGGCTTGAGAGTCGGCAGGACACCTCGACACCGCTGCGGTGCTCGCCATGCGAGTGCCGCAGCGCTGTCGTGTGCGTGCACTTGGTCGCGCTCGGCTCACGAGCGCGCGGGCGCGGCGACGGTTCTGCTCGCCTCGTGGTGCGGCAGTGCCCGGTTCAGCGGTGTGGTTCTTCGACCTTCCGATGTCCCGATCTCCCATCCGCTTCGTCTGTGTCAGCGCGAGGCGAGCCGGGATGCTA
>JAJZKA010000020.1 GCA_021809805.1 Actinomycetes bacterium
GCCGCACGATTCGAGCGCGCCGCCGCCGCTGGCGGCGGCGGGCCCACAGGGGCGCTGCTCATGCCGTGTCCCGGGCGGCGACGGCCCGCGCAGCCAGTCGACGCGCCTCGGCGTCGGCCGACAGCACGTCCTCGGTGCTGCGCAACGGGCGCTGCTCGTGCGCCTCGAGCACGGTCTCGACCACCGTCGCGATCTCGAGCCAGCTGATCCGGCGCTCGAGGAACGCCGCCACGGCCACCTCGTTGGCGGCGTTCAGAAAGGTCGGGGCGCTCCCGCCCTCGCGTCCGGCCTGATACGCGAGGCGCAAGCAGGCAAAGGTCTCGAGATCGGGCGACTCAAAGTCCAGCCGGCTGAGCTCGCGCCAGTCGATTGCGCCAAAGCGCCGCGCCACGCGCTCAGGATAGGTGAGCGCATAGGCGATCGGCAGGCGCATGTCGGGGTGAGAGAGCTGGGCAAGGGTGGTGCCATCGCAGAACTCGACCATCGAGTGGACGATCGACTGAGGATGCACGACGACCTCGATGTGGTCGTAGTCCACGCCGAACAGCTCGTGGGCCTCGAGCACCTCGAGGCCCTTGTTCATCAACGTCGAGGAGTCGATCGTGATCTTCGGTCCCATCTTCCAGGTCGGATGGGCGAGCGCGTCCTCGACCCCGACGCCAAGGAGCTCCTCGGCCCGCCGACCGCGGAAGGGCCCGCCGCTCGCGGTCACGATGAGCCGGGCGACGTCGGCCGGCGACGTCGGCGCCCCGCTGTGGCGCGACGAGGGCGAGGCAGGGTTGCCCGGCCAGTCGGTGCTGATGTGGCGGCGTTCACCGAGGCACTGATGGATCGCGCAGTGCTCGGAGTCGACCGGGACGATCTCGCCGCCCCGGGCTCGCGCCGCCTGGACGAGCGGCGCGGCGGCGACGAGGGACTCTTTGTTGGCGAGGGCGAGGCGGCGGCCATGGTCGAGCGCGGCGAGGGTGACCGGCAGGCCGGCGAAGCCGACCACCGCGTTGACGACGACGTCGCCGCGCCCGGCGATCAAGGCGAGCGAGGCGGGGCCGGCGAGGACCTCGGTGCCCTTTGGCACCGCGGCGGCGAGCTCGCCGGCAAGCGTCTCGTCCGCGATCGCCACGACCTCTGGACGTAAGGTCCTTGCCTGCTCGGCGAGGACCGCCACCGAGCGATTCGCGCCGATCGCGACGACGCGCAGGCGCTCGGGTTCCGCGCTCACCACGTCGATCGCCTGCAGGCCGATCGAGCCGGTCGAGCCGACGATCGCCACGCTGCGCAGGACGGGCCAGCGCCCCGGGCGCGTCGCCTCGGCGACCGCCACGTTGGCCTCGAGCCCGCTCGCGGGCATCGGCGCCTGTTGATCGCTCATCGCCGAGGGGCCTCCTTGGCCGCTGCTGCGCTCCGACCTCACCGCAGTGCGAGGGCGGTGAATAGACCGTAGGCGGCCGGCAGCACGAACAGCAGCGCGTCGATCCGGTCGAAGATCCCGCCGTGCGCGGGCAGCAAGCGGCCCATGTCCTTCACGCCGGCGTCCCGCTTGACCAAGGACTCCGCGAGATCACCGATGGGGGCGAGCACCGTCACGATCAGCGCGAGCAGGCCGGCGGCGAGCATTGAGATCGGGTGGATGAAGCTGATGCCCGCGAGCGCCACCACAAAGGCGGCCACGGTCCCACCGATCAGGCCCTCGACGGTCTTGTTCGGGCTCACCCGGACGGCGAGGCGGTGCTTGCCGAAACGACTCCCGACCACGTAGCTGCCGACGTCGTGGGCGACGGTGACCGCGATCGCGGCGAAGCAGAAGGCCACGCCGTGGCGGTGGGGGAAGTGCGCCGGGGAGATCAACAAGGCGGTGAACACGCCGGGCACACCGACCCAGGCGATCACGAAGAACGTGACCCCGAGGTCGCGCACCGGCGCGGATCGCCGCCCGCGCGCCAAGGTGGCGATGATGGCGATGATCAAGGAGGCGGCGAGCACGTCGGGGAGCACCTGCTCCCCGAAAAGGTACGCGCCGACCGTCGCCACGGGCACCGCGGCCAGCCCGAGGAGGGTCAGCGGGTGGTACCCGGCGCGGCGCAAGGTGGCAAAGGCCTCCCCTCCAGCGAGCGCCAGTACCACCGCGACGAGCGCCAGGGTGCTCGTCGCGCCCGCGAAAAAGCACGCCATCGCGACCGCTCCGATGCCGGCGCCGGTCGCCGTGGCCACGAGCGGGTTGCGCCCGCGGGCCGCGGACGGCGGGGTCGAGGAGGGCTCGGACGGGGTCGTTGCCGCCATGGGTGAGCCGGTCACCGGCGCCGGCTCGGCGCTCGCGATCGCGGGCTCCTCGACGCGGGCGAAGGCCGGCGGGGTGGCACCTGGCGAGGGCGGCGTGACCGGTGGAGAGATGGCGTCGAGATCGGCGTAGAGCTCCTCGAGCTCCGTGGCGCTGTCCTCGCGCCCAGCGATATGGGAGGGCTGCTCGTCGTCACCGTCCTCCGCGAGGAGAAACGACATCCCGAGATCGGCATCGTCGTCCCAGTCCGAGGCCGCCTCCCGCCACGTCGGCCCGCGCATCTGACGCTCGATCTCCTGGCCGTGCTCGTCGAGATGCTCGGGGTCGATCAGGACCCTGGGGACCTGCCCCGTCGGCGGGTCGGTCCAGTCCGGCAGCGACAGCGCGGCCGGGGGCGAGTCACCCTCCTCCTCGCTCGGGCGCCGCCCCGTCGAGGGAACGAGCCCGGCGGCGACGGCGGCCTGGACCGCGGTGATCCGCAGCTGCTCGGTGCTCGGTCCTTGCTCGCCCGAGCCCGAGGTGTCCTCCGCCTCGAGCGCTGGCAGCTCGGGCTCGGGCCGGGGCGCTCCGGCTCCGTTGCGGCCGGGCCGCTCGTTGGCCCGGGGCTCGCTCATCCCTCCAGGAGCTCCTGCTCTTTGTGGGCCAGCAGGCGATCGACCTCACCGACGCGCTCGTGGGTGAGCTTCTCGAGCTCCTTCTCGGCCCATTCGAGGTCGTCGGAGGACAGCTCGCCGTCCTTTTCGAGCGCCTCGAGGTCATGGCGCGTCGCGCGCCGGCATCCCCGGACGGCAACGCGTGCATCCTCGGCACGCTGGCGCACGACCTTCACGAGGTCCTTGCGGCGCTCGGCGGTGAGCTGGGGGAAGACAAGCCGGATCACCTGGCCGTCGTTGGACGGGTTGACACCGAGGTCGGCCAGCTGGATGGCCTTCTCGATCGCTTTCATCGCGCCCTTGTCGTAGGGATTGATGATGAGGACGCGCGCCTCGGGGACATTGAAGCCCGCGAGCTGCTGGAGGGGGACCTCGCTGCCGAAGTAGTCGACGCGAAGGCGCTCGACCAAGGCGGGTGCGGCCCGCCCGGTGCGCACCGCGGCGAACTCGGCCCGGGCGTGATCGACGGCCCGGGCCATCTTCTCCCGGGTGTCCTCGAGGGCCGCTTCCACCACTGAGCCGTCGGTCATCGAATCAGCGTACCTATCGCCTCGCCGCTGAGCGCCGTCCGGATGTTGCCGGGGGTCATGAGGTCGAACACGAGGATCGGCAGCCGATTGTCGCGACAGAAGGTGATCGCCGTCAGGTCCATCACCCGAAGGTCGCGCGCCACGACCTCCATGAAGCCGATCTCGTCGAAGCGCTGGGCGCCTGCATTGAGACGGGGGTCAGCGTCATAGACGCCGTCCACGCCCGAGTGCGTCCCTTTCAAGATGACCTGCGCCTCGATCTCCGCCGCCCGCAGCGCGGCGGGGGTATCGGTGGTGAAGTAGGGCTGGCCCATGCCGGCGGCGAAGATGACCACCCGCCCCTTCTCGAGGTGACGGACCGCCCGGCGGCGGATGTAGGGCTCGCAGACCTCGGCCATCGAGATCGCGGAGAGCACGCGGGTCGGCTGGCCCTCGCGCTCGATCGCGTCCTGCAGGGCGAGGGCGTTGATCACCGTGCCGAGCATGCCCATCGTGTCCGACGTCGCCCGGTCGATGCCCTCGCCCTGGCCGGTGCTCCCGCGCCAGATGTTGCCGCCGCCGACCATCACCGCAAGCTCGGTACCGAGCTCCATGACCGTCTCGGCGATCTCCTTGGCCATGCGGTGCACGACCATGGCGTCGATCGTCTCGTTGTTCGCCTCGCTGGCGAGCGCCTCACCCGAGATCTTGAGCACAGCACGCCGCCAGCGCCGGGACGGGGCCGTCGCGATGGCGACGGGAGCGCTCCCCGACGGGCTCACTTCGGCGCCCTGCGGCCCGGTGCTACCCGGACCAGCGGCGCTCACGCCCCTGTGACCACCTGCGCGAAGCGGCGGATCTCGGCGCCCCCGAGCACCTGGGCAACCGACTTCTTGTCGTCCTTGGCGAAGGGCTGCTCGAGCAGCACCCGTTCGCGGAACCAGCCATTGAGCCGACCCTCGATGATCTTGTCGAGCTGGGACTCGGGCTTGTTCTCGTTGCGGGCGATCGTCTCGATCGTGGCGCGCTCGGTCGCGATCGCGTCCGCCGGGACGTCCTCACGGCGCAGGTACTCCGGGCGGGAAAAGGCGATGCTCACCGCGATGTCGTGGGCGATCTCCGCGCCGCCGCCGGTCAGCTCGACAAGGACGCCGTTCACGCCGCGGCCGTTTTGCACGTGGAGGTAGCTCTCCAAGATCGCGCCCTCGCCGGCCTCAAAGCGCACGTGGCGGCCAACCGCGATGTTCTCCTTCAAGGTGATCTGGAGCTGCTCGATCTCGCCCTTCAGCGCATCGATCGCTCCCTCACCCTCACTTGCCACCTGCTCGGCAAGCGTGTCGACCAGCCGGACGAAGTCGGCCGACTTGGCAACGAAGTCGGTCTCGCACTCGAGCGCCACGATCGCGCCGAGGCGACCCTTGCCGGTGACCACGACCGAGACGGCACCCTCGGCACGCTCGCGCTCCCCGCGCTTTGAGACGCCCGCGAGCCCTTGCTCGCGTAGCCACTGGGTGGCCTTTTCCATGTCGCCGTCGCTCTCGAGCAGGGCCCGGCGAGCATCCAGGATGCCGGCGCCGCTCCGGCGGCGCAGCTCGGCCACGTCCTTGGCGGTTACCTCAGCCATGCGAGTCAGCCCTCCACCGTCGCGCCGGCGGCGACGGGCGTCGAAGAATCCGCAGCGGCACCGGCGGCCACGGGGTGGGCGCGCCCGGAGCCCTCGCCCTGCAGGCGAGTGACGGCGCGCTTTGAGTAGACGTAGCGGCCCTCGTTGACCGCATCGGCGATCACCCGGCACATCAGGCGACCCGAGCGGATCGCGTCGTCGTTGCCAGGGATGACGTAGTCGATGACGTCGGGGTCGCAGTTGGTGTCGACCACGGCGACGACGGGAAGACCGAGCTTGCGCGCCTCGGTCACCGCGATGTGCTCTTTTTTCGTGTCGATCACGAAGATCGCGTCGGGCAGCCGGTTGAGCCGCCGGATGCCACCGAGGTTGCGCTCGAGCTTCTCGAGCTCGCGGGACAACAACAGCGCTTCTTTCTTCGGCATCGCGTCGAACTCGCCGGAGCTGCGGGCGCTCTCGAGCTCGGAGAGCTTGCGCACGCGCCCGGCGATCGTCTGGAAGTTGGTCAGCATGCCGCCGAGCCAGCGCTGGTTCACATAGGGCATGCCGCACTGACTAGCGAACTCAGCGACAGGGTCCTGGGTCTGCTTTTTGGTGCCGACGAACATGACCGTCCCACCCTCGGCGACGAGGTCGCGGATGTAGGAGTAGGCGCGCTCGACCAGCGTCAGGGTCTGGTGCAAGTCGATGATGTAGATCCCGTTGCGCTCGCCGTAGAGGAAGCGCTTCATCTTCGGGTTCCACCGGCGGGTCTGGTGACCGAAGTGCACCCCGGCCTCGAGCATTTGCTTCATGGTGACGACAGCCACGGCTGGCTCCTTCCCAACGGTTCTTGGTGAGTCGGCGCGCTACACCCCTGAGCGGGGCGACCGTGGGGACGCGCAGACAGACGAGTACAAGGGCCCGAATAGGCCCGTTGAATGCTAGCCGGTCAAGCCCGAGGATGCGCCCGGCGGTAGACCGCAGCGAGCCGCTCGCGCGAGACGTGGGTGTACACCTGGGTCGTCGACAGACTCGCGTGTCCGAGCAGCTCTTGGACCACGCGCAGGTCAGCACCGTGGTCGAGCAGGTGCGTGGCGTAGCTATGACGCAGTGCATGGGGGTGCGTCGGGACCGCCGAGCGCGCCTGCAAGATGCGATAGACGTCGCGCGGGCCAAGGCGGCGGCCCCTCCGGTTGAAAAAGAGCGCCGCGGAAGGGCTGTCGTCGTGCATGAGCGCCGCCCGGTGCTCGAGCCAGGCCGCCACCGCCGCCACGGCGGGCTCGCCGATCGGCAATCGGCGCTGCTTTGCTCCCTTGCCGAAGGCCACGAGCTCGGCGCGGCGCAACTCGACGTCGCCGAGGTCAAGGCCACAGCATTCGCTGACCCGCAGCCCGGCGCCATAGAGCAACTCCAGCACGGCGTCATCACGCCGCGCCGAAGCGAGCGCCACGGGATCGTCGGGCGAGGGCTCGGCCCGAGGATCCAAGAGCGCGTCGAGCTCGCTCGCGCTGAGCACGCGGGGCAGGCGCTCGGGGCCGCCCGGCACGCTGAGGCGGCGCGAGGGGTCCTCGTCGATCAGGCCGCGACGTCGGCACCAGGAGAAGTAGCGGCGCAGCGCTGCCGCCTTGCGAGCGATCGAGCCGCGGGCGAGCCGGCGGGTGGACAGGTAGGCGAGGTAGCGCCGCAGCATCAGACGGTCGACGGGCTCGGGGCCGGTGAGCCCGGCGCGGCCGGCCCAGTCGAAAAAGCCCTCGAGGTCGCTGCGATAGGCGCGCACCGTGGCCGGCGCGCACCCCGTCAGCGAGGCCACGAACCCCTCGAGTTGCCAGGCCACAGCAAGATCGTAGGCTCGATGTGCCGATCTGTTCGGCACCGGGGGGTGGACTGAGACACAATGACCGACATGTCGGGCCACATCCTCCTCGTCGAGGACGATGAGCGGATTCGCACCTCGATGCGTCTCGCGCTCGAAGACGAGGGCTACGAGCTGTCCGAGGCGGCGAGCGGCGAGCAGGCGCTCGAGCTCTGCGCGCCCGGCCAGATCCCCTTCGACCTGTTGATCGTCGACATCATGCTGCCGGGCATGGACGGCTTTGCCGCCTGCCGGGAGCTGCGGCGCCACAGCGCGGTCCCGATCATCATGGTGACGGCGCGCACCGACACCCATGACATCGTGGCCGGGCTCGAGGCGGGCGCCGACGACTACGTCACCAAGCCCTTCGAGCCAAAAGAGCTGGCGGCGCGCATTCGGGCGCTCTTGCGCCGCGCCCGCAACAGCGAGAGCGGGCCCGGCGCGCTCAGCTTCGGTGAGCTCGAGATCGAGCCCGAGGCCGGGGTCGTGCGCCTCTCAGGCGAGGAGGTCCACCTCACGCGGACCGAGTTCCTCCTGCTCTGCGAGCTTGCGGCGAACGCCGGCAAGGTGCTGTCGCGCGAGCAGCTGCTCGAGCGGGTCTGGAGCTATGACTACTTCGGCGACGGGCGCCTGGTCGATGTGCACGTGCGGCGCCTGCGGACCAAGGTCGAGATCGACCCGGCGAACCCGCGCCACGTCCTTACGGTGCGCGGGCTCGGCTACAAGCTGGCCCCCTGATGGGTGCGGCGCCACCGCCGCCCGCGTCCCGTGTCCGCCGCTCGCACCGGCGCGCCTTGCACCTCAGCCTGCGGGCTCGCATCACCTTGGGCTTCACGCTCGGCGCGTTGGTGCTCTCGAGTGCGATCGCCGGCATCACCTACTTCACGACCCGCTCCCAGATCGTCAGCCAGCAGCTCACCGCCTTCCAGAAGGAGGCCCTGGCGGGGGCGGGCCAGCTCGACAACATGGTGACCGGCAGCACGCCCGTCGACCCGCTGCTCGCGATCTTGACGATCGACGAGGCCGCCGTGAACGCCTCGCCCACCGGAGCCACCTCGACGAGCACGACGCCCCCAGCGGTCGCGTTCTACTACTCGCGCACCAACGCCAGCTGGACGAACGCCAACCCCGAGTTCACCTCGCTGCTCCCTAGGTCGCTAAAGGCCCGCGTCGCGTCCTTCGATGAGCCCGCCTACCAGGTCTTCAACGACGGCGGGAACCCCTGGGTGGCCGTCGCCGTGCCGGTGCCCGACTTGCGGGCGACCTTCGTCGAGTCCTTCTCGCTCGAGCAGACGGCCCGCACGCTGCGCATCATCCTCGTCGCGCTGGCGGTCGCCGGTCTCGTCACCACGCTCGCCGGCGCCGTCGTCGGGCGGTGGGCGGCCGGCTTCGCGCTGCGGCCGCTGCGAGAGGTCTCCCAGGCCGCGCTGGCGATCGCGAGCGGTCGGCTGGGCACGCGCCTTGAGACCGGCGACGCTCCCGACCTCGCGGTGCTTGCCTCGTCGTTCAACCGCATGGTGGACCGCCTCCAGCAGCGCATCGAGCGCGACGCGCGCTTCACCTCCGATGTGAGCCACGAGCTGCGCTCACCGCTCACCACCCTCGCGACGTCCCTGTCGGTGATCGAGGCGCGCCGCGACGAGCTCCCCGAGCGCTCGCGCCAGGCGCTGCAGCTCGTGAGCGACGAGGTCCGGCGCTTCCAGCGCATGGTCGGCGAGTTGCTCGAGATCTCGCGTCTCGATGCCGGCTCCGCGGACTTCCAGGCGAGCGTCGTGCCGGTCGGCGAGGTCCTGCGACGCTCGGTCTCCACCTCGAGCCGTGAGCCGATCCCCCTTGAGATCGACCCCGCGGTCGAATCCCGCAAGGTGATCGTCGACAAGCGGCGCTTCGAGCGCATCCTCGCCAATTTGATCGAGAACGCCGAGCGCTACGCCGGTGCTGCCATCAAGGTCACGGCCACGGCGCGCGACTCAAGCGTGCGCATCGGCGTCGAAGACGCCGGGCCCGGGATCCCTCCGAGCGAGCGCGAGCGCATCTTCGAGCGTTTCGCCCGGGGCTCGGTGGCCGCCGGCAGCCGGGGCACGGGCGGGGGGACCGGGCTCGGCCTCGCCCTCGTCCTCGAGCACGTCAAGCTGCACGGCGGTCGGGTGTGGGTCGAAGGACGCGAGGAGGGCGGCTCGCGCTTTGTCATCGAGCTGCCGCTCGCACCGCCCGGGGTCGGCGAGGACGCGAACGGTGAGACCGATGCGGGCGACGAACCGGTGGCGTCATCGCCCAAGCGCCCCGGGCGCGGCGGCGAGCGTGGCCGGTCAGCGACAGGGCGGCCAAGTTGAGGGCACGCCCGCGCCACCTCGGGGTGCTCGGCGCGCTCGGCGCGCTCGCCATTGGCCTCGGGGGCTGCGGCGTACCCACGAGCCCGATCGCCGTCGGCCTCCCGCCGAACCTCACCGTCCCCCCGCAGGGCGGATCCACGACGACGACCCCGACGACGACCACCGAGCCGCCCAAAGTGCCGTCATCCAAAGAGCTCCAGGTCTACCTGGTCCGCCGCGACGGCCACCTCGTCCCGGTGCCGCGGCCTTGGACGGCGACCAAGCTCACCCCGACCGTCGCGGTCGGCCTTTTGGCCGGACCGCCGACGGCGAGCGAGAAGAACCTCACCAACGCCGTGCCGTCCTCACCCCAGGTGAAGATCGTCGTCAACCACAGCCTGGCGCGCGTCAACCTCGACTACGCGTCGTTCTCGACGCTGTTCGGCCCGACGCTCTACACGGCGCTCGCCCAGATCGTCTACACCTTGATCAGCCACGTCGCGTTCCACATCAACGCGATCGACTTCCGCTTGAGCGGCGAGGGCTTCGGCCCAATCCCGTACAACTACACGCCGTCGGGCGCGACGGTCGACCACCCCGTGACCAAGTCCACCTACGCTGCGCTGGCGCCGCTTCCGGTCAAGAAGCCGTCGAGCTCAAAGAAAGCCAAGGGCTGAGTGCGGCCTCAGCGCCGCGATGCCGGCGCGCTCAGCGCGTCGTCGCCCTCGGGGTCGAACTCGAGGCGATCCGAGTCCGCCCAGAGCCGCTCGAGGCCGTAGTAGGAGCGGGCCTCCTGCTCAAAGACGTGCACGACAAAGTCGCCGTAGTCGAGCAGCACCCACTTCAAATCGCGAAGGCCCTCGCTGCGCAGCAGCTTGCCTCCGGCCGCGCGGACCGCCTTTTGCACCTCGTCCAGCACGGCGCGCACCTGGCGGTCATTGCGGCCCCCGGTGATCACGAAGTGGTCGGTGATGCCGATCAGCTCACCGACATCGAGGATCAGGGTCTCTTCCAGCGTCTTGCCAGACGCGGCCCGGGCCGCGATCGTGGCGAGTCCCAGGCTCAACGGGCGACGTCCAGGCAGACCACGCGACCGGGATTGAGGCGGACAGCCAGCCGGGCCCCGGGCGCTTCGAGGTGTTCGTTCATCCGCGTTCAGCGTACAGCCGCCGCGAACGGATCACGCGGATGGCGGGTTCGGGAACGAGGTAATCGAGGGGACGACCGGTGCGGGCACGGTCGCGTAAGTCCGTGCCCGAGATCTCGAGGTCGGGCACCTCGATGGCGAGCGCCCGCCAGCCCGATAGCGGCCCGTTGGCGCCGAGCTCGACCATCTCGGTGCCCGGGCGGTTGATGGCCACCAAGGTCGCGAGCCCACGGATCGCCTCGATGCGCTCCCAGCTGTCCAGGCTGGCGACGACATCGGCGCCGACGAGGAGGAATAGCTCGGCGCCAGGATGCTCGTCGGCCAGCTGCTCGACCGTGTCGGCGGTGTAGGAGAGCCCGCCGCGCTCGATCTCGAGCGTCGAGGCCTCGAGGCCCGGGTGCCCAGCAACGGCCGCCGTCACCATCGCGAGGCGGTCCTCAGCCGGCGTCACCGGCCGGTTTCCCACCTTCTGCCAGGGCTCGTTCGCCACCACGAGCAGCACCCGGTCGAGCGCCAGAGTGTGGCGGGCATTCACGGCGACGACGAGGTGGCCGACATGCACGGGATCGAACGTCCCGCCGAAGATGCCCAGCCGCACTAGCCAACCCGCCGCAGACGCCGCACGGCGGCACACTAGGCGCCCAGACGCCGGCGGTGCCTTTTGAGCGGTCTGTTAGGGGTCCCCGGGCCCCGTGCGCAGTCGGTGCGGCGGTGTGCCTAGGCTTTGGCATGGCCGGGAACTCTTCATCGCCCGCTCCCGTCGCGGCATCGGCCGCGCCGTGGCACCCCGCAGCCTGGAAGGGCCTGCCGGCCTCCCAGCTGCCGACCTGGCCCGAGGGGGCCGCCCTCGAGGCTGCCCGAGCCGGCCTCGCCGGCCTCCCTCCGCTCGTCTTTGCCGGCGAGGCCCGCAAGCTCACCGACGCGCTCGCGGACGTGAGCCGCGGACGGGCGTTCATCCTCCAGGCCGGCGACTGCGCCGAGTCCTTCGCCGAGCAGGGCGCGGACCAGATCCGCGACAAGCTCAAGGTGATCTTGCAGATGGCGGTGGTGCTCACCTATGCCTCGGGCGTCCCGGTCGTCAAAATTGGCCGGATCGCCGGGCAGTACGCGAAACCCCGCTCATCGCTCACCGAACGCGTCGGTGACGTCGAGATGCCGGCCTTTCGCGGCCACATCATCAATGACGACGCGCCGGTGCCCGCGGCGCGCGTGCCGGACCCGAACCGCATGGTCACCGCCTACCACCACGCGGCGGCGACCTTGAACCTCCTGCGCGCCTTCACCAACGGCGGCTTCGCCGACCTCTCGCACGTGCACGCCTGGAACCAGGAGTTCCTCGCCTCGAGCGCCGAGGGGCGCCGCTACGAGGCGATCGCCGAGGAGATCGACCGGGCTCTGCGCTTCATGCGAGCGTGCGGCGTCGACCTGTCGGCGGGTGCGCCGATCCACCAGGTCGACTTCTACACCTCCCACGAGGCGCTGCTCCTCGACTACGAGGAGATGCTGACCCGGCGCGACTCGCTGAGCGGGGATTGGTACGACTGCTCGGCGCACATGCTCTGGATCGGCGAGCGCACCCGTGAGCTCGACGGAGCGCACGTGGGCTTCCTCGCCGGGGTCCACAACCCGATCGGTGTCAAGCTCGGCCCCACCGCCACCCCCGCGGAGGCGGTCGCGCTGTGTGAGGTGCTGAACCCCGAGAAGATCCCCGGCCGGCTCACCTTGATCTGCCGTCTCGGCGTCGCCAAGGTCACGAGCCTCCTCCCTCCGCTCATCCGCGCCGTGACCGATCGCGGCCACCCGGTCGTGTGGGAGTGCGACCCGATGCACGGCAACACCTTCACCTCCGAGAACGGACGCAAGACGCGCCACTTCGATGATGTGCTGGGCGAGATCCGCGGCTTTTTCGCCGCCCACAAGGCGGAGGGAACCTGGCCCGGTGGCGTGCACGTCGAGCTGACCGGCGATGACGTCACGGAATGCCTCGGTGGCGTGGAGGACATCCTCGAAGAGCAACTCCCGCTGCGCTATACGACGACCTGTGACCCGCGCCTGAACGCTCGCCAGTCGATCGATCTCGCCTTCCGGGTCGCCGAGCTGCTGCGCGGCTGATGCGGCGCGCCTTCGGGCGGCGCCGGGGCCGGCGCAGGGCGGTGGCGGTCGCGCTCAGCTCGCTTGGTTGGCTCACCGCCGCGATCTCCCCGGCCGCCAGCGCGAGCGGCGCCGCCACCACCACCACCTCGACGACAACGTCCACGCTGGCGCCGAGTTCGTCTGGGTCCAGCACCACCACGACGGCACCCGTCGCGCCGCTCAGCCTGTCCTGTCGCGCTCCAGCTGCACCACCACCAACGACGACGTCGGGCACCTCGGGCACGCGGGGAGCCTCGGGCACGAGCGGCTCGGCGGCAAGCACGTCCACGCTCGGCGCACCCGAGCAGGCGGTGACGACCACCTCGACGACGCTCCCGGTCGCATCGACCACGTTGACGACGGGCACTTCGGGCACCTCGGGCGCCTCATCTTCGACCACCTCGACGACGACCGCGGGCGCGGGCGGCGTGCTCGTCGGCTACTACCTCGTTGAGTCCAACGGCTCGGTCGTGAACGGCGGCAGCGCTGCGGCGTTCAGCGCGAGCAAGAAGATGGTTCCGCTCGTCGTCGCCGGCGCGGTCGTGCCCGGCGACACCGGCTACTGGCTCCTCACCTCGCGGGGCAACCTCTACAACTTTGGGAGCGCGGTCGACTACGGCTCGCCGCTGCGCACGCGCCATCTCGGCACCTACATCGGCATCACGACGACACCGGACGGAAAGGGATTCCTCGTCGTCACGACCAAGGGGAGCGTCGAACACTACGGAGACGCGCCGTTTTGCGGCTCACCAGTGCACGCGAAGATCAACGGGCACGTGGCGGGGATCGTCGACACCCCCGATGGCAACGGCTACTGGGTCTACACGAGCGGTGGCCAGGTCTTCGCCTACGGCGACGCGCACAGCTACGGGAGCGGCCCCGGGCCCGCTCACTCGCCGGTGATCGGCATGGCCGCGACCCCCGACGGGCACGGCTACTGGCTCGCCTACAACGACGGCGCAGTGCGCCAGTTCGGCGATGCGGCCTTCTTCGGCTCGGCGGCGCATCACCATCTCCACAGTCCGATCGCGGCCTTCGCGGCCAATTCGCAGGGCACTGGATACTGGCTCATCGAGACGAACGGGACGATGTTCCAGTACGGAAACGCCCCCTTTTATGGTTCTCTCGTCCATCACCCGCCAAAGCCGCCGGTGCGCATCGCGACCATCTTGGCGACCGCGATCGTCGAACAGCCGAGCCCGCCGAGCACCTCGAGCAGCAGCACCACCACGACGACGACGCTGCCGCCGCTCCCCCCGCTCACCGGGGATCCCTTCGCGCACGGCGCGATCGGCTATGACATCTCGAACTTCCAGTGCCAAAAACCCGGCTCGAGCCTTGCGCGGTCCAAGCTCCCCGTGGTGAGCGGGATCGCCATCTTGCAGGTGGCCGGCTGGCTCGACACCTCGCAGAACTCCTGCCTTTCCTCTGAAGTGGCGTGGGCCGAGAGTGCCGGCACGGGCACGGCCGGCCTCAGCTTGTACATCTTCATGAACTCCCCCGACAACAGCACCTCTGCCAGGGCCCAGGACGCGGCCGGCCCCGCGGGTGCCTGCGCGCTCTTGGCGAGCACGGCCCAGCCAGCCTGCCGTGCCTACAACTACGGCTACAACGGCGCCCGAAACGCGTACAGCTATGCCACTGCCGAGGGCGCGCGCTCCTCGCTGTGGTGGCTCGATGTCGAAGGCGCGGCGCTCGCGTCGGGAGACTTCTCGAATTTCTCGGCCGGCCAGTACTGGTCGGCGAACCCCGCGCTCAACGCCGCCACGATCCAAGGGGCGATCGACGCGCTACGCGCCGAGGGCATCACCGTTGGCATCTACTCAACGAACGAGCAGTACGCGAAGATCACGGGCGGCTACGTGCCAACCGGTGCGCGCGTGCCGCTGTGGGTTGCCGGAGTTCCCTGGACGAACCCTCCCTACAACGAAAAGGGACTGCCGAGCACCGCAGCGCTCGCGGCGTGGTGCGCGGGCACCGCCCACTACGCGAACAGCAAGGCGGGCGACCTGTTCGCCGGCGGGGTGCCCTGGCTGTTGCAGGAGACCCCGGGCATCCTCCCCTCCCCGTACGGCATCGACCCCGACTACGCCTGCTGAGCCAGCACGGAGCGCGGGACTCAGCCCGCCAGCTCAGCGATCGCCGCGAAGATCGCCGCGCGGATCTCGCGCGGATCGCACGCCTCGGCGACCGTCGCGTTCGGCGGCGGGGCGTGGCGGCGGCGATCGACGACGGTCGCCCCATGGGCGACGAGGCCCTCGCGCTCGCATCTCACATGGCGCTCGCGCCAGGAGAACCGGGCTGGCTCGATGAGGGCGATGGCGGTCACGGCGTCGTGGGGGACAAAGATCCCGTCGCGCTCGCAGAGCGCGCCGGCGGCCCGGCTGAGGAGCTCGCCAGCCGGCCCGAGTGCCGCCAGGGCGGCGAGGTCGTCCCGGCTCCAGCGACAGCTCATGGTCACGTCCAAGGGCACCATCGACACCGGGCACGCGCTCGTGAGGACCTCGTCGGCGGCGGTGGGGTCCATCCAGGCGTTGAACTCCGCAGCGGCCGTCATGTTGCCCCCGACGGCGACGGCGCCGCCCATCCAGAGCACCGAGGTGACCGGGTCGCCACGGTGCAGGGCCTGTGCCACGACCGTCATCGCCGAGGAGACAAAGACCGGCCCCTCGAGGCGCGCCAGCGCGCTGACCGGAAGTGCCGCCCCGGCCAGGTCGCCGCCAAATCCGCCGAACCCATCCGCGCCGTGGAACGGGTCGCGGTCGGTCGGATAGGGACCACCGAGTCCGCGGCGCGCGCCGAGACGGACGGGGACGCCGCCGGCGCCGATGCTGGCGAGGAACCGGGCGGTCGTGCGCGCCGTGATCGGTAAAGCGAGGCTCCCCTCGGTGGCGACGACCTGGCGGATCGGAACACCCGCGCCACGGAGCACCGCCAGGGCAACGGCGTCGTCGATGCCCCCGTCAACCACGACCTCGAGCGGTTCCATCCACGAAATCGTGGCACGCCAGCCGCCCTGGCCCTGACCGCGTCGGCGATCGCTCGCCGCGGCGGGCGGTCAGCTCAGCTCGGACACGAAGCGCTCGAGCTGGCGCAGATTGCGGCACTCGACCACCGCGTCGCAGCTCGGTTCGTACTGCGCGATCAGCGAGTCACCGCTGCCCCAATAGGCGCGGGGCTCAGGGTTGAGCCAGTACAGGCGCCGGGCGCGCCGGGCGAGGCCGGCGAGCACCTCGGGGTGCGCCGGATGGTAGTTGCCGCGCCCGTCCCCGAGCACCAGGACCGTCGAGCGCGCGGTGACGGCGTCGAGATAGCGCGCGGCGAAGCGGCTGAAGGCCCCGCCGTAGTCGGAGTGCCCGTCTGCCGCCACCACGGCCGCCTCGGTCTCGACACGCTCGATCGCCTCGGTGATGCTCGAGGACTGGGCGAAGATCCGGCTCACCTCGTCGATCCCGTCGATGAAGGCAAAGCTGCGCACGGCGGAGAACTGTGAGCCGAGCGCGTAGACGAGGTGCAAGGTGAAGCGGGCGAAGGCTGCCACGGAGCCCGAGACGTCGGCCAGCACGACCAACTCGGGCTTGGTGTGCCTCGGCAGGCGAAAGCGCGGCGAGACGGGGACGCCCCCGGTCGACAGCGAGCGCCGGATGGTGGAGCGGAAATCAAGTGCGCCCTGGCGCCCGAGGCGGCGCCGGCGCGCCAGGCGGGCGGCGAGCACGCGGGCGAGCGGCGCGAGCGAGCGGCGCATGGCCCCGAGATCGGTGCGCGAGGCGTGCATGAAGTCGATGTCCTCGACGAGATTGCGCCGCAGACTGCGGGCGACGGGCACGGCACCGCGCACCGCCGCGAGCCGGCGTGCCAGCTCGGCCTCGATCGAGTGGCGCAGCACTTGGGCCCGGTCTGCGACCGCCTCGCGTTGGAGGCGGCGCCGCAGTCCAAGATCCTCGATCTGGTCGAGCTCGGGGGGGGACTCGATCGTGCCCGCGCGTACCTGTTCGAGCAGTCCGGTCACGGTGCCGTCGAGATCGAGGCCTCGCAGCACCCGGTAGAGGTAATAGGAGAGGCCGACCGGCCGGTTCGGCTCGAGGCCGGCGAAGCGCTCGACGGCGAGCGCGGCGAGGCGGGTGAGATCGAGATCGCTTCGCCCGGACAACGCGTCCGCGAGTGCGGCGGCGAGTGATGCGGCGTCGAGCTCACCGGGAGGGTCTCCTCCCCCCCGCTCGCCGCCACCGCCGGGCTCGGCGGGCTCGGCGAGCGGCGCAGGTGCAGGCGCTTTGGCGAAGAAGACCTCAAAGACGGTGTCGAAGGCGCGCTGGTGGGTCACGTCCTTCACGAAGCTCGCCGCCAGCGCGGCCCGCAACACCTCCGGCCCCGCCAGCGGCAGCGCCTCGGTGGCGCGCACCGCGTCCAGGGTCTCGGTGAGCGATACCGGCAGGCCGGCCCGGCGCAGCTCGTCGGAGAACGCGGTGAGCGTGCCGATCACCGCCAGCCTCCGCGTGCCCCGGGGTCAGGCACGCTCGCCGGCGAGCTCTCTCGCCGCCAGCTCGAGGTCGTGGCGGTGCTTCAACAACAAGCTCAACGTGGCCGTCGTGATCTCGCTCGAGAGGTGCTCCACCTCCAACAGCACCAACGTGCGCGCCCAGTCGAGGGTCTCGGACACCGACGGGCGCTTCTCGAGCTCGAGCTTGCGCAGGCTCGCCACCATCCGCGCAACCTCGCCGGCGAGGGCTTCCCCGATCTCGGGGACGCGCTCGAGCACGATCGCTCGCTCTCGCTCGAGGCTCGGGTAGTCCAGGTGCAGGTACAAACAGCGCCGCTTCAAGGCCTCGGAGAGCTCGCGGGTGTCGTTCGAGGTGAGCACCACGAGCGGCGTCGAGCGGGCGCGAACGGTACCGAGCTCGGGGATCGACACCTGGTACTCGGCGAGCACCTCGAGCATCAGGGCCTCGGTCTCGAGCTCGACGCGGTCCACCTCGTCGATCAACAACACCACCGGCTCGCTCGCGCTGATCGCCTCGAGCAACGGCCGGGCGAGGAGAAACTCCTCGGAGAACAAATCGGCCTCCAAGGAGCGCCAGCGCCCGTCTGTTGCGCCCTCGGCCGGGCGGTCGGCCTGGATGCGCAGCAACTGCTTGCGGTAGTTCCATTCATAGAGCGCCTTGGACTCATCGAGCCCCTCATAACACTGCAACCGGATGAGCCGGGAACCCGCGAGCGCTGCCGCGGACTTGGCGAGCTCGGTCTTGCCGGTGCCCGCCGGCCCCTCGACGAGGACCGGCTTGTGCAGCTGGTTGGCGAGGTACAAGACCGTCGCGATCTGTTCGTCCGCGAGGTAGCCGACGCTGCGCAGGCCGTCCACGAGCGCGCTCGGGCTCGAGAAGCTGGGCGCGTCCGAAAAGCGCGTCCGGACCAGCGGATCGCCCGCCGCGCTCATTGGCGAACCTGGCCGTCGCCCTCGATCACGTACTTCACGCACGTCAGCTCCTCGAGGCCCATCGGCCCGCGGGCGTGCAGCTTCTGGGTGGAGATGCCGATCTCGGCGCCAAGGCCGAGCTCGCCGCCGTCGACAAAGCGCGTCGAGGCGTTGACGAGCACGGCGGCGGCGTCGACCTCGCGCACGAACCGGTTCGCCGCCACGAGGTCGCCGGTGACGATGGCCTCGGAATGGCCGGTGGAATAGCGGCGGATGTGGGCAATCGCCGCGTCGAGGTCGGCGACGACCGCCACCGCCAGGCGCAGGTCCAAGAACTCGGTTGCGTACTCCACCTCGCTCGCCGGCTCGGCGCCCGGCACGAGGGCGCGCGTCGCCTCGTCGCCGTAGAAGGTGACGGCCGGCATCGCCGCGGCGAGGCGGGGCAGAAACGTTGCGGCGACCCGCTCGTGCACGAGCAACGTCTCGGCCGCATTGCACACGCTCGGGCGCTGGGTCTTGGCGTTGAGCACGATCTGTTCGGCCATCGCGAGATCGGCGGCAGCATCGACATAGACGTGGCAGTTCCCATCCCCGTCGAGGACGAAGGGCACCGTGGCCTGTTCCATCACGAGCGAGACGAGTCCATGGCCCCCGCGGGGCACGAGGCAGTCGATCAGGCCGCGGAGGCGAACGAACTCGGCCACGGTCTCACGCCGGGCGTCCTCGACGAGCTGGACCGCGTCAGGCGGCAGCCCCGCCTTGGCGATCCCTTCGCGCAGCGCGGCCGCGATCGCCTTGTTCGACTCGAGCGCTCCCGCTGATCCCCGCAGGAGCACCGCGTTGCCGGACTTCAAACAGAGCGCCGCGGCATCTGAGGTGACGTTCGGGCGGTTCTCGTAGACGATGCCGATGACGCCGAGCGGGACGCGCACGCGCCGGACTCGCAAGCCGTTCGGACGCACGCCCCCCGACACGACTGTCCCGACCGGATCCGCCAGCGTCATCACCGCGCGCAGGCCGTCGGCCATGGCGGCGAGCCGCCGCTCGTCCAGGCGCAAGCGGTCGACAACGGCGCCGGAGGCTCCCTCGGCGCTGCTTCTCTCGAGGTCCGTGCAATTCGCTGCAAGAATGGTCGCTCCGGCCGCCTCCAGGCAGTCCGCGGCCGCCGACAGCGCCGCATCCTTGGTCGCGCTCGAGGCAACGGCAAGCCCATGGGACGCCCGCTGCGCCCGCTCGCCAAGCACGCGCAGCGCTGGGGGTGGCTGGGTGGAGGACGTGGCCATGCCCGAGCCTAACGGCTCGGGGAATGGGGCGAGAGGGCGCTCAGCTCGGCGCGAGCACGACCAGGTCGTCGCGATGGACCACCTCGACTGCGAGGTCGGCGGGCAGCTCGGCCGTGCGCCGGCCGAGCCACTCGTCCTGGCGCACCGCCGGGACACGCACGATCCCCTTGGCGAACACCTCGCCGTCGGGTCCCGCGATCTCGACCGCTTCGTCGACACCGAACGCGCCCTCGGCCGCGACGACCCCTGCGGCGAGCAGCGATGCCTCGCGCTCGACGAGCGCGGCGCGCGCGCCCGCGTCGACGGTGAGGCGCCCGGCCGCCGGGAGGGCAAAGGCGATCCAGCAGCGCCGCGCCCCGAGGCGGCGTGCCTCGGGCAGCACCACGGTCCCCGCGCCCACCACGCCCGCCATTGCCTCCAACAGCACCGCCGGGCGGTGCGCGGCGGCGATCACGGCGCGGATCCCCGACCACGCCGCCATGCGGGCGGCGGCGAGCTTGGAAGCCATGCCACCCGAGCCCTCCGGCGTGCCGGGGCCACCGGCGATCGCTGCGTAGCCGGCATCCGCGGCACGGACCTGCTCGACGAGCGACGCGTCAGCGACCTGGCGCGGATCGGCGCTGAGAAGCCCGGCGGTGTCGGTAAGCAGGACCAAGAGCTCGGCGCCGAGCAAGGTCGCCACGAGCGCCGCAAGTCGGTCGTTGTCGCCAAAACGGATCTCGTCATCGGCGACCGCGTCGTTCTCGTTGACCACCGGCACCACCCCGAGCTCGAGGAGTCGCCACAAGGTGGCGCGCGCGTGTAAATACCGGCGGCGCTCGCCAAAGTCCGACGGGGCGAGGAGCACCTGCGCGGCGAGCAGGCCCCGCTCGGCAAGCGCGTCGTCATAGACCCGCATCAGTCGATGCTGGCCGATCGCCGAGAGTGCCTGCAGGGTCGTCGCGTCGACGGGGCGGCCGCCTTGTGGGCGCAGCGTCGCCACCCCGGCGGTGACTGCTCCCGAGGTCACCACGACGACCTGGTGCCCGTGCGCGCGCAGCTCGGCAACCTCACCGCAGAGCTTGTGCACCGCCTCGCCGTCAACGAGACCCGACGGGCCGGTCACCGAGGAGGTCCCGATCTTCGCGACGACGATCACGGCGCCACTGTGGCACATCGGTGCCGGGTCGCTACTGATCCGGCTCGTAGTCGAACATGAGCTCGCCGATGCGCACGGAGTCGCCCTCGCGCGCCCCGGCGCGCGCCAGGGCTCGGAAGACGCCAAGGCGGCGAAGCCGCGCCTGGACGAGCACCAGCGCGTCGGTGTTGGTGAGGTCCGACAGCGCGACGGCGCGAACCGCCTCGCGACCTTCGACGACGTAGGCCGCTCCCTCGCGCACGACCCGCACGCCCTCGGCGACCGGATGGTGCACGATCGCCTCCCCGACACGCACCGGGACGGTGGCGCGGGCATCGGCCACCAGGTGGGCAAGGCGCGCCACGAGCTCGCCCAGGCCCTCGCCCGTTGCCGAGGAGATGACAAGGTCACCGTGATAGCTCTCTCGGTCCGGGCGCAGGTCTTCGACGACCCGGTCGGCGCGCGAGCCGATGACGAGCCGCGGCCGCTCGAGCAGTTCGGCGCGATGACGCCCGAGCTCATCGAGGAGCACGGTGATCTGCTCGCTCGGAGCTCGGCCCGCGTCCTCGCCAAGATCGACGAGCACCAAGAGCACCCGGGCGCGCTCGACGTGGCGCAAGAAGCGGTGGCCGAGCCCGCGCCCTTCGCTCGCCCCCTCGACGAGCCCGGGGATGTCGGCGACGACGAACTCCTCTCCGGCCTCCCCGCGTCCGCCGAGCCGCACGACGCCGAGGTGCGGCTCGAGCGTGGTGAAGGGGTAGTCGGCAACCTTGGGGCGAGCGGCCGAGATCCGCGAGATGAGCGAGGACTTCCCCGCGTTGGGGAAGCCGACGAGCGCGACATCGGCGAGCAGTTTCAGCTCGAGATCGAGCCAGCGCTCCTCGCCGACCTCGCCCTGCTCGGCAAAGCCGGGCGCGCGCAGGCGATTCGAGAGGAAGCGGGCATTTCCGCGCCCACCGCGCCCACCGCTCGCCGCGATCAGGCGATCGCCCGGGCCCGCGAGGTCGGCGAGGACGGACCCATCTCGGTCGCGGACCACGGTGCCCTCGGGAACCGCAACGATGAGCGGCGCGCCGCTGTGGCCGTGCCGCCGGGCACCGCTGCCGTGGGTACCGTTTGCAGCGCGCCGATGCGGATAGTCCCGGAAGGCGAGGAGCGAGACCGCACGCGTCGTGGCCTCCAAGATGACGTCCCCACCGGTTCCGCCATCCCCGCCGTCCGGCCCGCCGCGCGCGACATGGGCCTCACGCCGGAACGAGACGGCGCCCGCACCGCCGTCTCCGGCCTTGACGTGGACCTGGGCCTCGTCGACGAAGCTCGCCATCGAAAAGGACGCCGCACCTGGTCACGCCACAAGGGCGCGCAACGGCGCCGGTGGGGCGCCCTCGTGGTGCAGCGCCGCTAGGCCTCGACGATGTCGACGAGGTGGCGACCGCGCCGGCTGGCGAAGCGAACGGTCCCGGATGCGAGGGCAAACAAGGTGTCGTCGCCGCCTCGCCCGACGTTCTCGCCGGGGTGGAAACGCGTGCCACGCTGGCGCACCAAGATGGTGCCGGCGTGCACCGAGGTGCCGTCCGAGGCCTTCACGCCAAGACGCTGCGCGTGGGAGTCACGGCCGTTGCGGGTTGAGCCCCCGCCCTTGGTCTTCGACATCGATCCCTCCTAGGCGCGAGTGCCGGACGAGCCGGCACCGGCGGCGATGCCGGTGATCTCGACCGTCGTGTAGTGCTGGCGGTGGCCGAACCGACGCCGACCCCGGGCCTTGGGCTTGTAGGTAAAGCCCACGATCTTCGGTCCCTTGGACCAGCCGACCACCCGGCCGGTCACCGTCGCGCCCTCGAGCGCAGACCCGGTCGCCGTCACCTGCTCGCCGTCGACAAGGAGCACCGGATGAAAGGAGACGTCCTCTCCCTCGGCGGCTCCGAGAAGCTCGACGTCGATACGCGAGCCGATCTCGACCCGCTCTTGTTTTCCGCCCGTGGCGATCACCGCGTACATCGGTCGCAGATGTTAGCAAGCCTGAGCGACCCCGCTGACCGCCGCCCTCACTCGGGGGCGTCAGGGAAGACGATGCCTCGTCCCTTGCACATCGGGCAGGTCTGCGAAAGCGATTCGACCAGGCCCTCCCCGACGCGTTTGCGGGTCATCTCGATGAGGCCGAGCTCGGAGATGTCGCAGACCTGCGTCGGCGTCTTGTCGCGCATCAGCGCCTGGCGCAGGGTCGTCACGACCTCCTGGCGATTGCCCCTGACCTCCATGTCGATGAAGTCAATGACAATGATGCCGCCGATGTCGCGCAGGCGGAGCTGGCGGGCGATCTCCTCGGCCGCCTCGAGGTTGTTGCGGAATACGGTCTCTTCCAGGCTTGAGGAGCCCACGTTCTTACCCGTGTTGACGTCGATCACCGTGAGCGCCTCGGTGCGCTCGATGATGAGCGACCCGCCCGAGGGCAGCCACACCTTGCGGTCGAGCGCCTTGTGGAGCTGCTCGTGGACGTGGTGACGCTCAAAGAGCGGGAGCGCTTCGATCTCAGGGTCATACAGCTCCACGCGATCGGCGAGCGCCGGGTCGATGTCGGCGACATAGGCGCGCACCGCGTCATAGAGGTCGGGGTCGTCGATGATGACACCCCGGTACTCCTCGGTGAACTCCTCACGGATCGCCCGCAGCGCGAGGTGTGGTTCGGCGTGCAAGAGCGCCGGTGCAGGGAGGTGCTTGGCCTTTTCCTCGATCTCATGCCAGCGCGAAAGGAGCGCCTCGACGTCGCGGCGCAGCTCGAGAGCGCTCACGCCCTCCGCTGCGGTGCGCACGATGATGCCGTGGCCTTCGGGCCGCACGTCGTCGAGCAGCTTGCGGAGCCGCTTGCGCTCGTTGTCGTCGAGGCGCTTTGAGATCCCGCTCGCCGTCGAGTTCGGCACGAGCACGACGAAGCGGCCCGGCAGCGACACCTCCTCGGTGAGGCGTGCTCCCTTCAGGCCGATCGGGTTCTTGGTCACCTGGCAGACGATCGTCTGGCCGGGGCGCAAGAGGTGCTCGATGCGGGTCGCTCCCAGGTCGCGCTCGATCGAGTCGTCTCGCTCGGCGTGCACGTCGCCCCAGTACAAGACGGCGTTCTTCGGCGTGCCGATGTCGACGAAGGCCGCCTCCATGCCCGGAAGGACGTTCTTCACCCGACCGCGGTAGATGTTGCCGTCGATCTGGTTGGCATCCGCGTGGTTGCGGGCGACGTGGTGCTCGATGAGTGAGCGGCCCTCGAGGACGGCGATTTGGGTCACGTCGCGCTCGGCGTGCACACACATCAAGTAGCGGCCGACCGGACGGCCCTTGCGCTCGCGGCCGCGGCGACGGCGCGACGAGCCAGCGTCGACGGTCTGGTCTTCGTCCTCCATGAGCGCGCGGGCGCCCCCCCGCGTGCGCGTGCGGGGTGCGCTGGCGGGCGGAGATGCTGGGGCCGACTCGAGCGCGGCGCTCGCGCCTTGGGGTTCGACAGCCGGACGGTTACCGCCACCGCCTCGCCCGCGCCCACCTCGTCGGCGGCGCCGCGGCTTGCCGCTCGCGCCCTTTTCGTCGTTCTCGGGGGCCTCGGGATGCACCGCGCTGGGCGCCGGCGGGCTCGACTCGGCCTCGGCGCGCAACGCTGGCGCCGGACGGGAGTCGCCGATCTGGGGCTTGCGGCGCGCGGCCGCGGAGCTAGGCGCCGGACCTGCGGGTTCGGCCGAGGTGGCGAGGGTGCTCGGCGCGGCGCCGACCGCTTGGTTCACCTGGCGACCATCGCGCTGGCCGTTCGACTGCTCGGACATCGGGGGGATCCCTTCTCGCGGGAGCGCGCCTGGCGCGCTCCCCTGGCACCCCGGCGCAACAGCGCGGCGGGAAGACCGCCGCGGGGCGTCCGGAACGGGTGCCGACGGGTGTTGACCTGATTCGCGTGCCGAAGCCAAGCCGCCACCGACGGGGGCGGCTGGGGCGTTCCGGCCAGTGGCGCGCCGCGTGCCTACCGCTGATCGCGGCGAGTCCGGCGCAGCCCGGAGCGCACGCGGCACCAGGGGACACGAGCCCGGATCCTGGCGTGTGCATGCTCATCCTGGGGCCAGTCTAGCGACCGAGGGCCCGCAGGCCCGGGCCTTCCGCCGGCGCGCGCTGGGTCGAGCGCCTGGAGCGCTCACCACCACGTGGCGTACCGATCAGCTCCTGATTCGCAATGTCGGTCCGGCTTGCATCAAGAACCGCTGCTCAGCACAGGTGCCGGCACCCCGTTGTGCCGATAGAGGTAGTTGAAGACCTGTCGGGCCACCGGGGCCGAGGCGTCCGCGCCGTAACCGGCCTGGTCAATCTCGACGGCGACGACGTAGCGGGCCGGGGAGCTCTTCGGTCCGCCGAAGGCGACGAACCACGCCGTCGGCTGCTTGGTGCTCCCCGGAGCCACGTCCGCCGTCCCGGTCTTGCCCGCAAGCAGCCACTTGTTGAAGTTAAAGCCGATGAAGTCGGCATAGGCCGTGCCGTCGCTCTGTTGCACCGCGCCCTCGAAGCCCGCCAGCATCGCGCTGTAGGTGCTCGGCGGCAGCGGGACGTGGCCTTCGACCTTGGGGGCGATGCGCCGCACCAGCTTGCCGTTCGGACCGACGATCCCGGCGGCCATCTCCGGCGCGTAGCGGGTCCCCCCGTTGGCGAAGGTCGAATAGGCGACCGCCTGCTCGAGCGGGGTGATGAGCGTCTCGCCCTGTCCGAACGCCATCTCGACGTTGTCGCCGAGGTACCAGGTGTCCGCGTAGACGCCCGGGTATTGGGCGTGCAGCTCCTTTCGGATCTGCGGGCTGTCGACCCAGCCGTAGGACTGGCCCGGCAGGTCAATCCCGGTGTTCTGACCGTAGCCATAGCGCGCCGCCATGTTCTGGATCGGCGTCATCCCGTACTTCGCCCGGTCCTGGTAGAACCACGCGCCGAGCGTGTAGAAGAAGACGTCGCTCGAGACCGAGATCGCCTTCGTGATGGCGATCGGGCCGAAGGACTCGCCCGCCGCGTCATGCAGGGTCTGGGTAGGCGACAGGTTGAAATAGCCGGGGTCGTTGATGATCGTGTACGGCGAGACCAGGCCGTCGTCGAGCGCCGCCGTGGCCGTCGCCAGCTTGAAGGTGGAGCCGGGCGGCTGGGTGCCCGCCAACGCGTAGTCGATGAGGGGGTTCCCCGGCTGGTCTTGCAGCGCCTTGTAGTTCGTCTGGGAGATGCCACCCACCCACTCGTTGTTGTTGTAGGAGGGCACCGAGGCAATGGCGAGGACCGCGCCGGTGTTCGCCTTCATGACGACCGCCGCGCCCCAGTCCGCCGGCACCGCCCCACCACCCTTGCAGTCGCTACGCAGGCAGGCCATCTGGTTGTTCAAGGCGTTCGTGAGGACCTTCTCGAGGCTGACGTTGAGGTTCAAGACGACGTCATTGCCCTGGGTCGGCGGGGTGACCCCCGTGATCCCGATCGGATTGCCCGAAGCGTCGACCTGGACCTGCTCGATGCCGTCCTTTCCGCGCAGGGCTGCCTCGTATTGCGCCTCGAGCCCGGTCGTACCCATCAGGTCGGTGGGCTGGTAGCCGCGACGCTCATAGCCCTTCAGGATCTGGGTGCACTGGGTCGCGTTATTGCCCGACGGGCAGGTGATCGGGCCGAGATAGCCGACCATCTGCGCGGCCAGCGCGCCCTGGGGATAGTCCCGCACGTACTGCTTGGAGACCGCCGCGCCGGGGAAATCGCCCGGGCTCTCCTCGATCGTTGTCGCCGCACCCTGGCTGATGCCCTCGGCCACCGGGACCGGCTGGTAGGGCCCGTACTGCTCGTTGTTCAGCTGGGAGCGGATGTGGGCGAGCGTGAGCCCGGGGATCAGTGCCACGAGGTTCTGCTCGGCCCTGGTGCTCGCGACGCGCGTCGGCGGATTGGTGTTGGCGTCGATCACGGTCTTCAGCGTGACGACGAGCTCCGCGGTGTCGCCGGCGAGCACCTGGCCGTCGCTCGCCAAGATGCGGCCGCGCGGAGCGGCGGTTGGCACGTTGCGGGTCGTGGTCTGGATGGCGTTCTTGCGGTAGCTCTGGACCTGGATCACCTGGATCGACCACAGGCGGATCACGAGCACCGAAAAGCACAGGGCGATTAACACCGTGATCACCGAGATGCGCAGTGCAAAGTGCGGCCGCCCGGGCTCGCGCGCCGCCTGCTCGGCACGCTCGCGAGCCTCGATCGCGTCGAGCGCCGAGCGGTTCTGGCCCTTGAAGAGGGCCGAGCGCAGCTGCGTGAGGTTGCCGCCGGTGACGTGACGCGGCAGATCGATTCGGCCCGGGTAGCGGCGCCTGCGCCGGAGCATCAGAGCGTGGCGCTCCCGCCGCTCGGCATGACGTGGCGGTCACCAAGGCCGCGCGGCGTGCTGAACGCCCAGGAGAGTCCGAGCAACGAGGGCCAGCTGAGCAGCAGGCCTCCCGCCGCGACCGCGACGGCGGCCTCGAGTGTCGAGGAGGTGAGCATCCCGCCCTGGCCGATGAGCGCGGCCAGGAACGCGTAGAGCAGCGTGCCCGCCGCGCCAGCGACGAGACAGGTGAGACCGCGCGCGAAGAGCGTCTCGGTCGCCCGCGGAGCGGCGAGCAGCCCGGCGCCGAAGCCGACGAGCACGAAGGTGAGTGCCGACAGCCCATAGGGCGTCGGCAGCGCAAGGTCGGCGAGCAGCCCAGCGACAAAGCCGGTCACGGCGCCGCGTTGGGGTCCGCCGATCAGGCCGGCACCCGCCGCGAGCAGCACCATCACGTCGGCGTGGTAGCCGGCGACCACGACCTGGTCGACCAGAGCGACTTGTACGACGAACGCGGTGACACAGACGAGGCACAGCCGCGCCCAGTTCGAAGCCGTCACCGTTGCCTCCCGCTCACGCGGGTGGAGTCCACAACAGCACGGCCACGTACTCAAGCGTCGTGGGATCGACGAGCGCGCGCAAGCTCACCGCCACCCCGAGCCCGCCCGTGGCCACGTGCACGGAAGTCACGGTAGCGACCGGGATGCCGGCGGGGTACGCGGACACGCCCGAACCCGACGTGCCGCTCGTGTACACGAGCTCGCCCTTGTGGATCGGGCTGCTGCTCGAAAACAGCGTGACGCCGAGGTTGGCGTGGCGCCCGGCTCCGGTGACGATGCCGAGATCGGTCCCGTTGTTGCCGATCCGCACCCCGATCGTCGAGCGCGGATCTTGCAGGAGGCGAACGACCGCGTGGTTCACCCCGGTGGAGATCACCGTGCCCACGAAGCCCGAGGCTCCGACGACCGGCATCCCTGTGGCGACCCCCGCCGAGCTGCCGCGATCGATCTCAATGGTGTACTCGAAGTTCGAGCTCGGCCCCGCAAGCACGACGGCATCGAGGGGGGTGAGGTTGCCGACCCACGGCAGGTGGTCGAGCGCGAGGACGTTGCGCGCCTCGGCGCTCGCCTGGTTGTTGGCGGCGAGCTCGCGCTGCATCGTCCCGAGCTCGTTCATCAGCACCTGGTTCTGCTGCTGCACCGCGCCGTAGTGGAATGCACCGCTCACCGCGTCACCGATCGGGTGCAGCACGGCAGCGACCGCCCGCTGGATCGGGCTCAGCCCGTCGCCGACGCGGTTGCGCACGCTCGTGATCACCTTGTTGGCCTCGCCGTGGTAGTCGAGGGTGAGGACCGTGATCGAGGCCAGCACGAGCATGAGCAGCGTGACCCGCTGGCTGGTCCTTCGCGTCGTGGCCACCGGCCGCTTCCCTATCCCTTCTCGCCCGCCGGCTCGCGCCGAGCGCGGTCTCGCGCTAGCGCTCGGAGGAAGAAACCAGGACCTGGCGGAGTGCCTCGAACTCTTCCAAGCACATGCCGCTGCCGAGCGCTACGCAGTTCAAGGGGTCCGGGGCGACCACGATCGGCATGCTCGTCTCGGCCTGCAGACGCACGTCGAGCCCATGCAGCAACGCGCCCCCGCCGGTGAGCACGATGCCCTGGGTCATGATGTCGGCGGCCAGTTCGGGCGGCGTCTTGTCGAGGGTCACCTTGACGGCGTCGACGATCGCCGCGAGCGGCTCTTCGATCGCCTTTCGGATGTCGCGCGTCGAGGTCACGATGGTCTTGGGCAGGCCACTCACCAGATCGCGGCCGCGGATCTCGGCATGTAGCTCCTCCTCGAGGTCACATGCCGAGCCGAGCGCGATCTTGATCTCCTCGGCGGTGCGATCACCGAGGGCGAGGCTGTACTCCTTCTTCACAAAGCTGATGATCGCCTCGTCCAGTTCGTCACCGCCGATGCGGATCGACTGGCTCGTGACGATGCCACCGAGGGAGATCACCGCCACTTCGGTCGTGCCTCCGCCGATGTCGACGACCATGTTGCCCGTCGGCTCGTGGATGGGCAGACCGGCACCGATCGCAGCCGCCATCGGTTCCTCGATGATGTATGCCTTGCGCGCTCCGGCGTACTCGGCCGCCTCCTGCACGGCGCGCTTTTCGACGCCGGTGATGCCCGAGGGAACACAGATCACCATGCGCGGCTTGGAGAAGCGGCGCGGGTGGACGCGGCGGATGAAATAGCGCAGCATCATCTCGCAGATCTCGAAATCTGCGATGACGCCATCTTTGAGCGGCCGGATCGCCTGGATGTTGCTCGGCGTGCGTCCGATCATGCGTTTCGCCTCGGCACCCACCGCAAGCGGGTGACCGTCCTTGACGTTGATGGCCACGACAGAGGGCTCGTTCAACACGATGCCCTTGCCTCGGACGTAGACGAGCGTATTGGCGGTTCCAAGGTCGACCGCCATGTCGCGGCCGACGAAACCAAAGGTGCTGTCAGGCATGTGCTGCTCCACAATCGCAGACCGAACCGCGAAAGGTTAGGGGACAGATCGAGGATGGGACAAGGCGGCTCTCACCGCGCGCCCTAGGACAGCGCCGGGAAGAACAGCGCGATCTCTCGGGAAGCGGAGTCGGGTCCGTCCGATCCGTGCACGAGGTTCTCGGTGGTCCGCGTGCCGTAATCCCCGCGAATCGTACCGGGTGCCGCCTCTGCGGGGTTGGTCACCCCCATGATCGTGCGCACGATCTTCCAGGTGTCCTCGGGGCCCTCGAGCACTGCGAGGAAGGCGGGCGAGCGCGTAATAAACGCAACGAGGTCGGCGAAGAACGGCTTCGCGCCATGTTCGGCATAGTGGCGCTCCGCGAGCGCGCGATCGATCCTGCGGAGCTCACCAGCGGTGAGGCGCAGCCCCTTGCGCTCGAAGCGGGCGAGGATCTCACCGAGCAGTCCGCGCTCGACGGCGTCGGGCTTGATGATGACGAAGGTCCGGTTCATGGCCGCGTGCAGGCTAGCCGGCCACCAAGGGGGGCGGGAATGGCCGCCTCAGCTGGCACGACGCAACAACACGCGAGCCTCGCCCACGACATAGAGCGAGCCGGTGACGACGATCAGGTCGTCACTTGACGCCACGCGCATCGCGGTTTCGAGCGCGGCGGGGATGTCGCCGGCGACCTCGACGGGCAGACCAAGCTCGCGGGCCGCGTCGGCGACCACTCCGGCCTCAAGGGCCCGAGGCGAAAGCGGCGAGCAAGCGACCACGAGACGGCACCGCTCATCGGCAACCGCACGCAACAGTGCGCCCGGATCGCGGCCGCGCAGACAGCCCATGATGACAATCACGTTGCGAGCACCGCTGAAGTCCTCTGCGAGTGCCATGCCGAGCGCTTCGGCGCCGGCGACGTTGTGTCCGCCATCGAGGACGACGAGCGGATGGCGCGCCATGACCTCGAGGCGACCTGGCACCTGCATCTGGCCGAAGGCCTCGGCGACAACCGACTCTTCGATGGGGCCGCCGAAGAACGCCTCTGCGGCGGCGAGCGCCACCGAGGCATTCTCCGCCTGATGGGCGCCATGCAAGGAGAGGTAGACATCGCGATACAGCGCTCCGGGTGTCCGCAAATCGAGCATCCGGCCGCCATGGGCGAGCTCGTTCGCCTCGACGCCAAAGTGCAGCCCTCGGCGCCACAGGGCGCTGGCACCGACCGCTTCGGCCTCCTCGGTGAAGATCTGGGCGATCTCGGCATCGTCCTCACCGATCACGGCGACCGCCCCGGCCTTGATGATGCCGGCCTTCTCTCGGGCGATGTGGTGCCGGGTCGGCCCGAGGATTTCGACGTGATCGAGCTCCACGTTGGTCACCACCGCGACCGCGGCGTCGGCCGCGTTGGTGGCGTCGTAGCGGCCACCAAGTCCTACCTCGACCACGGCCGCCTCGACGGCAATGTCTGCGAAGTGGCGAAAGCCCGCAGCGGTCATGAGTTCGAACCAGGTAGGTGCGTCGGGGAGACCGCCGGCGTCCGGGCCTCGCTGGAGGAGAAAGCTCTCAAGCTCCTCCAAGGCCGCGAGGACGCCGGCGAGCGCCCGGTCGCTGATCGGCTCACCGGCGACGGCGATCCGCTCGTTCAGCCGCTCGAGGTGCGGGCTGGTGAACGTGCCGACCTGGAGACCCTGCGCGGAGAGCAGCGCCGCGACCATCCGGGTGGTCGAGCCCTTGCCGTTGGTCCCCGTGACGTGAACGATCGGTGCGACCGCCTGGGGGTCGCCCATCGCCGCGAGCAGGACGCGGATGCGACTGAGGTCGGGGCGCGCCAAACGCCCAGCGACCCCCCGCTCAATTGCCTCGAGGTTGATGTGGCGCCCGAGCCAGGCGAGCGCGTCGCCGAGCGAACGTCCGCCTTGGGTCTCGGGCAAGCTCGGGTTCGAGCCGCCCTCAGGATGCCGCACGGCGCGGGCGGTCGGTCTTCTCGCCCGTGTTGCGCGGCAGCAGTGTCGGCGCCACCCGCTCGAGCACGACGTCCTTGTCCACGACGCACCGCCCGACGTCGCTGCGACTGGGTAGGTCATACATCACCTCGAGGAGCACCTCCTCGAGGATGGCGCGCAGCCCACGGGCACCGGTGGCCCGCAACAGCGCCTGGTCCGAAATCGCCTCGAGCGCATCAGCGGTGATGTCGAGATCGACGTGGTCGAGCTCGAACACGCGGCGATACTGCTTGACCAAGGCGTTCTTCGGCTCAACGAGGATGCGCACCAGCGCCTCGCGATCGAGGTGCTGGACGGCACCGATCACCGGCAACCGGCCAACGAACTCGGGAATGAGGCCGAACTTCAAGAGGTCCTCGGGAAGGACTTCGGGTAGCAGCGCGCTCTCGTCGCGGCGCTTGGCGCGGCGCACGTCGGCACGAAAGCCAATGCCCGCTCGTCCGATGCGCGCCTCGATGATCCGGTCGAGGCCGGCAAAGGCGCCGCCGCAGATGAACAGGATGTTCGTCGTGTCGATCTGGATGAACTCCTGGTGGGGGTGCTTGCGCCCGCCTTGGGGCGGCACCGACGCCGTGGTCCCCTCCAAGATCTTGAGCAGCGCCTGCTGCACCCCTTCGCCCGAGACGTCGCGGGTGATCGATGGGTTCTCGCTCTTGCGGGCGATCTTGTCGATCTCGTCGATGTAGATGATCCCGGTCTCGGCCTTTTTCACGTCGTAGTCGGCCGCCTGGATCAGCTTCAACAAGATGTTCTCGACGTCCTCGCCGACGTATCCGGCCTCGGTGAGGGCCGTGGCGTCCGCGATGGCGAAGGGCACGTTCAACATGCGCGCCAACGTCTGGGCAAGCAGGGTCTTGCCGCACCCGGTCGGGCCGAGCAACAAGATGTTGGACTTGGCGAGCTCGACTTCCTGGTCGTTCGCCGCGCCGGCCTGCACGCGCTTGTAGTGGTTGTAGACGGCGACCGAGAGGATCTTCTTCGCCTGGTCCTGGCCGATGACATAGTCGTTCAGGAACTCGAAGATCTCCTTGGGCTTTGGAAGATCCTCGAAGTGCACCTCGGAGGTCTCAGAGAGCTCCTCCTCGATGATGTCGTTGCACAGCTCGATGCACTCGTCACAGATGTAAACACCCGGACCGGCGATCAGCTTTTTCACCTGCTTCTGCGATTTGCCGCAGAAGCTGCACTTCACTAGCTCGCCGCCATCACCGAACTTCGCCACGTTCCCCCTCCTCGGCTATGCAGCGCCAGCGGCGGCCATCTGGTCGATCGCTTCCCGATTGATGATGACCTCATCGATGATGCCGTAGTCACGTGCTTCTGCGGCACTCATGATGAAATCGCGATCGGTGTCGTGCTGGATCCGCTCGATGCTCTGGCCAGTGTCGCTCGCCAGCATCTCGTTCAACATGTCCCGCATGCGGAGGATCTCCTTCGCCTGCAGCTCGATGTCGCTGGCTTGACCCGCCGCTCCACCATAGGGCTGGTGCAGCAGAATCCGCGCGTGCGGCAACGCAAAGCGCTTGCCCTTGGTAGCGGCCGCGAGCAGGACGGCGGCAGCGGAGGCGGCCTGACCAAAGCAGAACGTCGACTTGTCCGAACGCACGTACTTCATGGTGTCGTAGATGGCGAACAGCGCCGTGATGTCGCCGCCCGGTGAGTTGATGTAGAGGTTGATGTCCTTGTCCTGATCCTCTGACTCAAGAAAGAGCATCTGCGCCGACACCAAGTTGGCCACCGCGTCGTCGATCGGCGTGCCGATGAAGATGATGCGATCCCGCAGCAGGCGCGAGTACAAGTCGTAGGACCGCTCGCCGCGACTTGACTGCTCGACCACCATGGGCACGAGGTAGTTCGAGGCCCTCACGCCTCCCCCTCCACGGCGGAGCTTGCTGCTGCCTCGGCTTCGGCGACTAGCGCTGAGCGGTCCACCGGCTTGCCCTCCTCGTCGACGACGGCGACGTGCTCGACGAGCCACCGCAACGCCTTCGCCCTCTTCAACTGCGAGCGTAGCTCAGCAAGTCGTCCGTCCCGTTCGAGCGACTCACGAAGGCTCGCCGGCGTCGTGTTGTTCTGGGCAGCTGCGGCGACGATCTCCTCGTCGACGTCGGACTCCTCGACCTCGATGTCCTCGGCGGCCGCCAGCGCTCGCAGCGCGAGATCGGCCTTCACCTGGCGGATCGCCTGCTCGCGCAGCTCGGCGACGAACTCGTCGGGAGCCTGACCGATCGCCGCCAGGTAGTCCTCGAGGCGTACGCGCTGGTTGGCCAGGCGGTGCGCGAAGTTGTGGAGCAGCTGGTTCGCCTCGGGGTCCACGAGCGCGCCCGGAGGCTCGTCGCTCACGAGCTCCACGAGCGCATCGATCGCCTGCTCTTGAAGCGCAAGCGCCGCCTGGGCGCGCTTGCGCTCGGCGGTGCGCTTGGACAGGTCCTCGCGCAGCTCGGCGAGGGTGTCGAACTCCGAGGCATCCGACGCGAAGGCGTCGTTGGCCTCTGGGAGCACCTTCTCGCTCACCTGTTTGATCTGCACCTCGATGTGCACAGGTCCGCCAGGGGCGTCGTCGACATCGAGCGCGATCTGCTCGCTCGCCTTGGTGCCGACGAGCTTCTCGTCGAGGCCCGGGGCGATCCCGCCACTGCCGACCTCGTAGACGAAGTCCTCGACGCTCAGGCCGTCGACGACCTGGCCGTCCCGGGTGCTCTTGACATCGATCGAGAGCACATCCCCCTCTGCCGCCTCTCGCGAGACCTCAGCCAGCGAGGCGAACTGCTCGCGGAGGCGGTCGAGCTGGGCGTCGATGTCCGCGTCGGTGACTTCAGGCGAGGGGACCGTGACGCTGAGGTGCTCATAACCGGGGACCGAGATCTCCGGTCGCACCTCGACGACGGCGTCGAAGCTGAGCACTCCCCCCTCTTCACCTGCGGTGATGTCCACCTCGGGCTGGGCGATGACGTCGAGCGACTGCTCCTCGACGGCCTCTTCGAGGTACCGGGGCACCGCGTCGCGCAGCACCTCTTGGCGCAGCCCTTTGGCCCCGAGGCGACTCGCAATCAGCCGTTGTGGGGCGCGACCAGGGCGGAAGCCTGGCATCGACACCTCGCGGGAGAGCCGGTGCAGGGTCCCGTCCTCTTCGCGACGGATCTCCTCTTCGTCGACCTCGACGGAGAGCTTGACCTTGTTCCCCTCGAGGGGTTCGACGGAGGTACGCATAGAAGCTGGCAGTTTACTGGTGAGCCGGAAGGCCCGGCTGCAGCAGCTCGAGGTGGGCATCTGCACGCCCGCGAGCAGTGGTGCTGCTCCTCTCCTACGATCAAGGCGTCAGCGGCGGCCTGGCCCGATCGCGACGGGGAGTAGCGCAGCTTGGTTAGCGCGCCTGCTTTGGGAGCAGGAGGCCGCGGGTTCGAATCCCGCCTCCCCGACCACCCAGCGACTCGACGGCGGCTTGGACCACCAGGCGACGAGCGATGTGGCACCGCCGACGCCGCTCGCGCCTTGGCCGATGGACGCGGCGTGCTCGCGCCACCGCAGCGTTCGTCCAGGGGCGTCCCCAGGGCGGCGGCGTGCTGCATTTGCCACCAGCGCGTCACGGCCGCTTTCTGGCGGACCTGCGCAGCTCTTGGCGGGACTCAACCCGGGCGGAGACCGCTCGGCGCCGCGGCGCCACCAGCAGCGCCGTCCGGCGCGAGGGTTCGCGACTATGCGGCGTCGCCGACCGGGGCGGTCCTGGCGCGCCCAGCCGCGCCATCGTCTCGCACGGTCGACGAGGTCGAATCCGAGTCGTCCTCCACGGACTTCGATGCGTCCATCGCCGCAACAACCTCAAAGGCATGCAGGGCACGGATTCGCAGCGGAGCGGATGTCTCGTTCATCACGAAATATCTACCCACGACCCGAATGGGCAAACGAGTACCGCGGGTCTTGGCGCGCCAAGACCCGACCACGGCGTCGGTTGTGCCGAGCGACCACCACATCGCCACTGCGTAGCCGGGTGTGGTGTGGCGGGATCACCCGATGTCGGGACTCATGAGTGAGCGTCGTGCTTGGCGGTGGGAGTCGTCCCGCCACGCCGGCGTTGAGTTGAGTCCCAACGAGTGGTGTGCGAGCCGGCGAGCCGAGGGAGACCATCCCCCACACGCGACAGCCACCGCGTCAACCTCAAGAGGAAGTCCACACAACC
>JAJZKA010000172.1 GCA_021809805.1 Actinomycetes bacterium
GGGAGGTCTATGAGTCGACCCTCGAGTAGCACCTGGTAGAGGTCCGGCTCCTTGATTGTCCAGCGCGTCCGGTTGAAGGCGGATCCCTAGCCCCAGTTCCGGTGCAGCTTGTTCGATGCGGGCAGACGGGATGTCTGGGATGCTGGTGCTCTTGACGAAACGGAAGTGGACGTCCCGGCCGGACCTCGCCAGGCTCACTACGTTACCGACCCGGGCAACCTGGGGTGTTCGACTGTCACCGACCTCGGGCATCAGCAACGTCGGCAGACGTAGTAGTCGCTCGATATTCGCCTCGCCGTTTGGTCGGAAGATTGCAGCCAGGTCGTCATCAAGCCCCTCTAGCAGTCGGTCAGCCGTGAGAACACCGTCAACCGCACCAACGATCACGTTATACATTCGGTGCATCCTCAGTCGGCGCCATCGCAGGGAGACTGTAGGATCCATTCGGTCGATGACGCCAACATCCAAGATGAGCCACGCCCGACCGCAGAACGGCTTAGGCGAACGCCGAACGACAGTCGAATGAGAGAGCTCCCGAACTAGCGCAGATCTGCACCTACCCGTGCGGATCCTCTGGCCGCGCCTTGGGGGGTTCGAGCCGAACGACCGTCGTCACCCTGTCGATGCTTCGATCGAACGACGCCACGACGCCGACCGCGCTGCGCTCGGCGCTCGCGACGAGGTAGGCCTCGGCGAAGTCGAGGCGGTCGAGCTCGTAGACCTCCGCCGCTCGGAGCAGGAGGCCTTCGTCGACGACCCGAATGGCCTCGAAGGCCACGATGGCGCGTACCAGCTCGGCCACCCTCGACCGCTCGAGCTCGTAGAAGGATTCGAGGACGTAGACGACCTCGGCCACGATCAGGTCCGCCAGCAGCAGCTCGTCCGCGTCGCTCAGGAACTGCGTCGCCCGGGTCGCGAGGTCTGGCGGGTCCCTGGTCAGGTGACGAATGAGGACGTTGGTGTCGACGAACGCCTTCACCGCCGGGCGTTGCCGCGCGCCTTGTGCGTGCGAGCGAGCACCTCGTCCCAGGGAAGGCCCTGCTTGTCGGCGGGAACGGTCACGCTGCCCGCCAGCTCGAGCAGGTCGGGTGTGCGAGCCAGCACGGCGCGGCTGCCCTCCAGGCGAAACACGACCGCGTCGCCCTCGTGCAACCCGAGGGCCTCGCGCACGGCTCTGGGGATCGTGACCTGTCCCTTCGTGCTCATGCGGGCAGCTGCCTCCATGGGCGCCTCCTTACTCAGCTCCAAAAGTAAGGATAGCTACCGCATGCGGCGCGAGCCGCGCCGGACAGGCTCGGGCGCGGCTCGCGTGCCGACGAGCGCGCCGGAACGGCATCGCCATGACGCGCGCCGCGCCAGATCGGCGTGTCGAGAGCGCTGACCGTGTCGACGCTCACCGGCCGGCGGGCACGGCTCCGACGGCCCGGCCTTCGAGCTCGTGTCGACGCACCCCTCGAAGCCCGGGCGCGTCTTGGGCGCGATCTGGGCGCGATTGGGCGCGTTCTCAGGGGCTTCGGCGGTCAACGGCGGTCAACGAAAAAACGACGTCTGACCAGGGAGAAAGCGCATCTCGGGAGAGAGCGGGCGACGGGAATCGAACCCGCATGACCAGCTTGGAAGGCTGGGACTCTGCCATTGAGCTACGCCCGCGAATGGCGCAACACTCTATCTGCTGGGGCCGGCAAGGCTGAGGCGGAGCCGTCCCAGTGGGTATGGAAGGGCCGATGGCACGACCGATCTGGAAAGGAGCGGTCACCTTCGGACTGTTGAGCATCCCGCCGACATCGTGCGGGGAGTTGGCGTCCAAGGGGCATTTCGCCCTCCTCGACGAAGCGGATCTCGCCGCGGCTGTGCTCGAGGAGACGCGGACAAGCGAGCTGCTCGATTTCGTTGGCGGCGACGAAATCACCACTGTTGAGGTGATCGATCTGAACAAGGTGCTTTCGCGTTCGGTGGAGGGCGCCCGTGAGCGGCCTCGCGCGGGGGACGCGGCGCCGGAGGACCCCGACGGCGGTCGGGTGAGTGAGGAGGGCGGTGGTGGCGAGTTTGAGTGGCTGTCGCCAAAGGAGCTCGATCGGTGGGCGCGGGTTGCTCGCGCCCCCGGATGCTCGACGACGAGCCGAGACCGCTTTATTGCTGCGCCGTGCATAATCGAGCGCCCGAGCGAGCCGAGCGGCCGGCGGAGAGCTTGGTGAGCGCGCGGCAGGCCGCCGCGCGTGCGGTGAAGGTGCCCGCCTCGCTGCGCCCGATGCTGGCGGTGGCTGGCGAGCTGCCCCAGGGGGATGACTGGAGCTTCGAGCTGAAATGGGACGGCGTGCGCGCACTCGGCTTCGTCGAACACGGATTGACCCACCTTGTCAGCCGCTCTGGTCGCGACCTCACCGATACCTACCGCGAGCTCGCCGACGGTGCCCCGCTCGATGAGCCGACGGCGCTCGTCGACGGAGAGGTCGTGGCGCTCGATGGCGAGGGCCGGCCGAGCTTCCAGGCGCTGCAATCTCGCCAAGCTGCCCGGCGAGGCGGACGGGCGGTGCCCCCGATCGCGTATCTGGTCTTCGACGTGCTCCAGATCGGGTCACGCGCTCTTGTGGACGAGCCTTATGACGAACGCCGGCGCGCACTCGCCTCGCTTGGGATACGGCACCCGCGGTGGTCGGTACCTGAGGCGTTTGGTCCTCCGGGCGAGGACGTGCTCGCGGCGAGTCGCGATCGCGGGCTCGAAGGCGTCGTCGCCAAGCGTCGATCTTCGCCCTATCTTGCTGGCCGGCGATCCGATGCGTGGATCAAGGTGAAGAACTTCCGTACCCAGGAGGTCGTCCTCGGCGGATGGACCGAAGGAGAGGGCCGGCGCGAGACGAGCTTTGGGTCCTTGCTCCTCGGGCTACCGACCAATGAGCCGAGCCGGCTCGTGTACATCGGTAACGTCGGCAGCGGTTTCACCGAAGTGAGTCTCCAGGAGCTCTCGAGGCACCTCGTGGCCCTGGAGCAGCGGGAGTCGCCCTTCAGCGGCCGCCTGCCGGCCCAGCAGTCACGCCGAGCGCGCTTTGTCGCGCCAAAGCTCGTGGGGGAGGTGCGCTTCAGCGAGTGGACGGCCGATGGCAGGCTCCGGCAGCCGTCCTGGCGAGGTTTGCGCGTCGACAAGCGGGCCGAGGAGGTGGTCCGTGAGTCCTGATCGACTGACTGACGACCGCGCGACAAGAGATGCGCATCACACCCCCGAGCCCGTGGCGACCAGGCGGCCACGACGGCATCTCGCGCGACACGCCCCGAGCTTCGTTGTCCAGGCGCATGCGGCACTTCGCTTCCATCATGACCTCCGGCTCGAGCGCGACGGCGTGCTCGTTTCCTGGGCGGTGCCAAAGGGCGTTCCCACTGCGGCGGGCGGTCGGAATCGCCTCGCCGTGCAGAGCGAGGACCACCCGCTCGAGTACGCCGCCTTCGAGGGCACCATCCCCGCCGGTGAATACGGCGCGGGCGACGTGGTGCGCTACGACCACGGCAGCTACGAACTCCTCAGGTGGGACGAGCGCGAGGTCAAGGTAGTCCTGCACGGCGCGCGGCTTGAGGGCACCTACGTGCTCATCCACACCGACGCGCGGAACTGGCTGTTGCACAAGATGGACGCGTCGCCGTAGCTGGCGGTCCGGATTGCCTTCGCCGCCGGGACATGCGGCGCGCTCGGTTGCCTCCAGATCCTGGGCGTTCCGGGCGTGTCCGGTTCGAGCCACCGCTCGAGCTCGCCGAAGCCGGAACGGGGCGCCGAGATCCGGTTCCACGGCCCGACTCAGGCGCCAAGAAGCGCCACGAGCAGCCCGTGTGGGTGATGCGGACCATGGCCTCGACGACCCGCCGCGGGTCGCGACCAACCCGCAGGCGACGCCGGTGCGCGGTGGCGAGCAACGACTCGAGGGCGTGCCAGGGCGGCGTTGCCGAGGTCCCTCACGCAGCGCATGCCTCGGTCATCAGCGGCGCTCGGGACCACGATGGAGATCGCAATCGAATACATCGGGTGCGGGCGACCTTCTCGGTTGCCGTCGCGGCTTTGTTAGCGTCACAGCGACATGGCGATCGGGATCGGATTGGACGTCGGGGGGACGAAGATCCTCGGGTGCGCGATGGATGCCGACGGCTCACTGGTGGCCGAGGTGCGCGTGGCCTCGCCGCACACGCCCGAGCTGCTCTATCAGGCGCTCGTCGACTGCGTTGACGCGCTGCTCGCCAAGCTTGGGCCCCTTGCCCCAGAGGTGCGTGGCGTCGGCGTCGGCGTACCTGGACTGGTGGACGAGCACGGTGTGTTGCATGAGACGGCGAACCTGCACGGCATGACCGAGCTTGATCTCCCGGCGGCGCTGCGGGGCCCGATCGGGGAGCTTCTCGGAGGTCCCGGCGCTTCGTTCCACCTGATCGTCGACAACGACGCAACCTGCGCGGCCGCCGCGGAGCACGCCTGGGGGGCGGGGCGGGGCGGAGCCGACTCGGTGCTTGTCACCTTGGGCACGGGGATCGGCGGCGGGATCGTGTCGGACGGCCGCATCGTGCGCGGCGCTCGCAATTTCGGCGGAGAGGTCGGTCACATGGTGATCGACCCCTCGGGGCCGGACTGCGGCTGCGGACGCAAGGGCTGCTGGGAGCGCTTTTCCTCGGGCACCGGCCTTGCCTACCTCGCCCGGCGCGCTGCGCGCGCCGGGACGGCGCCTCGCCTCATCGATCTCGCCGGCGGCGATGTCGACGCGATCGTGGGCGAGCACGTGGTCAAGGCCGCGAGCGAGGGCGACCCGGGCGTCGCCGCGGTGCTGGAAGAGTTCGGCAGCTACCTCTCCTTGGGCCTCGCTAATATCGTCGAGATCCTCGACCCGGGTTGCATCATTCTCGGTGGGGGTCTCGTCGCCGCCAGCCATGTTCTGCTCGAGCCAGGTCTCCGGATCTACGCGACCACCTACCGACGGGGGAGCGGTCCGCGAGCCGTGCCGGTGGTGCTCGCCACGCTCGGCGAGCGGGCGGGTGCTTTCGGGGCGGCCGCCCTCTCGCTCGGAACCGTCGGATAGTCCCGCGAGTCCAGCTTCAGCCACGGCGGGGAGCGCCCGCTGCTTCCCGGAGACCTTCAAACCGCCGGTTCCTGCACCGTGATGGGGGGCGAGTTCCCCGGTCACCCCCACTTCATCCGTCGACGAACTTCTGGCTGGAATGTGGCCCGCTCGGGGACATCGTGAGCTCAGCTCGCGAGAACCGGTCTTCTCACCGGCAACGTGCCGCGCGGAGGATATGAGCGCGGGTGAGCCGGCCGAATGCCACCGCTCGCCAATTCGCATCGCGTCTTTCGCTCCGACAATGTCGCCCCGAAGGCTGACGATGAGCTCGATCCTGGAGTGCTCGTCGTGTGAGGTGCCGACACGCCGGCACCGCTCGTTGGTTTTGCCTGATTTCGTGGAAAACGACCAGAAAATCCGTGTTCCGTCCACGTTGAATCCCCGCTTAGCCTTCGACGAACTCGCCGGGATGCGCCCCTGTTGGTTCCTCAACGGTCGATGCGTCGCGCCGCTGCCGTTGGCGATGGCTCCCCTTCCCTCAACGCTGAGCGCGCGCGCCCATCGAGCACGAGCGCTCGTGTCAGCGAGCGAGATCCCGATTGCCGAGTTGCGGCAGCGGCGAACCTACGGAGCGACCGAGAACTGCGGCGCCCCAGCGCGCCCGGCATTGAATGCCGCGGTGGCAGTCGGGAATTCGATAATCGCGAGACATGTTTCTCCGAGCTCGACGACACCGACGTCGCGCTGGCCAGCGTCGAGCGGGCAAGGTCGCACCGCGAGCATGCGGCGTCGAGTTGTCACGTCACCGTCAGAGGTGGCGCGGCGCTCCTGGCTCCGGGGTAGCGGTGGCCCGCGAGTCAATGGAACTCCGGATCGCCTGCCAGCGACGCGCAGCATTTGCATGGTCGCCGCAAGACCCACCCAGACGTTGTGCCACCGCCAATGAGTTTCGCGCACGGTTCCGGTACGATCACCGCTGTGTTGCATGTCCGCGGGCGAGCCTTCCACGTCGGCGTTCAGCTTCAGCCGCATCGAGCTGGGTGGCCCGAGTACGAAGCGGCCTTGCGTCTCGTCGATGAGCTCGGGCTGCAATCGGTGTGGGGGGCAGACCATCTCCTGCCGTTCGCCGGACCCGACGATGGCGCGTGCTTTGAGACCTTGACCTCACTCTCGGCGATGGCGCTCGTCACGAGGCGCGCTCGCATTGGCGTGCTCGTGAACGGTGTCGTCTACCGCGAGCCCGCGATCCTTGCCAAAGCCTCCGCTCAAGTCGACCAGATGAGCGGGGGGCGTCTGGAATTCGGCATCGGCGCCGGCTGGGCCGAGCGCGAGTTCCGGGCCTACGGATTGCCATTCCCCGACGTTGCTGAGCGGTTCGCGCGTCTTGAAGAAGCGATCGAAATCATCGTCTCCCTCTGGACGCGCCCGCGAACCACCTTCGAGGGTCGCTACTACCAGCTCCACGATGCTCCCCTCGTGCCCAAACCCGTGCAATCTCCCCACCCACCGATCACGATCGGGGGCTCCGGCTGGCGCACCGCTCGCCTCGCGGCCCGCTTCGCGTCGCGGCTTAACGTTGTGGGGTCTCCAGCAAACGCAGCCATCGCATTCGAGAGGCTTCAGCGGTGCTGTGAGGAGGCTGGCCGCGCCGTCGCGGAGGTCGAGCTCTCTGCACATCCGAAGGTGGCGATCGCCACGAGCCAAGCGCGGGCGGAAGAGCTCGCGCTTCGTCAGGCAGAGGCGCTCGGTGAGACGTTCCCCGCGGACCGCAGCGGCTGGATAGTGGGTAGCCCACCACAGGCGATCGCTCAGCTCCAACGGTACGCGGAGGTTGGGGTCTCTCACGTGGTGTTAGGGCTCGGACATCCCTTCGACGCCGAGCTGTTGCGATTGCTCGCGACCGAGGTGCTTCCCGGGCTGTTCTGAGCGCGGCCGGAAGCGTCCGCCGTGTCTGCTCGAAACGCTTGGCCCCAACAGGACGGTGCGGCGTCGGCGGTGGTCATTGCGCGGTGGTGTCGCCCTGATTGGACCCGCGCCTTCGCCACAACGCCGGCGTGGCGGGACGACTCCCACCGCCAAGCACGACGCTCACTCATGAGTCCCGACATCGGGTGATCCCGCCACACCACACCCGGCTACGCAG
>JAJZKA010000173.1 GCA_021809805.1 Actinomycetes bacterium
GTCAATGCTGATTCTGATAATCCGCTGGCGTTCCGGTCTCCGCCAAAACCGACCAGTCCAGGGGCGGACGGTGACGAAACGCCGCGCAGCGTTGTGGACCCGCCGGGGACGTTGGAGCCGAACGACAAGACGAGGCGACGTCGATCACGTCGGCGACACGTCCAGCGCTACATCGTTTCCTGAGCGCGACGTACAGCCCGGTGAAGACGGCAACGAACAGTGCGAGCATACGAGGGAGTATCGCGGTGCCTTCAAATCAATCGTCGGACCTTGCACAAAGCGTTCGCCTTGATCGGGAGCGATGTCTCGGGAGTTGGGCACTGCTATGGGTTGCCCCTCCGGCGCGCCGATCGCGCATCTCCTCGGCGCGAGCGTCCCGAGAACTGACGTCGCCCACCTGGTCGGAATGATCAACGGACCTGGACACGATCCCTCCATCGGGGAGGTGGGCACCGTGGGCACCATGGCTTTCCCGTCAGCGAGCATCCTCGCCGAAACGCTCCGCAACGGCGACCCGGCGAAAGAGCCGCTCTCGATAGGCGATTGACCTCCGACGATCTCCGCGCTCTGGAGCTTGAGGCAGCTGTCACCATTCGGGCCGTGCTGTGGGGTGATCAGTCGCGGCGCCAGCGAGTTCGAGCGAGGCGACGTAGGCGGCGCGGTCAGCCGGACGGTTCTTGCGCAGCCTGCCGAACTTGATCGACGGCAGCGAGCCAGCGGGCACGAGCCGGTCGGCATGGGCGCGCGGGATGCGCTGGCGCTCGGCGGCCTTGGTAACCGAGAGCAGCAGCAGATCGCCCGCGTCGGGGCCACCCGCCCGGGACTTCACGTGATCGAGCGGTGCATTGAGCGCCAGCTGCTCGAACGAACAAGTCGCCTGGTACGAGCGTTGGGGGTCGAGAAGGTGGCCGGACACGTCGGCGTGATCCGGATCGAGAAATGCCCGAGCACCCCGGCAGTCGACCTGGAGGGCCACGCCCTGTGCCAGCGCGATCGATGCGGCCGAGTTGCGCAGCTTGTGGGGATGCCGGCGCACGCCCAACGGTCGCGCCGGAAGTTCGAAGGATCAAACGGCCGCCCGTTGGTCGAGGTGAGCACGAGCCCGGACTCGGTCCATTGATTGGCCGACTCGCGCCCGGTGCGCTGTCCGAGCTCGTGCTCGGCGAGCGCCGCCTCCACTTCGGCGGGAGGGTTGACCTTGCGCCGGGTGCGCTCGGTCTTGACCTCGCCGAGGATGACGGCCGCCGACCTGCTTCAGCGCCTGGGAGTCGGTGATCAGGCCCCGCCCCCAGTCCGCATCCTGCCAGCGCAGCCCGAGCGTCTCGCCGCGGCGGAGCGCATCGGCGCGAAAGCCACGTCAAGGCGGTGGACTCTGGCGGCGGCAAGGAGCACTCGTGTGCGCTGTTGGGCGAACGTTCGCCAGGATGCCAACGGGCTCCGCGTTGGCCCAGCGTGCCGCGTCGATCACCGCGCGGCGCGATCGCGCGCTCGTGAGCGAAGAGGGGACTACTCCCTCCTACGGCCAAAGCCGTTGCGTGCCAGGAGCATTTCGAGGCGCCGAGCTCGGCAGTGTGGTCACCTCGTCACGCGCAGCCGGCACTGGGGCTGTGAGGAGCCTCGAGACGGGCGAGGGTGTTCCCGAGAAGGCATGGTAGCAGCGTCTGAACATGCCTCAGCGCGTGCGAATGGTTGAGCCTGCCAAGCACTCGGCTGGTCTGCAGCAGGCGACCGGCTCGCACTTCATCTCCTGGACTATGGACTGGCCACGAAGACTTGTCTCGACGTGGTGGGCGCAACCCCCAGATTGTCGATGAGTTGAGAGCTAGGGACGCGGCTCCATCCTCAATCACTCCGGAGTCGGGCGGTCCAAGGAGGAAGGACCGATTGCGCCATCGGCAATCCTTGAGGCGAGATCGGCGAGACGCAGGTTGTGGTTGCGGGCATGGCTTCGTAGTCGGCGAAACGCCTGTTCCATGTCGGAGTCAGTGGCCTGGGCGATCTTGCCCTTGGCTTGCTCGATGACGATCCGGGTATTAAGCGCTGCGCTCAGCTGGGTGTTGAGGGTCTGGGCGTCGATTGAGATCTGGTGTTGGATGATGGCGATGGTCGCGATGTCAGCGAGCGCCTGCGCGGCGGCGATATCCGCCTCTTGGAGCGAGCCGGGATCGCTGCGCAGCAAGTTGAGCGCGCCGATGACGCGGCGACGGAGCCTCAGGGGAAACGAGTGGGCAGCGTGGAACCCCTTGGCGGCAGCCAAGGCGGAGAAGCGGGGCCAGCGAGTCCCGGTGGCAGCCAGGTCCAAGTTCACAACCTGCTTACCCGTGCGGTAGGCGTCGAGGCAGGGGCCTTCGTCGGATTGGACCTGGAAGACCTCCAGGGTCCGCATCGCCTCGCTCGAGGATGCGATGACCTCGAGCGCCCCGCTCGGGACGGCCAGCATCACGCCCGCGGCCGTGACGTCGAGGGCGCCGACGCAGCGCTCGGAGAGCAGGCTGAGAAGGTCGACGACGTCGAAGTCATCGACGAGGTTGTCGGCGAGCTCCACGAGGCTTTGCACCAGGAGCACCGGGTTGGGCATCACGACACCTGCTTCGGACGCTCGCCGTCGGGGGTGGGGGGCTCTGGGCGTGCCGACGGCTAGGAAGGCTGCCTGCGAAGGCATGTTAGCGCGTCCCACTCATTTCTCGGTGCCCAGACGGAAGCGCCGATCGATAACGTCCCGGGCGACCTCGGCAACGAGCCGGTCGGTGGCAAAGGCGTGGGCGCGCAGACGCACAAGGGCATCAGCGATGGGGACGTCCAGCTGGACCGAGATCATGCCCGCTGCTTGGTGGACGACCGCCCACAGGTCGAAGCCTTCTTCAACATGGATGCCGATAGCACCCGGTGGTGCGTTCGCCTGGGAGTCCAGGATGGCTCGTGCAGCGAGGTCGGCCACGACGAGCGCGTTGGCGTGCTGGTCGTCGCTGAGCGCCCCGGGCCGGTCCCGGTACAGGTTGAGGGCGCCGAGCCGGACGGTGCCGAGCCGAATGGGGTAGCCAAACACGGCCTGAACACCGGCGCCCGCTGCCCGTCGCGAGAACTCCACCCAAGGGAGCTCACTGGCCCCGAGGTCCGGCTCCGAGACCACCCTGCCCGAGCGATGGGCGTCCACGCAGGGCCCCTCGCCGAGGGTGTATTGGATATCTTCGATGAGTGCCGACACGTCGTTGGTGGTGCACAACGAGGCCTGTGGGCGGCCATCGGCAAGCAGCATGACCCCGGCCCCGCTCGTCGCCGTCACCTCGGCCGCAACCGCGCACAGTCGAGGGGCATTTGAACCATCCGTCCCGGCGAGGAGGTTCAGGATCCGAAGGTATCGCTCAGCAGGCATGGGATCCCTAACCCTCGGGTGACCGGCGGACTAACGGCGGTCGGCCTCCCATGGGCGGACGTCCTTCAAGAGAAGGCCAGGCGCTCAACGGGGACCAGATCCAGCGCGGCCAGGTAAAGCCAACCTAGAGTCAAAGGCGATGATACCGTCGCCACGATCCCGTCGAGCAGCAGGTGGGCAGCAGGCCCCCCTTGTCTGCGGCGGCCAGCCGCCGTAAGGTGCGAGTGCGCCGCACGTGTAGGCGCGGGTGCTTCATCTCTTGTCGCTCCAGACCTCGGTGACAACCGCCACGGGAGATCTGGATGAGCGAATCAGAGCATTTTCCGCTACTACAGACGAGCTGCACCGACGGCATCGTAACGGTGCACGGCGAGGTCGACATCGCCACCTGGGACCTCTTCGAGGCGATCGTGGATTCCGTGGTCGAAGACGGCGCGACAACCCATCCAGGGGCCGCTGTCCACCTCGACCTTGCCGGCCTTGATTTCATCGACTCCAGTGGAGCCCGCGTGCTTGTCACCGCTGCGACAGAGCGGCTTCGAGGACTCGAACTGATCGTGCACCACCCACCGATCATGCTGGTGCGGATTGTCGAGTTTTTCTGGGGGCAGGTACCGAACTTGCGCTTCGAGAGCCCACAGCCCACGGGAGAGCCCACCATGATGAGACCGGCTTCCTTGGCGTGGGGCGGTCGCCGTCTGCCCATGTGCCCCTCGCGCCAAGACCAGCGTGGCCTGGCGAGGCGCCCGATTAGGGTAGCTACGGCCAATGGGACGATTCGGACACCGTCATGGGAGCGCCTCGATGGCACCAGACGATTCAGCGGGACCTGAACCGGGATCGCAGCAGCCAGCCTTCGTCGGCGCGGTGCGACCGGTCGAGGAAGATCGTCCAGAAATCGAGGATCTCACCCCTGAGAACACGTTCCGCCGCAGCATCGAAGAGGGGCGGCGGCGGCTCCGACGCGGACCCGTCGTGCTGGTCGCTACTGGCCTTGTCGGCGGCGTCGACATTGGCATCGGGGTCCTCGCCCTGTTGCTCACCGAGGAAACGACGCACAACGCGCTTCTCGGTGGATTGGCCTTCGGATCGGGCTTTATCGCACTCGCCCTGGCGCGAAGCGAACTGTTCACCGAAGGATTCCTGCTGCCCGTCGGCGCGGTCATCGCCCGGAAAGGGAAGCTGCACTCGCTGATCCGGCTCTGGGTTGTGACGCTCCTCGCCAACCTGGCGGCCGGCTGGGTGATCACCTACCTCATCATGACAGGGCTTCCCAGCCTGCGACCGGCGGCGGTAGCCGCCGGTCGCTACTACGCGGTATCGATCGGTCTCGGAGGGCGCGCCTTCGCCCTGGCGGTTCTCGGTGGCGTGGTCATCACACTGATGACCTGGATGCAGCACAGCAGCGAGTCGCTCCTGGCCCCGGTGGTCGCCGCCGAGATCACCGGCTTCCTCCTCGGGGGCGCCAAGCTCAACCACACCGTCGTGGCTTCCCTCGTCATGTTCGCCGCGCTGCACACCGGCCACGCCGGGTTCGGCTACGGCCAGTGGGCCCTGGCAGCGGGCTGGGCCGCCCTCGGCAATCTCGTCGGGGGTATCGGCCTCGTGACCTGCCTCCGCCTGCTCCAGGTCCCCCACCGCCTGCGCCTAGAGCGCGAACGACCCGAGACCTGATCGTCAGACCCTGATTTTGCAGCGAAGTAGCGGCACGCGCCTGCGAATGACGCGACAAATGCTCCGCCACCTGGGAGAATGTAGGAGTCGAAGCCTCACAGTCAACCGAGGCGAGGAGCACCTGTCCGGTGCAGACTACCGCGCCCCTGTTCGAGATCGAGGACAACGTCATCGCCCGGCCACGGCGCCTCCGCCCACGCCGCCACGAACCAGATCGTAAGCCGCGGCCGCGTGTGGCTGAAGATCGTGTCCGACGTGACACTCACTCGCCGTCGGCACTCGTCACACCACACGCAACCGTCAGCAAGGCGATAACCACCGGGAACACCACGGCCAGGACAGAGGAACCCCGCCGGTCATCTCAGCCACTCGAGGTAGTCCGCACAGGCAGCATCGGTAACGAATCACTTCTCGAAGTCTCCCTCGCCGCGCGGACGGTCCCCGCCCGCCTCAAGGCCCACGGATGCTCGAAGCACCTGCTACGAGCTCCCGTACTTCTCCGCGTAGCCGTTTCGTCAGATCAGGACGACCCGGGCGTGTTCGTGGACCGACGGAGGGACGACGGTGAAGATGGCCCCGCGCTCTAGCGAGCTCGCCGGTCGCCCCATCCGACACGAGACACGCGGCTAATAGGTCAGCTTGCAGGCGTACGTAAACACGTTGCCTTCGGCGTTCACCATGAGAAAGCCAGTATCGATGTTCACGTTGTTCTGCTGGGCCCGGCTCATGAACATCGTTCCCACGATTGGCGGAGCGACCTTCGCCTCTGCGATGCGGTCGCCTTGGCAGACGTTGCCGAACGTGAAGACCTGCCCAGTAGCCGTCACGAGCCAGTAGCCGCTGCTATTGCCATCTTGTCCGATCGCGCTGAAATCGTTGAGCCCCTTGGCGCGGGCATCACCATAGAACGGGGCGCCACCGAGAGCGAGCAGCTTGCCATTCGAGTACAAGACATAGCCACCCGTGCCTCCGTTCGCATCGGGGACTGCGGAGACGACGTGTGAATTGATGACTTGCGCGTCGGGGCGGGATAGCGAGGCGAAAGCGCTTCCTCCGGCCATCCCGCTCATCAAGACCGCCGTGGCTAGTGCCGCTGCTTTGCGCATGAGTACCTCCTTCTCGCATGTCCGCTGCCTACTGGACTCAACGGTGAGTCACGATCCCCGAGTACGACCGGGTATGGCACTCCGTCGAGTAACTACCAAGGGCCCCTTGACCACAACGTATCCTAGCGGTGTTTGCAACCTCAAGCACCGGAATGGCTAGTCACTAAATCGGACGTGGCGGGCGGTCGCGTGTTCTTTCGCAGGCGCTGAGCTCGCGTGGCGGCGCGTCCGGCGCCGGGCCGATTCGCTTGCTCCGCCCCACGCCGACAGGCGCCTCCGGGCAGTTGGCCTGGAACCACGAGCATCCGATCGGTGTTGAGTACCTCCATGACTACGTGAGGGTGGTCTATGAGGCGGCAAGGGCCGCCCAGCTTCACGCCCTGGTGATGACCCAGTGTGCGCACCCATATTTCGCCCACGTGACCGATGCCTTGCGGCTGAACGACTGGTCCGTCAAGAGCGCGAACATCATCGAGCAAACCAGTACCGTCAACGAATTACCGTGGCCTATTTTGATTGGCTAATCAACGCGGACAATTGGCCCATGCTCGACATTGGGCAATGGCGTGAGTACCTGGACCACCAGCCACGACTTGGCATTCCATCGTCTTGGTTCACTCCGGGTGTCTTCGGGGAAGGGCAACGCGGAACGGTCGCCGCGGTTGAGGCCGCCATGAGCCAGGGCCAGTTCGTACCGTACTGGCTGAGAAACTGATAAAGACCGATCGAAATAGGATAGAGATTCGATGCAACCTCGATCCCTCCGACAGCAGCGACGCCGAAGGGCACGCCGGCCCCGATCGTGAGCCGCGCTGCGAGGTTCGTGACCAGCCAGTCGGCGACACGCTCGGACCAGGCGGCATCTTCCGCGGCCTGCGCTCGATCGGGGCGCTGGGAGATCGCCGCGGAGATGCGCGAGTGGTGCCCTGGCGCGCTGCTCATCCAGTACGCGAACCCCATGTCCATGAACTGCTGGGCAACATCCAGCCTCGGGATTCAGACCGTCGGATTGTGC
>JAJZKA010000174.1 GCA_021809805.1 Actinomycetes bacterium
TTGTGCATACGCAAAAGCGCGCGAAGAACCAGACGAACTAGTGGCGGGGGAAGGATTTGAACCTTCGACCTTCGGGTTATGAGCCCGACGAGCTACCAGACTGCTCCACCCCGCGGCGACCCGTTGATGATAGCAGCGCCGGGCGGGCGCTCGCTCAGCCCTTCGGCCGCGTGGTGGTCGTGGCGCCCGTCGGCAGCCCGGCCTGTGGCGCGGCGGGTTCCTCGACCGGACCCGACACCTGCCGAGTCGTCCCCCTCGGGTGCACGCGGGCGTGCGCGTGGCGCCGCGCCGTGTTCTTGCCCGAAGCGCTCGCTTGTCCGACCGAGTGGTGACCAGCCTTTCCCGCAAACAACCGACCGGCCTGCGCCGTCGCCTCGCCGGCCTGCTGAACGTCGCGCTGGTATGTCGCGAGGTTTTGTGCTTTGAGCGCCCGTTCGGCGGCCGTGTATTCGCGGTTCGCTTCCGCCAAGAGCGACTTCACCTCAGTCCCGATCGGTCCTCCGAGCGCGCTGCCGCCGCTCGTGATCCCTGACGCCGCACCGGCACCGAAGATGTCGTCGATCGCCTGGGCCAGGGTCGGCTCGATGGTGATCTTCTTGCCGTACGCGACGATCACATCAGCGAATGCCGGTTGGTTGGCCTGCGAGCTCGAGACATAGAGCGGGCGCACGTACAACAGCGAGTCGTCAATCGGCAGGATCTGGACCGTCCCGAGGCTGACCGAAGTGCCTCCCTGGTTCAGCGCGGCAATCCTGGCCGAGACCTTCGGGTCGCGCAGCATGTCGGCGTTCGCCCGCGCCGGCCCCGCGATGCCGCCGCGGGGCGTGACGAGCGCTTCTAGGCGCCCATAATTGTTCGCGCCCGAGCCGGCGAAGAGGATGGCAGACAGCGTCTGCAGCTGGTTCTGATTTGCCGCCGACAGCGGCACGAGCGGCTCAACTGCCTCGAAGCTCACAGCCTTTTCTCCGGGCAACTGCAACAGCTCGTAGATCGGGCGGTACGGCGCCGCCGCGCCCGACGTCGTCGTGAGCGACGCCTTGGGTGACCCACTCGCCGACGACGACGCCTCAGAGACCTGCCAGGGGTTCGAACGGGTGTAGAAGGCCGAGGGATTGTCGCCGGTCACGTGGTATAGGCCATACATGGTCGCCTGTACTTCTAGAAGGGACCGGGGATAGCGCAGGTGGTGAGCGAGGGTCGGCCCCATCGCCGAACGCGGCTGGAACATCCCGGGAAAGACCGACTCCCAGGCAGAGATCACCGGATCGGCCGGGTCCATGACGTAAAAGCGCATGTGGCCGCTGTAGGCATTGACAACCACCTTCACGGCATCGCGCACGTAGTTGAAGCTCGAGGAAGCGCCGAGCGCGCTCGTTGCGGGGAGCCCGCCGGTCAGCGCACTCTCGGCGTTGGGGAACGTCGCGCTCGTCGTATAGGCATCGAGCACCCACTCGAGGCGCCCGTGGTCGATCACGAGATAAGGGTCGTTCCCGACCGTGAGGAACGGCAGCGCCTTCTGGGCGAGAGAACGGACGTCGGGAATGGTGATCAATCGCGAGTGCGAGGTGATGGAGCGTGAGATCAACAAGTTGAGGTCCTTCAGCTGCAGCGCCTCGGCAAGGCGGGCCGTCAGCGAGCCGAGCGGGATCCCACCGCCGCCGTGGTAGTGGCTCTCGATGGCACCGTGCGCACCCTGGTAGTCGACCTCGCGCTGGGTGGTGTCGACGACGGAGTAGCCAGTTTCTCCCGGTGCGAAGTACACGCGCGGTTGGGTGATGTGCAGTGCCTTGTTGCTCGCAACCGGTGGCAGGCCCGAAACGGCGAAGTTCGGGAGCCCGCCAGTGCTCTGGTTCGCGGGTGCCGCGACGGCACCATATCCGTGGGTGTAGGCGAGGTGCGCGTTCACCCAGCCTTGGCTGGTCGTCCGGCTTGCGTTCAGCTCCCGCGCGCCGATCACGACCGGAGTGAGGGTACCCCCGAGGCGATAGCGATCGACCTGCAACGGGCTCAGTCGGAAGTAGGGGGACTCGTCCTGGGACTGGTCGAAGGCGGATTGGGTGTAGGTCGGGTCCCACAGCTGGGCGTCGTTCAGCGTCGTCGCGTATTGCGCCAGAGCGGCGGGCGTCAGGTCTTGATTTGCAGGGAAGCGCTGAGTCGTCACCGCGTCGATGCCCATCGCGTACTCCGTCGCGTTGATGTTGTTGCGGATCGACGGCTGCTCAAGGGAGGCCTGGGCCGGGTTGACGCGGAGCGCCTGGACCGCAGCCGGGTAGACGATGCCGAGCGCGAAAGCGAGCAGTGCCCACAGTCCGATCGCGATCGCCGGTAGCACCAGCGAGCGCTGGTAGGCATTGAAGACCAGCATCGCGAAGGCCGCCAGGCTCACCACCGCAAGCAGCGTGATCGCCGGGAGCCGAACGTGGATATCGGTGTAGCTCGCGCCCTGCACGAACCCGCTCTGGGAGAGGTCCAGCCGGTACCGATCGACGAAGTAGTACCCCCAGGCACGAACGAGCGCCATGGCGCCGAGCAGCAGCGAAAGGTGAGCGAGCGCGCGCGGCTCGATCCGCGGCGAGCCGTGGAAGCGGATGGCGCCGTTCAGGAAATGGCCCGCCGCGCTGATCGCCGTGACGACGGCCAGCGCCACGAGGAGCCAGCCGACGAGGAAAGAGAGGAACGGCAGCTGGAAGACGAAGAAGCTGGCGTTGAGGTGGAACAACGGGTCGTAGCGATTGAACGGCGTGGAGTGCACGAACAGGAGCCAGTGCTGCCACTGTGAGGATGTCCCGACCCCCAACAGCAAGGCGACGACCAGCGATACGGCACTGCGGATGCCCACCGCGTGCGGGCCGACCGCGGCCTGGTAGCGGCGGACGAGCTCGCTGTCTGACGCCATGAAGAGGACACGGGGGGCCACGGCGTCGACGAGGAGGAGGCTGACGAAGCACAGGGCGAAGGCAAAGGCGACGAAGGCGGCCCCGAGGCCGACCTTGGTCCACTGCACGGTCGTCCAGACGTTGCCCACCCCGCTGAAGTGGAACCACAAGAAGTTGGTGTACAGCCCCGACAGGCCCTCGGCCGCGAGGATGACGACGAGCAGCACCCCGAGCGCGACGAGGACCGCCAGGCTGTGGCGGCGATTCGCGGGCCGCACCGGCGGCATGTCAGGGGGGACACGCATCGCGCGAAGCGCTCAACGAGCCACCGGCACCACGACGCAGCGGCATCCTGGATGCGCTGGCGGGCTGAGGTGGCCGGTCGGGAAGGCATCTCCGGGCCGCTGGTCCTCAGCGAGCGCGTTGTCGTCGCACTCGGGGCAGGGTTGTTCGTTCTCGGCCAGGTCCCACACGACCGAGACGTCGCTGCGCGTCGAGTGTCCGAGGATCCCGAGGGAGAAGGCTCGATTGGCCGCGTCCCCGACGAGCTGGTCGACGCGCTCGCCCTTCCACTCGCGAAACGCCACGCCAACGACGCGAGCCGGGTCCTCCTCGCCGGCCAGGGCCGGCTCGGCGAGCTGCTCGGCAATGCGGACCACCACCTCGTCGGCGAGCGAACGGACGACCGGCTCGATCGCTGCCTCGACGACCGCGGCCTCAGGGATCACGGGATGCACGACTTCCGATCGCGCCTCACCCAGCAAGTCGGCGGCAAACTCGATGCCTACCACGTACGCGTTGATGAGCTGCGGCCGGGCCCCGCGCGCGAGCTCGGCGGCGACCTCCTCGGACGCCAACAGGTCACCCAGGCCGCCCCCGCCTGACGAGCGGGTCGCCGCAAGGAGCTCGTTCTGCTGGGAGCGCAAGGTGCGCTTCAGCGATCGGGCAAGCTCGCCGATCGCCGGTGCCAACAGTGCGTCTCGCCGTTCCCTGATGCCGGGGAGCGGCTCGTCGCCGGCCCTGTGCTCGTCAGCCTCGCCCTCGTCCACCTCCTCGACGCTGGCCCGGTCTTTGCTCGCGCCGTCGGCGACGGTCGTCGGGAGGCTGTCGCCCAGCGGTGCCTCCTCGGGCGCGGCCGCTACCTCGGCTTTCCTGGTTGCCTGTTCGACACCGAGCACCTCGCGCGCCTCGGCCACCTCCTGGGCGCGACTCGCCCGGATCTTCGCGAAGAGCTCGTCGACGGCGCTCGGCACCCCGGCGGACGCGCCGCCCTTCGCCCCGGTGTCGTCGATGGACTCCGTGAGCGCATCTGGGCCTCCCGGCAGACCGGCCTCGTCGGGTTGCGCGTCCGCGCCAGGGTCCTCGCCCAAGGGTGCCAAGACCACAACCTCGGGCTCCGCGAGCGTGGGGTCATCCTCAGCCGGTGGCGCGGGCTCGCCGGCGACGACCGCCCTGTCATCGGGTGCTTCGCCCACCGCGGACGGCTCGATCCACTCGACGACGAGCTCCTGGCTCCCGGTGTTCTGCTCCAGTGGCGCCGCGCCCCGCGCCAGCACGTCCGCGTCCTCCTCGTGGGCGGCCAGCGCCTCCTCGATGCTCGTCTCCTCGAGCGCGAACAGCTCGACGTCGAACTCACCACCAGCGGGCCGAAGGTCGCCATCCGACGCCGGCCCCTCGCGCATCGTCAGCTCCACCGCGTCGTCCTCGTCGCTCCGGGCTGGCGCTCGTTCGACACGCTCGTCCAACGAGTGGTTCTCAGCGCCGAGCTGGGCGCTCACGTCTTCGGCCTTCTCGGCCCCGACCTCTGTCGACGACGGAGCCGCAAGCTCGGGACCGTTCTCGCCCGGCACAGGTGTCGGGCCTGCCAGCACCTCGGCAACGAGCTGCTCGATCGGCACGGCGTCTGCCAACAAGGCGCCGGCGAGACCAGCGGCACCCTCAGCCGCCTGGCGTGCCGCGGCCTCCGAGCCCGTCAGGTGCTGGCGGATGTCCTCGACCGACCCCGCCGTGCGATCGACGATCTCGACGAGCGCATCCTTGGCAGCGCGGATCTGCTCGAGCTGGACGTGGAGGTGACGCCGCCGGTCGGCGAGGTCCGTCAGGATCCTCCGGCGCGCCTCGCGCGCCTCTGCGACCATGTGCCGGCAGTCCTCCCGGGCTTTGCTCAGGAGCGAGTCGGCCTCGCCACGGGCGGACTGGAGGATGCGGTCGGCCTCTTCCTGGGCGAGGGCGGACTGCTTGGCCACGATCTCTTGGGCAGCACCCGTCAGCTCGCCAGCGCGGGCCTCCGCCTTGGAGACCACGTCGCGCGCTGCGTCGTGTGCGGCGCGCAACACCTTGGCGGTCTCGGTACCGAGCGCCGCGGTCAAGGTCGCTTCGTCGAGCTCCCCTGCCGAAGCGCGCTCGGCCGCCGCGGCGCGCTCTTGTGCGGCCAGCAAGCGCGCCTCGAAGTCGCTGAGCGCAGCACGCGCCCGCGCGTCACGCTCTCGCTGGGCGCGCACCTGCGCCGCGATCTCGGCGAGGAATCGGCGGACCGCATCGGCGTCGAGGCCGCGACGCGCGGTCGGGAACGAGCGGCCGGCGATCTCGTCGGGGGCGAGCTCAGCGTGCGGTGGATCGACGAGGTCGGACACGGCCCAAAGCCTAGGACCTCAGGCGGTCTTTGCTCGAGCGCCGAGCCTCCCGCCGGAGTGCTCGAGATAGGTGAGTGCCTGGCGCAGGCTTGAGACGCCCACCACCTTCAGGTGCGCTCCGGCGTGCGCTTCGGCCGTGTGGTACTGAGCGCGAGGGACAAAGAAGACCCGCGCGCCCGCCCGGCGGACCGCCAAGGTCTTTTGCGCCACCCCGCCGACCTCACCGACGGCGCCATTGATCGCAATCGTCCCGGTGGCTGCGACTCGCTTGCCGGCGGTCAGCGAGCCGCCGTCGAGCTGGTCGAGCAGGCCGAGGGTAAAGGCGAGCCCGGCAGAGGGCCCGATGATGCCCTGGCTGTCGATGGTCACCTTGAAGGGCATGTCGGCGGTCCGATACGCCTGGTAGGGGGAGAAGCCGAGACAGGCTGGGACGATGACGGACCTCGGTGCGGCCGGAAGGTGGCTCGAGACGCCGGGCGGGATGCACACCAGCGTGTTGTTCTTCACGCGCCAGCGCCCGAGGCGGACCGCGACGCGCGCGAGCGCGGCGCCATGGGCCTTTTGCGCCGGGACGTCAAAGGAATGCGTCGTGAGCTCGACGCGCTCTCCCGGGGCCTTGGTGGCGAGCACCTTCTGCAGCCCCCTGAGCGTCGTCGTCGCCTTGCCATCGACGCTCGTGATCACGTCGCCGACCGCGAGATGCGCACTGGCTGGCGTGTTGGGGAAGGGCTCGTAGACGACGACGCCGGTGGGGACCGCACGCACGTGGTAGCCGAGCACCGAGAGCGCCACGACCTTGGCGGCCTGGCGGGCGTCCACCATGTCGATGATGCCCTGCCGGTCGTATTGGGCCGAGCTGGCTGGCCCGGTCAGCTCGGCGCTCGACACCACCTGATCGGCGTGGTTCCAGCGATAGAAGAGGTATTGGATCGCCCGCAAGGGCACGAGGTCGACATCGGTCATGTAGACACCGCCGCGATGGGGATGTCGGTACTTGGCCGGAACGGTAACCATCTGCGCGACATCGATCGCCGTTCCCGGCGTGATCGCGTAGTAGGGGATTTGCACGAACGACGCCACGATAATGGCGATCACGAGCAAGATGAAGAATCCCACGACACTCCGGCCGAGCCATCCGCTCCGCCGTGGGCGCCCCGACGCCGCGTCCCTTCGGTCCTCGGGCACGGGTGTGCCCGGTACGCTCGCGCCGTGCTCGGAGAAAGCGCCGCGCGGCTCGAGCGACCCGTCCATGTCCCGTAGCCTGCCACGGCGCACGGCGGCCCCCGACGCGCTCGGTGCCGCGAGCATGGCTCCCGGCGATGAGGCGAGCCGCAAAGAAGTGCTCGAGCGACGGGCCGCCGCCGCAAGCGCCGGCCATCTCGGCGACGAAGCGGTGGCGCGCGCCGCGGTGGCCGACCCGGCCCCGAGCGTCCGCATCGCCGGCTACTGCTCGCTTGTCCGCCTCGGCGCGGCGCGCGCCGAGGACGGAGCGCGGGCGAGCGTGGATCCCGATCCG
>JAJZKA010000175.1 GCA_021809805.1 Actinomycetes bacterium
CTCTCCCTCGATGGTCGGTCCTCGCCGGTCTGGTACACCATCAGGCACGGGCCGGCGCAGCCGACCAGCTTGGTGGGGCTGGAGAAGCAGTCGATATCGCCGATCTCGGCGGCGACTGCGCATTCCGGCGAATCCGGCCACCGTGTAGGCGAGGGTCCACCCCGCGCCGGGCAGGATCATGAGCAGCGGCACGGAAGGGTGGTCCGCACCGGTGGCCCGCAGGGCGTTTTGGATCCCGGTGATCTCTACGTCCAGCTCGTCGATGAGCCGCAAGGATGCCTCGATGTCCCCCCGGCCAGAGCTCGGGGAACGCCGAAGAGGTCTGCGACCGGGCACGGGTGACCGAGGGTTGTCCCCCTCAACCCTCCAGAGCCGTTTGGCTGCACTCCTGTGCTTCTACTTATGAGCAGCGCTATAAGAATCGGGGCCATGACGGCGTAAGGAAGGCGGGGCGATTTCACTCAGGAGGTCGGCAAGGAACTGCCGGACCGCACTTGAGAGATGAGGACCCATGCTGATCCGCGCCACGCCGAACGAGGCAAGGCGAAGTACGGTTTGCCGATCGGGAGGGGCCAGGACGTTGAGACCACCTTGCCAGCTGGCCATGAATGCACCGATCTGCGTCTCTGGTATCAAGATCGGAAAGACACAATCGGCGCCCGCCGACGAGTAGAGCGCCGCGCGGCGCTGGGTCTCCTCTAGTCGGTTATGCGGGTCGCCCACCTGGCGAACCCAAGTGTCGATCCGGGCATTGACGACGAGGTCAACCCCGCGAGCGCGTCCCGCCGCTCTCACCGCTTCAATGCGCTCGGCCTGCGCTTTTGCGTCGACAAGGCATCCAGGATGACGGTGGTCGCTGTCCTCCAGGTTGCAACCGACCGCACCTGCGTCAAGGAGGCGGTCGACGATTTCGACCGGCGGGAGCCCATAGCCGTCTTCGAGGTCCGCCGTGACAGGCACCGTCACCGCTTTGGCGATTCGGGCGATCGCGGCGAACACGTCATCCACCGGTGCGTTCCCGCCGTCGTGATGGCCAATCGCCTCGAGCATTGCGGCACTGGAGGTTCCCACGACGGGGAAGCCGGCCTGCTCGATCACCAGAGCGCTCGGGATATCCCAAGCGTTCGGGAGCACGAGCGGCGACCCCGGCCGGTGCAACGAGCGCAGCGCGGCGGCCGCGTCAGCCAGATCGCTCACGAGGGCTGATACCGCCCGGGAACCATGCGAGTGGCGACCGCAATGCGGTTCCATCCGTTGATCGCCACGGTCGCAGCAATGACGGCCGCAACCTGCTCGGGGTTCAGCACCGACCCAGCTTCTTCCCACACCTCGTCGGAGACATGGCCTTGGGACACCAAGGTGATCGCCTCGACGAGCGCCAAGACAGCCCGCTCGACTTCGTCGTAGTGGGCCGCCTCTCGCCAGGCGTCGAGCAGGTACAGGCGGTCCTCCCGCTCGCCGGCGTGGCGTGCGTCCTTGCTGTGCATATCAATGCAGAAGGCGCACCCGTTGAGTTGCGAGGCGCGCATCCGGCTCAGTTCGAGCAACGCGAACGACAGCCCAGAGGCGAGGAACGCCTCGCCCGCGGCTTGGCTGAGCCGGATCTGCGCCCGGTAGACCTCCGGGACGGCTGCGGCCAGATCCAAGCGGGGCTCGGCGACCGAGGAGACGGCGATGCGGTTTGACATAGGGACGAGCATAAGAACACACTGGCCCGATAGGTAGGGCCAGTAGGAGACAACAATAGTGGTCCAGTCAGACCTTGACCTCCTTCTCCTGGTCCCCCCGGGCCTCGGGCGGCGGGCTGGGCTCGAGGAGGCGCTGCGCCGTGCCATTCGCACCGGTGCCCTGCAGGCAGGGGCGCGCCTGCCTTCGAGTCGGGTGCTTGCCGCCGACCTGAACGTCTCGCGCGGCACGGTCGTCGGTGCCTACGACCAGCTCGCCGCAGAAGGATGGATCACCATCCGGCCGGCTTCGGGCACCGTCGTGGCCGAAGCGCCGCTCTTGCATGTGGGCGTCGGCGAACGCCTACCCCTCGAAGCAGAAGCCATCCATCCCCGCCACGACCTCCGGCCCGGCCGCCCGGAATACGGCTCGTTCCCCCGCACCGCCTGGGCAGCGGCGGTCCGCAGCGTGCTCGCTCTGGCGCCCAATGACATCTGGGACTACGGCCAGCGTTTTGGGCGGCCCGAGCTTCGCCGAGAACTCGCGGCCTACCTAGGTCGGGTCCGCGGCGTGCTCATCGATCCTGGCCGGCTCGTCGTCTGTGCCGGCTTCTCCCACGGCCTCGGATTGGTGGCGTCCCTCCTCGCTCCCGGGCCCATTGCCGTCGAGGAGTTCGCGCTTGCTCGTTCGCGCGCCACTCTCGAGCATCACGGGCACACTCTCGTGCCGATTCCAGTCGACGATCACGGCGCAGTCGTGGACATGCTCGACCGACTCGACCCGACACCGAGGGCCGTGTTGCTCACTCCGGCGCACCAGTACCCCCTCGGCAGCACCCTCAGCCCCGGCCGACGCCACGAAGTGCTCCGGTGGGCCACTCACCATGACGCCATCGTCATCGAAGACGACTACGACGGCGAGTTCCGCTACGACCGACAATCGGTAGGGGCATTGCAAGGGCTCGATCCCAACCGGATCGTTTACGGGGGAACGGCCTCGAAGACACTCGCCCCCGCGCTTCGTCTCGGCTGGTTCGCCCTGCCGGCGACCATGGCGAGCAACCTCGACGTGGTGACCTCGTCGGCACGACTGGAATGCCCGGTTCCGGTCATCGACCAACTAGCCCTCGCCGAAATGCTGCGCTGCGGTGCCTACGATCGTCACGTCCGGCGCATGCGTCTCCGTTACCACCGTCGACGCGACGAACTGCTCCACCGGCTCGCGACCAACGCACAGCGCGCCGCGGTGACCGGGATTGCTGCCGGACTCCATGCGGTGGTCCGCCTCCCCGCCGGGGTCGACGAGGCCTCGGTGCTCGCCGCATGCGCTGCTCGCCAAGTTGCCGTAGGAGGTCTCCGCACCGATGCCCATCTGAGTAGGAACTTGCGCCGCGGCGACGTGCCGGAGGGGATCATCGTTGGCTATGCCACGCCCGCTGCCCATGCCTTCGGTGCCGCCATCGATGCCTTCACCGCCGCCCTGTCCGATGCCGGGCTCGGCCAGTGACCCTGATGTCGCCGTTCGGGCGAACCTCTTGGTACCGCTTGGGCGCCAGACCGACGTCAGCCAAGACCAGGTGCTGCAGGTGTCTCGCAGTGATGCCGAGAGCTTCGGCCACCTCGTCGACCGATCGGGTAGCCAACAAGTTCACAGCGGCAGATGACCTGGGTCGGGTGTGATCGCGCGGATCCACGCGTCGGTCGACTTCGCGTCCGTCAGCCGACGCGCCGCCTTCGATCCGAGGACGCTGTCGGCCGGCAGGGTCTGGTTTCGTAGCGATGATCCTGGCGCCTTGAAAGCCGCCGCGACTGCTGACTATTCCGGCGTTCAGGGGTATCCACCACACGAAGAGCGACTGGGAGAGCTCCCGGTTTTTCTTCGACAAGGCTCGGGCCGAACTGCGGCGCCAGCTCGGGGATCCCGCCGGCACGGGCGCCGATGTCGGCGCGTATCTCCACGGCGCCGCGCTCGATGCCGCGCTGAGCAAGGTCGAGTCCGCGCACGGCCGGTGCACGCGGGCAGAGCAGACGGCGAAGGACGGAAAGCTCGCCGCGATGCACGACGCCTACCAGAAGGTCTTCGGGGATGCCTACCCCGGCTGATCCACCGGCCACGGCATCCCGCCGTCCCCTATCGTTCCTGGAGATCGTCTATGACCAAAGAATCACAAGTTGGTTTGTCGAATTTTTGGTGGGCCGTAGACACTCGTATTCGAACTTGTCTGACGTGCGGAAACGCGTACCAGCCGGTATCGACACGCTTCCATTCGCTGACACAGCTCACCTCTACGCTCGCCCCAGTGAAGGTTCGTGAGGTGATCCAAATTCTGGAGCAAGACGGCTGGCAGCAGGTGGTACCGCGCGGAAGCCACCGACAGTTCCGCCACCCGACGAAGCCGGGCCGAGTGACGGTTGCGGGCAAGCCGAGCCAGGAGCTGGCGCCCGGTACGCTCGGGAGCGTTCTCCGCCAATCCGGTCTGTCGAAGGAGTCCCGTTGAGCACCTGGACCGTGGTGTACGAGCAGACCGCGACTGGATGGAGCGCTTTCGTACCCGCTCTCCAGGGCGTAGTCGCAGCTGGCGCGACGCGCGCGGAGGCTGAGCAACTCATCGGGGAGGCGATTGCCCTGCACCTCCAAGGGCTGACTGAAGACGGTCTGCCGATCCCCGATCCTGGCAGCGTCGACGTCGGGCAGGTCGAACTGCGCCAACCGGCGTAGCCCCCTGGGCGGAGCTCGCCGCATCCTTGCGCCAAGCCAAGTTCGAATAGCGACGTACGGTCGCGAATTCAGTGGGCCCTGCTTCCAACAATACGAACCGCTCACCGACGATCGTGGGCCCGATCATCGACCTCGGTTGAGCCCGGGCGGGAATGCCACACTGAACGCCTCGTAACCAACTCGCCGCTGATTCGCCACCATCCAGGGAGGTGATGAAGTCGACGATCAGTTCTCCCATGGTGTGCTCCTCGGGTCGTCGATAGCAGCCGCCATCACCTGGCGAGGAGCAAAGCGAGCTTGCGGAAGCCTTCCTGGACGCCGACCTCCATGCCGCTGGCGACGAACGAGTCTCGGGCTTCGAAGCTGTCCACCAGCGAGGTCGCAACGAGCCGGCAGCGGTTGCCCGGTAGGTCTTCGAAGATGAGGCGGCCGAGCGACACGCTGTCGGGCCATGGCTCGTAGGCGAACGTCTGGACGATGAGCTCGTCGGGGCGGACCTCGTGGAAGCAGCCTCGGAACCAGTGCTCCTCGTCGCTTCGCATGGAGACGTAGCGCCATTCGCCACCGGTGCGGCAGTCCCAGCGATCGACACGGCTCGAGTCGAGGCTGTCGGGGCCGACCCATTGCACGAATAGCTCCGGGTCGGTGTGTGCCCGGAAGACCGCCTTGGCCGGGGCGTCGAACTCCCGGACGATCACGATCGACGGCGTCTTGTCGTCGATCGTGATCTCGGCTTCTCGGTTGGTCGTGGTCGGCATGTCGTTGCTCCTTCGTCGTTGTCGGGCGTCTGGTCGTCGAGGTTGGCGAGCAACTGGTCGAGGCGCTGGTAACGGGCCTCGGCGTTCTGGCGATATCGCTCGATCCACTTGGTCATGAGGTCGAATATCTCAGCCTCCAATCGGACCGGTCGGCGCTGCGCCTCGCGGCGGCGGGACACGACTCCCGCGTCTTCGAGCACCGAGAGGTGCTTGGACACCGCCTGGATGGACATGTCGTAGTGCTCGGCAAGCTCGCTCAACGTCGCGTCGCCGATGGCGAGGCGGGTGACGATGTCGAGTCTCGTCTCGTCGGCCAACGCCGAGAACACCGTCACGATCGCGTGCGCAGCCACTCGCCCTCCTCAACTTCGTGGTTGAAGAAGACCGTAGGCTTTCGATGTCCGGTTATCAACCCCAAGGTTGAGCTCAGACGGCGTTGCCGCGGTCACCTCGTCAGAGTTGCGCCGCCCCGTGGTCGGTCGTCGTTCGGTTCGATCAGCGGGTGGCGTTGATTTCAGCCTGGCGGTCTACGGTCGAATCGGCGACGGCCGAGAGGACTACGGCTGCATCGGCTCACGAGATGAGCACGTGCCGAAAAATCTCAAATTGGTTTGTCGAATTTTCGGAGTGGACCTTGGGGGACACAATAAGAACCGCCATCTCGTAATCGACGGACCGTCGATTACGCTCAGCCGCGATTGAACACTTCCGATCTCGGACTAAAAGGCCAGTTCATGGGGTGTCTAGGCGCCCGTGTTCGTAACCCTCATCGCCGAAAGAGGGAGGCACAACCGTCCATTTACTCCTACGTGCAAGGCTTGTCACCGGACTCGGATCAAGGTGGAGCGCCTGGAGATCTGCGGCACGACCTTGACGGCGACGAGCGGTGACCCACAATGCCCCACAAGGCCATGCGATTCGGCATCACGTTGCCCCTTGCCGAATTTCAGACAGCCGAACGATACGCTGGTGACATGACGGAGTTACACCTTCACATTCCGGACGAGGTGGCCGAACGCCTGGCCTCGGAAGCGGCACAACGTGGCACGTCCACTGAGATTGTCGCCGCCGAGGTGCTTTCCCTGCACGTCCCGAGCCAGTCAGGAGATGGGCTGGACTTCATTGGCTTGGCGCACGCCAAGCCTGGATTTTCCACCAGGGCGGCCGAAGAACTGCTCGAAGCCGAGGGGTTCGCCTGATCCCGATCGTGGTCGACACCGGGCCGCTGGTAGCGGCGGCTTTGGTTGACGATCCTGACCATGAGGCGTGCGCCGCCTGGTTTCGCATGGTCCCGGCTCCATTGAGCGTCCCAGATCTCGTCATACCCGAGGTCTGTTACCTGCTGGCCCAGGGCGCCCAAGCACCCGTAGAGGGCGCCTTCCTCCGCAGCCTCGTCTCCGGTCGGCTCAATGTAGAGCACGTGGTCAATGCCGACCTCGAACGAGCGGCGGAGTTGGTTGAGCAGTACGCCGACCTCGGTCTGGGTGCAGTGGACGCGTCGGTCATTGCGGTCGCTGAACGTCTGGGTGCCGCCGAGATCGCCACGCTTGATCATCGGCACTTCACAGTGGTTCGCCCTCGTCATGCAGCTGCGTTCGCCCTGCTGCCCTAATCCGGACTCAGGAAACTCACCGCCTGAGAGTGGAATCGGTCTCGATCGGCACGCTGACACCGGGCGAGTGACGCCGTCGCACGCCCCGCACCTCTCGCAGGTGGCGGACGAGGCTCTCATAGGAGCCGGCGAAGCCCTCGGCGCGGATGATCCGCTCGATC
>JAJZKA010000176.1 GCA_021809805.1 Actinomycetes bacterium
CGTGAGGCACCAAGAACGCGCGCGGCGACATAGCAACCGATGCCGCCAAGCACCAGCTTGACGATGACGATCGTCGTGTAGGCGTCGTCGAGGGGGAACACGTAAGAGACAAGGGAAGGCAGGCTGAAAGGTGCCGATTGCACGTTGGCCAGCAGTGGCAGCCCGAGGACGATCGAGGGATCCCAAAGCGGCAGCCGGCCGGCGTGCACGGCGCGCCAGTTGAGTGCCGCCCAGACCGCGCCCTGGCGCGCCGTGTCGCCGTCGACCCCGTTGTGGACGCTCGCATAGAGGCCCTGGGTGAGCCCGAAGTGCAGCGCCAAATCGAAGCTGCCGAACACGCCGCCGCGCAGCAGGCCGGGCAGGCACCAGGCGAGCACGCCGGCGACGAGGACGCCGATCGCTGCGAGATCCCGCCGGTCGCCCCAATGGCGCGGCAAGGCGGCGGGACGCACTCGGCTGCTCAGTGCCCGACGCCCGGACCCGGCGCGAGCGGACCGGATCCGCCAGCCAAGGGGCAGGCGTGGTCACCGACCCCGCCGAGCGGGCCGCGTCCCTCCTCGATGCGGCCGCCCATCGGCCACATCGTAGGTGGCCCGCGGCGCGTCGTTCCTGGCGCGCTCAGTGAGCGAAGAGGTCGTCGAGACCGCCGCCTCGGGCGGGCTGGGCAGCCCGCTCCCCGAGATAGGCGGCGTAGCCGTCGCGCTCAATGGCCGCGGCGAGCTCTGGTCCACCGCTCTCGGCGACGCGCCCGTGCACGAGGACGTGCACGGCGTCTGGCAACAGCACGTCGAGCAGGCGACGGTAGTGGGTGATGGCGAGCACGCCGAGCGGTGCCGCACCGCTCGAGGGCCGCACGGCGGCGGCGACGCGGTGCGCCACCTGGCGGAGCGCATCGACGTCGAGACCCGAGTCGAGCTCGTCGAGCAGCGCGAAGCGCGGCCGGAGCGCGGCGAGCTGCAAGGTCTCGACCCGTTTGCGCTCGCCGCCGGAGGCCCCGACATTGAGCGGCCGGTCCAACAGGCCGCCGATCAGGCCGATCTCTGCCGCCTCGGCCACGAGGAGCGCGGACAGAACCTCCCCAGCCTCCTCCTCGCGACCTGTTGCCTTGAGCGCCTCGGTGAGCACCGCGTGGATCGGCACCCCGGGGATCTCCACGGGGTCCTGCGGCGCGAGGTAGAGGCCGGCGCCGGCCCGCTTCCAGGTAGGCAGGCCGAGCAGCTCGACACCATCGAGACGCACCGAGCCGCCGAGGACCTCATAGGAGGGGTGCCCCATCAAGACCGCGGCGAGCGTCGACTTGCCGGCCCCGTTCGGGCCCATGACCGCATGGACCTCGCCGCTGCGGACCACAAGGTCGATGCCGCGCAGGATCTCTTGGCCGCCGATGGCCGCGCGCAGCGCCTCGATGACGAGCTCGCTCATCTTGGAATCACCACGTAGACGTCGCCGCCATCAACCTCGACGGGGTACACGGCGACCGGACGCGTCGCCGGCAGGTTCTGCGGCTCGCCGTCAAGGAGGGAAAAGACGCTCCCGTGCGCCCAGCACTCGACCTCGCAGGTCGCTGGGTCGACCTCGCCCTCAGAAAGGGAGTAGTCCTCGTGCGAGCAGACGTCGTCGATCGCGTGGATGCCATCTTCGCAGCGGGCCACGCAAAGGTCGTGCCCGGCGACCCGCACCAGCTGGGCGCGGCCGAGCTCGAGCTGCGCGGCGGCACACACGCGGAACCTGCCGATGCTCACAGGGCTCACGGGCTCACTCATCGCGTGCTCCTGGCGGGATCAGGCGCTCGGTCACAAGCGCGCGCAGATGGTTGGCGAAGCCCGGGTGCGGTGAGCGCGCGATCAGGTCCTCGAAGAAGCCGAGCAGGATCAAGCGCTCGGCAACCTCGGCGGGAACTCCCCGCGACTCGAGGTAGAAGCGCTGCTCGGGGTCCACCGGGCCGACTGCCGAGGCGTGCGAGCAGCGCACGTCGTTCTCTTGGATGTCAAGGTTGGGGACCGAGTAGGCGTGGGCCTCGTCTGACAGCACGAGGTTGCGATTCGTCTGGGAGGCGTCGGCCCGCTTCGCGCCCTTGTGCATCCGGATGAGGCCCGTATAGACCGAACGGGCCTGGTCGGCCACGGCGCCCTTGAACACGAGCTCGCTGCGCGTGCGCGCCGCAACGTGCTCTTGAAAGGTGCGGAACTCCTCAAGCTGGTTGCCGGCACCGAGGTAGACGGAAAACAGCCTGCTGTCGGCGCCCTCGCCGGTCAGGGCCGTGCGGCTGAACTGGCGGGCGTAGCCTCCGCCGAAGGTAGCGGTGAACGTGCGCAGGCGAGCCGAGCGCGCCACCTCGCTTGCCTGGTAGCCAAGGTGCACCGCCCGACGTCCGAGCTGTTGGGCAGAGAGGTGGTCCATCTGGGCGTCATCGCCGAGCGTGATCTCACTGACGGGCACCACGAGTTGTCGCTCGTCTCCGCCGGCGAGGAACTCGACCACGCTCGCCGCAGCGCTCTCGCCGATCTGGATGAGGTTGCGCGGAAAGACCGCGCGCCCGGCGCTGTTCTCGCTCAGGAGGTGGACGAGGACGATCGGAGCGCTCAGCACCACGCCCCGAGGGACTTCGACGAGCGCTCCGTCGCTGAGGAAGGCCTCCGCCAGCAGGCCGAAGGTCTCTTGCTGCTCAGAAAGGCGCGCCCCGAGTGAGAGGGGTGGGACCGCCTCGCCGGCGAGGGGGCACAGGCGCACCCCGGCCGACTCGGCCTGCTCGCTCAGCCCGAACGACACGACCCTGCCGTCGATCGCCACCAGCAAGCCGGAGAGGTCACCGAGGCGGTCGAGGAACCGGGTGGCTGCCGAGGTCGTCGCGCCGGTGGGCGCAGCGAGCTCACTGGATAGGTCGCGAACCTTCCCAAGTGGGCGCTGGTGGGCCGTACCCGGCACGAACTCGAACGGCGCATACTCAGCGAGGTCGAGCTCATCGATGCGGCCGTAGCGCCAGTCCTCCTCGGCACTCGTCGGCAGCGGAGCGCTCGCGAAGGCGTCGAAGGCGAGGAGGCGGCGGCGCGCGAGCCAGCTCGGCCCGCCGAGGCCAGCCAGTGTCTTGGCGTCAAAGCGATGGGGTCCCGGGCTCGCGCTCACCCGCGGCCACCAAAGCGACGGTCTTGGTCGTCGCCGCGTCCCGACAGCCGCCGCAGCGCGCGCCTCCAGGCAGGGCGGTCTGCCACACGATGCTTGCGCTCCATCTCAGCACGGACTTCGGGACCCACCGCGTTCACCACGTTCTCTGCCTCGTCCAACAATGCGGCGATGTCCGTCGAGGACTCCCCAGACTGCTCAGGCTCGCACTCGATCGCCGGCTCGACCAATGTGCCGTGCACCCAGCCCGCATCCGCCCTGCGCGGCGCATAGCGCGGGCAGTCCTCTGGGCAGCGCCAGGGCGCCTCCGGAGCGAGGTCGAGGACGCAAAAGCGCGCCGTCTCTCCGGACGCGTACGTCCGGGACTGGTAGTGCTTGCACTCTTCACGCATTGGCATTTGGGGAATGACCTCTCGCAGGGGCGAGCCGGCAGTCGCAACGACGGCTCAGCCCACTGCCCCCTCCATCTGCAGCTCGATCAAGCGACTCCACTCAACGGCATACTCCATCGGCAGGGTGCGGGTGATCGGCTCGATGAAGCCATTGACCACCATGCTCGTCGCCTGTGCCTCAGACAGGCCGCGGCTCATCAAGTAAAAGAGCTGGTCGTCGCCCACCTTGGAGACCGTCGCCTCGTGGGCGATCTGGGCGTCGCGCTCGGCAACTTCCATGTACGGCTTGGTCTCAGAGGTCGAATCCTCGTCAAGAATCAGCGCGTCGCAGCGCACGAAGGACTTGGAGCGATACGCGCCCTGGTCCACGTGCACCTTGCCGCGGTAGGTGGTGTTGCCGCCGTCCTTGGAGATCGACTTGGAGACGATGGTCGAGGAGGTTTCCGGGGCGCAGTGGTACATCTTGGCGCCGGTGTCTTGGATCTGGCCCGCCCCGGCGTAGGCGACCGAGAGCACCTCGCCGGACGCCTTCGGGCCCATCAAGTAGACGGAGGGATACTTCATCGTGAGGCGCGAGCCGATGTTCCCGTCGATCCACTCGACGTGCGCCTCGGCCTCCGCTCTCGCCCGCTTGGTGACGAGGTTGTAGACGTTCGACGACCAGTTCTGGATCGTGGTGTAGGTGATGCGGCTGCCAGGAAGCGCCACGAGCTCGACCACCGCCGAGTGCAGCGAGTCGCTCGAGTACACCGGTGCAGAGCAGCCTTCGACATAGTGCACCTGCGCGCCCTCATCGGCGATGATCAAGGTGCGCTCGAACTGGCCCATGTTCTCGGCGTTGATGCGGAAGTAGGCCTGCAAGGGCATCTCGACCTTGACGCCTGGGGGCACGTAGATGAACGAGCCGCCAGACCACACCGCCGAGTTGAGCGCGGCGAACTTGTTGTCATTGGGCGGGATGATCTTTCCGAAGTAGCGCCGGACGATCTCGGGGTACTCGCGCACCGCCGTGTCCATGTCGGAAAACAGGACATTCTGGCGCTCGAGGTCCTCGCGGTTGCGGTGGTAGACGACCTCGCTCTCGAACTGCGCGGTGACACCGGCGAGGTACTTCTTCTCCGCCTCGGGAATCCCGAGCTTCTCCCAGGTTCGACGCATCGATTCTGGCAGCTGGTCCCAGGCGTTGACCTGCTTCTCCGTCGGCTTGATGTAGTAGAAGATGTCGTCAAAATCGAGCTCGGGCATCTTCGTGGCGAACCATGGCGCCATCGGCCGCTGCTGGAAGCGCTGGAGCGCCCGAAGCCGGAACTTCAGCATCCACTCAGGCTCGCCCTTCATCGCCGACATTTCGCGGACGATCTCCTCAGAGAGGCCCTTCTTCGGCTTGAAGACGTAGTCCTCGGCGTCGCTCCAGCCCAGGCGGTAACGTCCGAGATCGAGGCCTGTCGTCGTCATCAGCGGCTCCGTTCGACTGGCGTGCAGACGAGACCGGACCACATCGCCTCACGGCGCGGGGCCCGGGATTTCTCCTATCTGCATAGTAACAACTGCCGCACGCGGCCAGATCGCCGCGCACGCGTGGTGCGCCAGGCCGCCGGCTGTGGTTTTCTTGGTCGATGTCCTTCGCCCAATCATTCCTGGCCGAGACCGTGCAGGTCATCGACAGCATCGACGCTGAGGCCATCGAGCGCTGTGCCGTCGGCCTCGCCGACGTGCGCGAGCGCGGTGGGCGGCTGTTCATCCTCGGCGTTGGCGGCTCGGCCGGCCATGCCTCCCACGCCGTCAACGACTTCCGCAAGCTGTGCGGCTTCGAGGCCTACGCCCCCACCGACAATGTCTCCGAGCTCACCGCACGCGCCAACGACGAAGGCTGGGAGACGACCTTCGTCGAATGGCTGCGCGGCTCCCGGCTGCGCCGCGAAGATGGCGTCTTGGTCTTTTCCGTCGGCGGTGGCGACCTCGAGCGCAACATCTCGGCGAATCTGGTCCGCGCCCTTGAGTGGGCGAGTGAGGTGGGGGCCTCGATCTTCGGAGTCGTGGGCCGTGACGGCGGCTACAGCGCGAGGGTCGCGACGGCCTGCGTCGTCATCCCGCCCCGGTTCCCCGAGCACGTGACCCCGCTCACCGAAGGTCTGGCGGCGGTGGTGTGGCATCTGCTGATCAGCCACCCTGCGCTCGCCGCCGCCCCCACCAAGTGGGAGTCCACCACCCGCTGAGCCGGCTGGGGCCGCCCGTCGGCGACCTCCGGGCTATGCCGAGCCCTGGCTGGGCGAGAGCACGACGTCGTAGACCTGCGAGCGTCCGGCGGGCAGGTTGACTTTCTGGCCGTTCACCTGGAGGGAGAGCACGCTGGGGTTCCCGACCCGCACGGCGACGGTGCCCGTGGCCTTGTAGCTCGCGCTCGCCCCAGGAGCGACCGTGTCCATCCACAGATAGCTCGACGCACTGGCGGACGGCTGCACCCCCACCCAGCAAGCACCCGCCGCCGAGGCGGTGACCGTGACCGTGTAGCTCGACGAGGGCACCGTGTAGCTCACGACCGTCGAGGACACCGAAGTCGGCTGCAGCCCGCCGCCGTGGTGCGCGTGCGTGGCGGCCGCGGGAAGCGTCGTGGTCGTGGTGGATGCGTGCGCCCGGTGCTGCGGGGCGGTGCCCCCCCCTCGGGGCGCGACGGTGCTCGATGCGGCGCTCGCCGACCCTTGACTTGGGGAGGAAGGCGACCGGCTCGAGGCGAGTTCGTAGCCACCGACGGCGAGGGCGCCGGCGACGACCGCCGCGGCCGCACCGGTCGCGGCTCGCCGGGCGAGGTTCTCACGCCCGGGCCCGGGAGCAAGCGTGCGCATCTCGCGTCTCGGGCGGCGGGGCGGCTCAGTCTCCTCGAGGGCGTCGTCAAACAGCATCGGGCGATCCGGCTCGGAGGGCGGCGCCACGACCGGCATCACCCCGGGCGCCGGTGGCCCGACCTCGACGACGGGCACGAGCATGGTCAGGTCATCGAGCGGCCGGTCCACGCCAAGCGGCGGCACGAGCGCGGCTGGCTTGTCCGCACCGGCGGTGCGGTCGGCACCGGGCAGAATCGGCGACTGCAGGTGCACCCGTGGCGCAGGCACGTCGTTGACGCGGTCGGCACCGGCGGAGCGCTGGGCACCGGCGGTACGGTCGGCACCGGGCAGAATCGGCGGCTGCAGGCGCACCCGTGGCGCAGGCACGTCTGCCGCGCGCGTGGCAGCCGGCTTGAGGTGGTCGGTGTCGTTGGCTCGCACGTGGGGGCGCGCGACCTCTTCGTCATCGGCAAGCGGAACCGCGGCGTGGTGATCCGAACGGCGCGAAACGTCCCCCAGCACACCAAGAGCGCGCCCGT
>JAJZKA010000021.1 GCA_021809805.1 Actinomycetes bacterium
GAGTCGCGCCGGGGTCAGCTTCCAGACGGCGAGCAAGGTCTTGAACGGCGGCAGCGTGCGCGTTTCGCCCGACACGGCGACGCGCATCGCCGACGCGGCTCGCGAGCTCGGCTACTCGCCAAATAGTGTGGCGCGCAGCCTGGTCCGGCGCTCGACGATGACGATCGGTCTCGTCGCCGGCAGCCTGCACGACCCTGCCCTCGCCGAGTTCGTGCTCGGTGCCGAGCTTGCGGCGCGCCAGCACGGCCTGTCGGTCCTCGTGTCGAACCTCACGGACGGCGCGCAGGAGGGCGCCGACGTCGTCGAGGCGCTGATAGAGCGCCGCGTCGACGGCATCGTCGCTGCCGCCCCGCAGCTCGAGGAGGACGCTCGGGTCGCCGACTTGTTGCGGCGATTCGTCCCCGCGGTCAGCCTGCACCATGTCGAGGGGGGAGGCATCCCGCTCGTTGGCTCGAGCCATCGCGAGGTGGCGGTGCTGGCGCTGCGCCACCTGCTCGAGCTTGGTTGCCGGCGGATCGCGACGGTTGCGGGGCCGACGGGTCGCCGCGTCGTGCGGAGCCGGCTGCGGGGGGCGGCCGAGGTGATCGCTGCCGCGGGCAGCGAGGTGGACGCAGGACTCGCCGAGGCGGACTGGACACCGGGCGGCGCGGCGCGGGCGACGGTCGAGCTCATCGAGCGGGAGCCGGGGCTCGATGCGGTGTTCGTCCACAGCGACTTGATGGCGGTCGGGGTGTTTGACTCGCTGCACCGACTCGGCCGCCGAGTTCCTGACGACGTCGCTGTCGTGTCTTGTGACGACCTCGCCTTCGCCGCCTATCTCCGACCGTCGCTGAGCACCATTCGCCTGCCGTTCCTCGATACCGGGGCGGCCGCCGTCGAGCTATTGCTGCGCCGCGTGGGGGGCGAGCCCGTGCCTGCCGATCCGGTCCTGTTGCCGGTCGAGCTCGTGAGGCGGGACTCGACGGCGCGCCAGCTCGCGATTCAACCTCCAAGGAAGGGAAACGCATGACCACCGTCAGCATCGATCTCCGGCGACCGATCGGCGAGCTGGACCGCCGCGTCTTCGGCGGCTTCGTCGAGCACCTGGGGCGTTGCATCTATGGAGGGCTCTATGAGGAGGGCTCGCCGCTCGCCGACGAGCGGGGGTTCCGCCAGGACGTGCTCACGCTCTTGCGGGATCTGCGCCTCAGTGTGCTGCGCTGGCCAGGGGGGAACTTCGTCTCGAACTACCACTGGCAAGACGGCATCGGCCCCAAGGACGAGCGCCCGGTCCGTCCCGAGCTCGCTTGGGGCGGCACGGAGTCGAACCGTTTTGGGACCGATGAGTACATCGACTATTGCCGGGCGCTCGGTGCAGAGCCCTACATCTGCTTGAACATGGGCAGCGGCACGCTCGAAGAGGCGCTCGCTTGGGTCGAGTACTGCAACAGCGACCGCCCGACCTACTGGGCCGACCAGCGTCGGCGCAATGGCCATGAGGAGCCGCACGCCGTTTCGTGGTGGGGCCTTGGGAACGAGATCTACGGCGCCTGGCAGGTTGGCGCGATGTCGGCCGACGAGTACGTCGCCGAGGCGACGCGCTGGGCGCGTGCGATCAAGATGATCGACCCGAAGGCCCGTCTTGTCTCCTGCGGCGAGCTCGGTTGGACCGATTGGGACATGCGCGTCATCGACGGGCTTGCCTCGCTGGTGGAGCTTCACTCGATCCATCTCTACACGGGCTCGGAGGAGTACTGGACGAACGTCCTCACCCCTCACGCCGCCGAGCGCGCCATCGCTAGCGCCGCCACGGCGCTCCAGCGCGCCGCGTACGCCCAGCGCCTCGCGCAGCCGCCGCGCCTTGTCTATGACGAGTGGAACGTGTGGTTCCGCAACATGACCGGAGCGCTCGAGGAGCGCTACGCCTTCCACGACGCGCTGGCAGTCGGTACCTACCTCAACATCTTCGTGCGCAACTGCGCCTGGGTGAAGATGGCGAACCTCGCCCAGATGGTGAACGCGATCGCACCGATCGTGACGACGCCCGAGGCCGCTGTCGTCCAGCCCATCTACTACCCGTTCCTGCTGGCCTCGAGTGGGCATCAGGCGGTTGCGATCGACGCCTACGTGGACGGTGCCACCATCGAAGCGCCCGCCGAGCTCGTCACGCGCTGGCCGCACCGCCTCGATGGCCTCGGTCCCTTCGACCTCGTCGACGTCGCGGCAACCTGTGATGTGGCGCGCTCCAAGGTGGCGCTCAGCATGGTAAACCGCTCAGAACACGCCGAGCAGGTCGACGTCGTGCTCCGTCAGGGTGTCTTCGCTGCCGACGCCACCGTGCGCTGCGTGACCGGGGACGGCTCTCCTGCGTCGGTGCCCGGCGTCGAAGCGGCCCAGGTCTCAGAAGGCAGCGCCCCGCACAAGGACGCCACCGTGTCGGTCACCTTGCCACCGCGCTCGTATGTTCTCATGGAGGCTCGCGTCGGCGGTGCGTAGGGCAGACAAGCAGTCGAACACCTTCACAGTCGGCGAAGGGGGCGCCGGAGCGATCTCAACACCAACCGCTCGGCCAACGGTGCACGGCCGGTCGGCTCAACCACAACAACAAGAACAGGGGGAGCACCAAATGCAAACAAGCAAGAATCCGAACCACCGGCGCCGCCGGCTCGGGATTTCGGGGGCCGCGGTCGGCCTGGCGAGTCTCGGCATGTTGGCGACGGCGGTCTCGGGCGCAGCGTCCGCGTCGACCACGCGGGCGAACAAGACCGCCCACAAGACCGTCACGCGCGCCGCCAATGGCTGTGCAACGGGCGCCGTGCCGATTACGTTTTGGGCCTGGGTGCCCGGCATGAACCGCCTCGTCAAGCAGTACAACACGAGCCAGTCCAAGGTCTGCGTCACGCTGGACGACGTGGGCGCGGGCAACCCCGAGTACGTCAAGCTTGCCGAGGCCCTCAAGTCCGGCACCGGCGCGCCCGACGTCGCCGAGGTCGAGTACGACGAGCTGCCGTCCTTCGAGGTCACCCACAACGTCGTCAACCTTGCGAAGTACGGGGCCAATAAGTACAAGAAGTACTTCGACCCGTGGGCATGGAAGGAAGTCAGCCAGGGATCGGCCGTCTACGCCATGCCGGGCGACGCCGGCCCGATGGGCTTCTATTACAACGCGAAGCTCTTCGCGAAGTACCACCTGACGATCCCCCACACCTGGGCCCAGTTCGCCGCTGACGCCGCCAAGCTCCACAAGGAGAACCCGAAGGCGTACCTGACGAACTTCGCGGCCACGGACCTGCAGTGGGTCCTCAGCCTGATGAGCCAGGACAACGCCTTCCCGTTCAAGTACACGGGCGGCAGCAACGTCACCATCGACTTCACCGGCAAGAAGCAGATGGCCTTTGCGAACTTCTGGCAGAAGATGCTTGGCGCCCATCAGCTGAACGGCATCCCGGACGTGACCGCCCAGTCCTTCGGGGCGATGGACCGCGGCGTCGACCTCAGCTGGCTGAGCTCGGCGTGGGGCCCCTCGTACTTCGCACCGGACGCCAAGCAGTCCATCGGTAACTGGCGCACCGCGGCGATGCCGCAGTGGCAGGCGGGTCAGCACGTGGCAGCCAACTGGGGCGGCTCGTCGTACCCCGTGTTCTCGACGAGCAAGCACCCGGCCCAGGCCGCGGCGTTCTCGGAGTGGCTGAACGGCACGAGCGCGGCGTGGAAGACCGAGGTGACGGCCCCGTCGTCACTCTTCCCGACGTTCAAGCCCGAGCTCAACAGCCCTGCCTTCGCGAACATCACGGTGCCGATTTCGGGCCCGTCGCACCCGAACACCGTGTTCGGTGAGGCCGGCAAGAACGCGGCCGCCGTGTCGTGGCCGCCGTTCATGACCGAGGCGCTGACGCTGTCGGGGACGACGTTCGCCGGCGTCCTGAACGGCAAGGAGAGCCTGCCGCAGGCCTTCAAGACCTTCCAGGGCCAGCTCGTCAAGTACGCCAAGCAGGAAGGCTTCACCGTCCACACGAACTAGACCGGACGGCTGAGCAAAGTTCCCGCGGGGAGCGGGGCGGCGGGTGACCGCCGTCCCGCTCCCAAATCAGGGTTGATGGCAGTGCCAAGCGAGGAGGGAGCGGCCATGACGGGCCTGCAAGGGACAGACCAGCGAGCGCGACCGTGAGCATCACCGGCACGCTGCGGACCGTGCGGGGGAGGGCGCTCCGGTCGAGCGACGCGCAGCGTCCCGTCGAGCCGGGCCACTCGCACACCAACTGGGTGCAGCAACGAGACGGGCGCGGCATCTGGTTCGTCGTGCCCTTCGTGATCGCGTTCATCCTTTTCACGCTGGTGCCGGTGGGTTATTCGATCTACACGAGCCTGTACAACACCCGCCTGATCGGCGGCACGGTCTTCTCTGGCTTTCAGAACTACACAGCCACGTTCCAGGCGGGCGCGTTCTGGTCGGGATTCATCCGCGTCATCATTTTCGGAGCGATCCAGATCCCGATCATGTTGGCGATCGCCTTCTTCTTTGCCACGATGTTCGACCTCGGCATCGCCAAATGGGGTGGAGCGTTCCGCACGATCTTCTTCATCCCCTTCGCCGTGCCGGCGGTCGTGGCGTCGGTGATGTGGTCCTTCCTCCTCGAGCCGCAATTCGGTCCCTTCACCCACTTCGCCAGCGCGCTCGGCTTCCAGGGCACGAACTTCCTTGGCACGAGCCTTATTTTTCCTACCCTGATCTTGATCGTGATCTGGGAGTGGACGGGCTACAACATGGTCATTCTCTTCACCGCGTTGAAGGCCGTTCCGAGGGAGGTCATCGAGGCGGCCGTGCTGGACGGCGCGTCGCTCGCCAAGGTGGTGCTGCGCGTCAAGCTTCCGCTCGTGCGCCCGGCGATCCTCGTCCTCGTCTTCTTGAACGCGATCGGTGCACTTCAGCTGTTCACGGAGCCACTCATCTTGCAGGCCTACGCGCCGCAGTCGATCTCGAACAACTGGACGCCGACGCTGTATCTCTACAACACCGCGATCGGTGGCCAGCAGTACAACCTGGCCGCCGCCGGAGCGGTGATCTTCGGTCTCGTCATCGTCGTCGTGTCACTGGTGTCGCTGGTCAGCCGGCGCCGGAGAGGTGAGTTCGCATGAGCGTGATCAACCCAGGGGTAAGCGCGCCGAGCGCCACCAGGGCAGCGGCGCGGGCGCGGCGGCGCGAGGAGCGCGAGCTCGAGGCGGCGACGACGATCCGCATCTTCGGCATTCGCCGCCGGACCGTGGCCCTTGTCACCGGCCTGTGCATCCTCTTCGCGCTCTTCACCCTCGTGCCGATCGCGTGGATGCTGATCAATTCAACGAAGAATCAGGCGAACATCTTCGAGTCGTTCGGCTTTTGGTTCGCGCGTCCCTTCGTGCTCTTGCACAACTTCAAGATGCTCTTTGAGAACGTGGATGGGGACGGCACCTACATCCAGTGGCTCGGCAACACGGCGCTGTACGCGGGCCTCGGGGGGATCGGTGCGACGGCGTTGTCCGCGCTCGGCGGCTATGGCTTCGCGCACTTCAAGTTCCGCGGGTCCAAGCTCGCGTTCTCGCTTGTGCTTGCCGCGCTCTTGGTTCCGATTGCGGCGATCACGCTGCCGCTGTATTTCGTCTATGCCAAGGTCGGGCTGATCAACAACATCTGGGGGATGATCCTGCCGAGCATGGTGAGCCCGGTGGGCGTGCTGTTGATGCGGGTGTACGTGAGCGGCTCGGTGCCAAGGGAGCTGATCGACGCGGCGCGCCTCGATGGTGCCAGCGAGCCGCGCATCTTCTTCCGCCTCGCCGTGCCATTGATGGTGCCGGGGCTCACCACGGTGCTCTTGCTGAGCGTCGTCGGCATCTGGAACAACTACTTCCTGCCGCTCGTCATCTTCTCAAAGAACAGCATGTATCCCCTCACTGAAGGGCTTGGCTTGTGGGCCTCGCACGCGTCGACGAGCGGCGACCAGAACATCTACCCGCTGCTCGTGATCGGCGGCTTCGTCACGATCATCCCATCGATCGCACTGTTCTTGATCTTGCAGCGCTACTGGCGAGGAGGCGCCCTCCTTGGCAGCTTTGCCAACTGAGCACGGCGCAATCGGTCTTGCGCAGGACGCTGGTGCGGTCGTCGCGCGCTCACTAGCGTCGGCCGGTGAGCAAAGGAGGAGCCGATGAGCCCGGCAACTGGTGGAGGCGACAGCCCGCTCAGCATCGGCGTGGACTACGGCACCGAGTCCGGCCGCGTCCTGATCCTCGACCTGGTTTCGGGCGAGGAGCTCGGCATCGCCACGGTGCCGTATCGCCACGGGGTCATCGACCGCGAGCTTCCCGGGAGCGGAGCAGCCCTGCCGCCGGACTGGGCCTTGCAGCACCCGTCGGACTACCTCGAGGTGTTGACCGAGGGAATCCCTGCCGCGCTGTCGGCCTCGGGCGTGGACCCGAGCCGCGTGATCGGCATCGGGTTGGACTTCACCTCCTGCACGGTGCTGCCCTGTCGGAGCGACGGGACGCCGCTGTGCCTCGAGGAGCGCTTCGCCACGCGCCCGCATGCGTGGACCAAGCTGTGGAAGCACCACGCCGCCCAGCATGTGGCCGACCGGTTGAACGAGGTGGCTGCTGAACGCAACGAAGCGTTCCTTGCTCGCTACGGCGGCCGCATCTCCTCGGAGTGGTACTTCCCCAAGCTGATCCAGGTCTTCCTTGAAGACCGCGAGGTCTACGACGCGACGGACGCCTTCGTCGAAGCAACCGACTGGGTGGTCTGGAAGCTCACTGGCTCCCTCGCCCGGAGCGCCTGTGCGGCGGGCTACAAGGCGTTGTGGTCCGCCACCGACGGCCTCCCACCTGCTGAGTACTTCGCCCAGGCCGTGCCCGGCTTCGACGATCCGGCCGCCAAGCTCGGACGCAACTTCATGGAGCTCGGCGGGCGCGCCGGAGCGCTGCAGTCCCCGCTGGCCGAGCGCCTCGGCCTGCCCGCGGGGATCGCCGTCGCGGTCGGCAACGTGGACTCGTTCGTCTCGGTACCGGGCTGTGGCGTCGGCGAGCCTGGGGTGTTCGTGAGCGTCGTCGGCACCTCTATCTGCGACATGGTGGTGCATCGAGACGAGGTACTCCTCGAGGGCATCACGGGCGTGGTCCGCGATGGGATCGTGCCGGGGCTGTATGGCTATGAAGCCGGACAGCCTGCTGTTGGCGACATGTTCGCTTGGTACGTCGACCGGTTGCTCGGCGGGTCCGGCGCGCGCTACGGCGAGCTCGAGGCGGCTGCGGCGACCCTATTGCCTGGCGAGAGCGGCCTCGTGGCGCTCGATTGGTGGAACGGCAACCGCAGCGTCCTTGGAGACGCGGACCTCGCCGGGGCGGTGGTCGGGCTCAGCCTGCAGACGACGCCGAGCGAGCTGTACCGCGCGCTGCTCGAGTCGGTCGCCTACGGGGCGCGCACGATCATCGAGAACTTCGAATCCGGTGGCATGGCGCTCGCCCGCGTTGTTGCCTGCGGAGGCATCGCTGAAAAGAGCGAGCTGATGATGCAGCTCTTCGCGGACGTGAGCGGACTCGAGGTCGAGGTTGCGGGCTCGAGCCAGGTGCCAGCGCGCGGCTCGGCGCTGTTCGGCGCCGTGGCGGCGGGGCGCGACGCCGGTGGTTTTGCCGACATCGCCACCGCCACGGCCACCCTCGCGGTCCCTGCGGCGCGTACCTTCAAGCCCAACGCCGAGGCCAAGGCTGTCTACGACCGGGTCTTCGCGCTCTACCGGTCGCTGCATGACACCTTGGGCCGGCGCGACGTCGGAGTCATGCATGAGCTGAAGGCGCTGCGGAGATCCCAGCGGGCGCCGGGGGCCTAGTGCCTGAGCTCGCATCGCCGCCTCGCTCGCCGGCGATGACCGACGTCGCCAGGGTCGCGGGAGTTTCGCATCAGACCGTCTCGCGGGTCCTCAACGGGCACCCGAGCGTCCGCCCGGCTACGCGCGATCGCGTGCTCGCCGCGATCGAGGAGCTCGGCTACCACCCGAATCTCGCGGCGCGGGCGCTCGTGACCGGGCGCTCGCGCACCTTGGGTCTGGTGACCTTGGAGACCACGCTCTTTGGCCCGGTGACGACTCTGTACGGCGTCGAGCGCGCGGCGCGTGAGGCGGGCTATTTCGTGAGTGTCGTCAGCCTCGGCACGGCCATCAACCCCGGCTCGCTCGACGATGCGCTGGCGCGCCTTCGTGAACAGAGCGTCGCCGGGGTGATCCTGATCGCGCCGCTCACGTCGACCTCGCTTCCCCAGCCGAGCCTGCCGACCGACCTGCCGGTCGTGGTCGTCGAGGGTGACCCCGAGGGTGCGTTCGCCACCGCTGCAGTCGACCAGCGCGCCGGCGCGCGGGCAGCGACTGAGCATTTGATTGGCCTCGGGCACCGGCTTATCGCGCATGTCGCGGGGCCACCGGAGTGGCTCGAGGCCCACCTGCGCGAAGCGGGATGGCGGGCCGCGCTCGCCGACGCGGGACTGGTCGCCGACGTGGTGCTGGCGGGGGACTGGACGGCTCGTTCTGGCTACGAGGCAGGACGCGCGCTCGCAAAGATGGCCGGGGTCACCGCAGTGTTCGTGGCGAACGACCACATGGCTCTCGGCGTCCTGCGGGCGCTGCACGAGCGGGGGCGGCCGGTCCCCGAGGAGATCAGCGTTGTCGGCTTCGACGACATCGATGAGGCCGAGTACTTCACTCCCTCGCTGACCACCGTGCACCAGGACTTCGACGAGCTCGGACGCCGCAGCTTGGATCTGCTGCTGTGCCAGCTCGGCTCGAGCAGCTCTGTCGCCGAGCGCTTGGTGATCGCGCCCCGGCTCGTCGAGCGCCGCAGCACCGCGGCGCCCGAGGGACGCTAGGGATGGCGATCGCAGCGTCTTCGCGACGGTACCTGTTAGCGCTAACATACAATGGCGCCGCCCGGCGCCAAGGAGGCGAGCCCCATGACCATTGCCCGGCCCCGCATCGGGATCCTCGGAATCATGCAAGAGCTCTACGACGACATGATCCCGAGGATTACCGAGCACCAGGACGCGTTCGCCCGCGAACTCGTTGAGCGCTGCTCGGAGGCGGCCGAGATCGTCTACTCGCGCCCGGCACGCAACCAGAAAGACATCGAGGAGATCGTCCGCGAGCTCAACGCTGGCGGGCTCGACGGGATCATGATCGTGATGCTCACCTACGGTCCGGCACTGCGAACCGTGCGCGCCCTCACGGAGTCGCCGCTTCCGCTCCTGCTCGCCAACATCCAGCCCGAGCCCGTCGTCACGGCGGAGTGGGACATGGCGGACCTCACCTACAACCAGGGCATCCACGGGGCCCAGGATCAGTCGAACGCGATGTTGCGCGCAGGGCTCGCGTACTCGGTGCTCACCGAGGAATGGCGCTCGCCCGCCTTCCTTCGCCGCTTTGAGGATTGGGCCCGGGCGGCCCAGACCGTCACCACGCTGAAGCGGACGCGCATCGCCCTGTTCGGGTACCCGATGAATGGCATGGAAGACGTGCTCTACGACCCGACCGCGCTCGTGCGCAAGATCGGCCCGATGGTCGATCACGAGAATCTCGGTGACCTGTACGTGGTGATGGGCGAGGTCACCGAGCGCGAGGTCGAGGAGCTGATGCGCGTTCACCACGAGCGTTTTGCCGTCGACGAGCAGCTGAGCGCCGAGTCCCACGCGTATGCCTGCCGGATGGAGATCGCGGTGCGCAAGATGCTCGAGGCCGGCGGCTATCAGGGCTTCTCGTTCCACTTCGAGCCGGTCGGGCGCGACGGTCGCTTCGAGCAGCTCCCGCTGCTCACCGCGTCGGACCTGATGGCCGACGGCTACGGCTTTGGCGCCGAGGGCGACACGAACGCCGCCGCGCTCGTCTGCGCCAGCCACATCCTGGCCGGAGACGCGCACTTCTCAGAGATGTACGCGATGGACTATGACCTCGACTCGGTGCTCATCAGCCACATGGGCGAGGGCAACTGGAAGGTCGCCCGGCGCGACCGCCCGGTGCGCCTGATCGACCGCCCGCTCGGCATCGGCGGGCTCTCCAACCCGCCCACCACCGTGTTCTCGGCCGAGCCCGGCCCGGCAACGACCGCCACGTTGATCCCCCTCGATGGCGAGATCTACCGCCTGGCCGTGGCACGCGGCGAGGTGCTCGACACGCCGGTGCTCCCCAAGCTCGAGATGCCCTACTTCCACTTCCGCCCGGCATCGGGGATGCGCAGCTTCCTCGACGCCTGGTTGCGCAACGGCGGGACCCACCACTTCTGCATGAACCTCGGCGACCAGGTCGAGCGTTGGCGGCTCGTTGCCGAGCTGCTCGACATCGATTTCGTCGAGCTGTAGGCGCCACGGTGCTCGATCAGCTCCGCGAGGAGGTGCTGGCGGCGAACCTCGCGCTGCCACGCCTTGGACTCGTGACCTTGACGTGGGGAAACGTGAGCGGCCGGGACCGCGAACGCGGCCTCGTTGTCATCAAGCCGACCGGTGTCCCCTACGCGCAGCTGCGCGCCGAGGACCTCGTCGTCGTCGATCTCGAGGGGCGGGTCGTCGAGGGCGCGTTGCGGCCCTCGAGCGACACGCCGACCCACGTCGCTCTCTACCGGGCTCACGAGGAGATCGGTGGCGTCGTGCACACGCACTCGACCTATGCCACCGCCTTCGCCCAGGCGGAGCGGGCGATCCCGCTCTATGGCACCACGCATGCCGATTTTGCGCCCTTGCCGGTCCCCGTCGCTCGCCGCCTGCGTCGGGGGGAGATCGAGAGCGACTACGAGGGAGCGACGGGCGACATCTTGTTGGAGGCGATCGGCCCCGGAGGCATCGCCCAGGTCCCTGCCGTGCTCGCGCCCGGCCATGGGCCCTTCGTGTGGGGGTCGAGCGCGGCCGACGCCGTCGAGAAGGCCGCCACCCTCGAGGAGGTCGCCAAGATGGCGCTGTTCACCCGGCTCGTCGACCCGGGCGCGACCCCGCTCGACCCGGTGGTGCGCGACAAGCACTTCAACCGCAAGCACGGGCCGGGCGCCTACTACGGACAGTCGCACTGAGTTGGCGGTGCGGCACGCCTGAGGCCGCGCGAACCCCGACCGGCCCCGGCCGCCCATTGCGGGCGCCGGGGCCGCGTTGCGCGCGGTGCTCAGAGGGCGCCCCACACGACGCGCAGCTTGGTCGGGTTGCCGCAGAGGTTCGCCTGGTCCCCACCCGGCGGCGCGAGCGGCGCGCTGCCGACGAAGGTGCCCCCCGCGGCGCGGTAGAAGGCGATCGCCGCCGCGTTCGCTTGGAGCACCCACAGATAGCGGGCCGAGCCGGGGCGCTCGGTGGCGACGATGCGCGCGACCTCGGTGAGCAGCATCTTGCCGATGCCGCTGCGCTGGACGTCGTGGCGGACGTGCAGGTTGTCGACGAGCGCGCCGAATTGGGGATCGGCGTCGAGCTCGACGTGCACGAAAGCGACGGACTCACCGCCTCGCTCGGCGATGAGGGTGCGCGCCGCCGATCCGGGAGCGGTGAGGCGCTCCCGCCACAGCGCCTGGCGGTCGCTAGCGAGCCGCTCGTCTAAGAACGCGTCGGAGTACGAGCCGCGGTAGTTGCGCTGCCAGCTGTTGGTGTGCAGCGCCGCGATCCAGTCCGCGTCGGCGCCTGACGCCGGCCGCAGCGCAACGCCGGCGCGCCCCGGCGCTGGCTTAGCCACGACGCGAGCGGGCCCACAGGTCGATGCCGCCCTCTTTCGCATGGGCGTCGATGGCGGCCAGCTCGTCAGCGGAAAGCTCGAGACGAGCGAGCGCGGCAAGGTTCGCCTCGAGCTGTCCGAGACTGCTCACCCCGATCAGCGTCGAGGTGACGCGGGGGTCGCGCAGCACCCAGGCCAGCGCCAGCTGGGCGAGCGACTGGCCGCGGGCGTCTGCGATCTCATTGAGCGCCCGCACGTGGGCGAGGTTCTGCTCGCTCAGCCATTCGGCATTGAACGAGCCCTTCTTCGCCGCGCGGGCGTCGTCGGGCACGCCGCTGAGGTAGCGGTCGGTGAGCATGCCCTGGGCGAGGGGGGAGAAGGCGATGCATCCCACGCCCTCGTCGTCGAGCACGTCCAACAACCCGTCCTCAATCCAGCGGTTGAGCATCGAATAGGAGGGCTGGTGGATGAGAAGCGGCGTGCCGAGGCGGCGCAGGATCGCCGCGGCTTCTTGCGTGCGCTCGGGGGAGTAGGAGGAGATGCCGGCATAGAGGGCCTTGCCCTGTCGCACGGCGTGGTCGAGGGCGCCCATCGTCTCTTCCAGTGGCGTCGTCGCGTCAAAGCGGTGCGAGTAGAAGATGTCGACGTAGTCCAGGCCCATGCGTGCGAGGCTCTGGTCCAAGCTGGCGAGCAGGTACTTACGCGAGCCGCCGCCTTGACCATAGGGGCCCGGCCACATGTCATAGCCCGCCTTGGTGGAAATGACGAGCTCGTCGCGGTAGGGGCGGAAGTCCTCGGCGAAGATCCGTCCAAACGTCGACTCCGCCGAGCCGTATGGCGGCCCGTAGTTGTTCGCCAGGTCGAAGTGGGTGACCCCGAGGTCAAAGGCACGCCGCAGAATCGCCCGGGAGGGCTCAAGGGGGCGCGCGGTCCCGAAGTTCTGCCACAGTCCGAGGGAGATCATGGGCAGGTCGAGACCGCTTCGACCGCAGCGGCGGTACGGCATGGTGTCATAGCGGTGCTCGGCGGCGACATAGACCATGGTGGCTCCTCACTCTTGTCTTGCCCGGTGGCGCATGGCCCCCGGTGGCGTGCCGGGGTCATGGGTGCGAGGATCCACCGTCGGGGCCGGTCGGGGCAAGTGGGGCGCGCTACCGTCCCCACCGAGAGGTGGAGGAGCACATGGCCATTGACGAGCGCCACGCCGAGGTCGCCCTCGAGGTGCAGGCGATGCTGGGGGAGGGACCCGTCTGGGACGAGCGCCGCGGCGCGCTGTTCTTTGTCGACATCGTGGCCGGCCGGGTGCACCGATTCACCCCCGCGAGCGGCGAGCACGGGTCCTTCCTTGTCGGCCCGACTGTTGGTGCGGTCGCGCTGCGCGAGGACGGCGGATTGGTCCTTGCCGCCCACGACGGCTTCTTCTATGTCGAGGCGGACGGCAGCGGGCTGGCGCCGGCGGGCTCGTTTCGCTCCGACGCCGAGCTCGTGCGCTTCAACGACGGCAAAGCCGATCCCTACGGGCGCTTTGTTGCCGGGACGATGGACTGGAACGAAGAGCGACCGTTCGGCTCGCTCTACCTCCTCGAGCCCGGCGGAGCCGTCTCGGTGCTCCTCGAGGACGTGACGATCTCGAACGGTCTCGCCTGGACCGAGCGCGGCGACGTCGTCTACTACATCGACACGCCTCGTCGCTGTGTTGATAGTTTCGACTTCGACGCCCACACGGGCACCCTGGCCAATCGCCGGATCGTGGCCAGCTTCGAGGGGCCCGGCGCGCCCGACGGCATGACGATCGATGACGAGGGTTGCTTGTGGGTGGCGCTATGGGGAGGCTCTCGCGTCGAGCGCATCGACCCCCGGAGCGGCGAACGGCTGACGGTCGTGCACGTCCCGGCCTCGCAGGTGACGAGCGCCGCCTTCGGCGGCGCGCGCCGCGACGTCTTGTACATCACGACGGCGCGCCGCGGCCTCGATGACGCGAGCCTGGCACGCCAGCCGCACGCCGGTGATCTCTTCGCGGTGGAGGCCGGCGTGAGCGGACCGGCGGCCCATCGCTTCGTCGCCTCATAGGGGGACCGCATGGTCAAGGTCTTTCTCCTCGACGATCACGAGGTAGTGCGCGCCGGGCTGCGCCAGCTCCTTGGCGACGCGGCCGACGACATCGAGGTCGTGGGGGAGGCGGCCGCCGACGAGGCGGCGATGGCGGCGATCGAGGCGCTCGCGCCCGACGTCGCAGTGCTGGACGTCCGCCTCGAAGGCGGTCGGGGCATGGACGGGGTGGAGGTGTGCCGCCAGATCCGGGCGCGCCGGCCCGAGGTCGCGTGCTTGATGTTCACGTCCTTCTCCGACGACGAGGCGCTCTTGTCGGCAGTGATGGCCGGGGCGTCGGGATTCTTGCTGAAAAATGCCAACGGCGGCGAACTCGCCGAGGCGATCCGCCAGCTCGCGGCGGGCGGGTCGCTGCTCGACCCGGGCCTCACGCGCCGCCTGCTCGACCGCATCCGCGAGGGCTCGGCCGGCGATCCGCTGCAGCGCCTCACCGACCAAGAGCGCCGCGTCCTCGATTTCCTCGTCGAGGCCAAGACCAACCGCCAAATCGCGACCGAGCTCCACCTCGCGGAGAAGACCGTGAAGAACTACGTCTCGAGCGTGCTCGCAAAGCTCGGGATGCGCCGCCGGACCGAAGCGGCGGTGTTCGCTGCGCGCCTTGGCGCGCGCGAGGGCGAGCGACCGGGCTAGGCGTGCGCGGGGTCGCCTTTGCGGCCGGCATCGTCGTGGTGCTGGCGAACTGGGCCAGCATGATCGCGACCATCGTGCTCCCGCGGGGGCGCACGAGGGCACAGCGCCTCACCTGGTCGCTCACCTGGGCGGTGCACCGCCTCGCCGTGGCGATCTCCCGCCTGTCGGCGGACTACGCGCGCCGCGACGCGATGCTCGCGGTGGTGGCCCCGGCTGCCGTGGTCGTGCAGCTCGTCACCTTCCTCGGTCTCTTCGTGGTGGGCTACGCGCTGATGCTCCTGCCCTGGAGTCGGCATCTCGGCGCGTCCTTCGACCAGGCGGGCGCGGGCGCCGTGACCTTGGGCCTGGCACGCACCGCCGGGCACACCAACGACGCCATCGTCATGCTCGCGGCAGCGAGCGGTGCGATCACCGTCGCCCTGCAGATCGGCTACCTACCGGTGCTCTACCAGTCCTTCGCTCGGCGCGAGACACTCGTCGCGCTGATGGAGAGCCGCGCCGGGGTGCCGGCGTGGGGTCCCGAGGTGCTGATCCGCCACCAGCTCGTGCACACGACCGACGCGCTGGGCGACTTCTACAAGACCTGGGAGATGTGGGCGGCCGACGTCGCCGAGAGCCATAGCACCCATCCGGTCCTCCTGCTCTTTCGCTCCCCGGTTGCGGGCTACTCCTGGCTCCTCTCGCTGCTCGCCGTGCTCGACGCCGCGGCGATCCAGCTGGCGGTGAACCCGACGAGCGCGCCGTCCGAGGCACGGCTCTGCTTGCGCATGGGCTTCTCGGCGCTGCGCCGCCTGGGCCAGACGCTCGACATCACCTACAACGAGGACCCCCGTCCCGACGACCCGATTGCCCTCTCCCCGGCCGAGTTTGCCGATGCGGTCGGCCAGCTCGAGCGCATCGGCTTCCCGCTCGAGCGCAGCGCTGCCGAGGCGTGGCCCCACTTTGCCGGCTGGCGCGTCAACTACGAGCAGATTGCCTACCGCCTGGCTGACGCGATCGTCGCGCCGCAGGCGCCGTGGTCTGGGATGCGCCCCCACCTTCGCGTCGAGACCGTGCTACCCCACCGCCCGCCGCATCGCAGCCCGGACGGTACCGTCGTTGCGGACGACGCGGCCCGCGCCGGGGCACGACCACCGTTGAGATAGCGCGAGATCACCTCGACGGGCCGGGGCGCTCACTAGCCTTTGGGGCACCATGACTGATCCCATCGCCCCGGCACGTATCCCCGAGCGCGCGCTCGTTGTCACGGCACACCCCGACGACGTCGACTTCTCCTCCTCCGGAACCATCGCCACCTGGGTGGCGGCAGGCAGTGCGGTTACCTATTGCATCGTCACCGACGGCACCGCGGGCGGCTTTGACCGCACGATCGAGCGCTCGGCGATGGCCAAGATCCGCCGCGCCGAACAACGCGCTGCCGCTGCGGTGGTCGGCGTGAGCGAAGTGCGTTTTCTGGGTGGCACCGACGGCGAGGTGGTGGCAGACCTCACGCTGCGTCGCGCCATCGCCCGCCAGATCCGGGAGCTGCGTCCCGAGCTCGTCGTGACCTCGAGCCCCGAGCGCAACTACGCCCGCATGCCGGCCAGCCATCCCGACCACCGCGCCGTCGGCGAGGCGACCCTGTGCGCCGTCTATCCCGATGCCCGCAACCCCTTTGCTTTCCCCGAGCTCCTCGAGGAGGGCCTCGAGCCCCATGTGGTCCACGAAGTGTGGCTGGCCGCCCATCCTGCACCCGATCACGCCGTCGACATCACAGAAGTCATCGACAAGAAGCTGGCAGCCATCGGCGCGCACCGCAGCCAGCTGCCCGATCCTTCAGAGGCGGAGCGTTTCGTGCGCGAATGGACGGCGGCCGAGGCCGAGCGAGCAGGGCTCGGGCCAGCGCGCCACGCTGAGGCCTTCAAGATCGTGCGGATCGGCTAGGCCGAGGCGTGCACGGCGACGAGCTGCGATTTGGCAGCGAAGTCTTCGTCACGCTCTTTGTGATCATGGACCCGCTCGGGACCGTCCCGATCTTTTTGTCCCTGACGGCGACGCGCAGTCACGCGGCGCGTCGTCGCCTCGCCTGGCAAGCGGTCGCGGTCGCCGGTGGGGTGATCGGCGCCTTTGCGATCTTCGGCCAGCAGCTGCTCTCCTCGCTCGGCATCACTCTGCCGGCCCTGCAGGGATCCGGCGGGTTGCTGTTGTTGCTCGTTGCCCTTGAGTTGTTGACCGGCCGCAACGAGCAGCCGACCGGGATGGATGACGTGAACGTGGCCCTGGTGCCGCTCGGCACGCCACTGATTGCCGGCCCCGGGGCGATCGTCGCCACGATCGTCTTCGTCCGCCAGGCCCACGGGGTGGCCGACGCCTTGGCGATCGTGGTGGCGATGGCCGCGGTGCTCCTTGTTCTCTACGCGGCGCTGCGATTCTCACTCGTGGTTTGGCGACTGTTGCGGCCGAGCGGGATCCAGCTGTTGACGCGGATCTTCGGCCTCCTGCTCTCGGCGATCGCCGTTCAACTCGTCGCCGAGGCGGTCCGCGGCTTCATCAAAGGCTGACCGAGTGCTCCCTGTGGGCAAAACCGCCGCGGCGACGGCGCGACCAGACGGCCAACATGACGATGACGAACACGACAAGGCCTACGTGGGGGTGCCAGACGTGGAAGAAGAACGGCCCCTGAGCGAACCCGATGAGGAAGAGCGCACCGAGCACCAACGCGACGAGGCGCAGTGGGTGGGGGCGGTGGCGCGCCACTTCAGTCACGGCCGGGTGGCCCTCGCCCTCGAGGGGCGGTAGGTCAGCGAGGAGCCCGGCGAGATCGCCGCGGGTCTTGGCCGCCATGGCCGTCGAGACGCGGTCGTTGAACTCAGCGTCGTCGAGACGGCCGTCGGCGAAATGGCGCGAGAGCACCTCGGCGATCTCGTGGCGCTCGGCGTCCGAGACGCGCAGCTCGGCGTTCGGCACGAAGCCCTTCCGCCTGGCGGCGGCGAAGGAGGCGGGATCGAAGGGTCGGGACATTGGCGGGGCTTCTCCTTGTCGGGCGGCTGGGCGGCTGGGCGGCTCAGACGAGACGACTCGCCTCGAGCAGGTCCTCGGCGATGCTCGTCTGGCGATGCTCCTCGGGGACGAGCAGCCAGGCCGCGAGGTAGAGGGGGACGCCGAGGCCGCCCGCCAGGGTGGCGACGACGAAGCCGATCCGCACCAGTTGGGCATCGATGCCGAGCCAGCCCGCCACGCCGCCGGCGACACCGGCGACCATGCGATCGTTGATCGACCGGCGAAGCGGCGAAGCAGTGGGAGCGTTGTCCTGCTGAGCTTGCATGACCATCATCTTCTGACGCTGCCCGAGCGCTCGCTATCGGGAGCTTCCCTGGAACTTCCCTGAGCCGCCGCCGCAGTTCCCTGAGCCGCGTCGGGGTGATCCCTGATAGCTGAGCAGTGCCCGAGGTGGGATCATCGAGGCATCGAGAACGACTGGCACGCGCAGCGGCGCGCGGCGCGACGGGGCGGCTGGTATCCCCACCCCCATGGCGACTCGCCGCCGGGGCCCGGGCGGCGCCCGCACCTGTGGCGGGTACCGCGCCGCAGCGCCGTTCTGCGCCGCAGCGCCGAGGACCGCCTCCTTGGCGGCGTCGCGGGCGGCATCTCGGCACGCATCGGCGTGGAGACCACGGTGCTGCGGATCGCTCTCGTGCTCCTGGGTCTCATCTCGAGCGGTCTTGCCTTTGCCGGTTACGTGCTCGCTTGGCTCTTTATCGTCCGCGAGGGTGAGCAAGAGCCGATCGGCAAGCGGGCGACCGGCGACCGGCGCGGCATCATGGTCGGCGTCGCCTTGATCCCGGCGCTGATCGTCGCCCTGGTGCTCGCCGCCGTGCTTGGCGCGGGTTGGCTCGGCTCGGGCGCCTGGGCGCTCTTTGTCGCTGGCGCCGGCCTCGTCCTCGTCTACCGAAACGCCGCCGAGGACGAGCGGGCGGCAATGCGCCGGGTCGCCGAACCGCTCTGGCGTCTGTCCTCGAATCGCCAGCGCTCCTGGTTCGTCTTCACGCGTCGCATCGTGCTCGGCGCAGCGCTGATGCTGATCGGCCTTGCCTTCTTGGTCTCAGGACACCGCGTGAATTTGGCCCGCGCCTTTCTCGGCCTTGTCTTGATTATCGCCGGCCTCGTGATCGTCTTCGGGCCTTGGTGGCTGAGCGTGGGCCACGAGCTTGTCGACGAGCGCCAGGCGCGCGCCCGGGCAGAGGAGCGCGCCGACCTCGCGGCGCGCGTGCACGACTCGGTATTGCAGACCCTGGCGCTCATCCAGCGCCGCGCCGACCAGCCTCAGCAGGTGATCCAGCTGGCCCGTGCCCAAGAGCGCGAACTTCGCGCCATGCTCTTTTCCGATCCAGGAGCAGACGCGGCGCGCGACGAGAGCTTCGCGGCCGCGCTGCGCCGGATCCAGCAGGAGGTCGAGGCCTCCCACGGCGTGCCCATCGAGGTCGTGGTGGTCGGCGACGTGCCGCTCGACGGGCGTTTTGCCGAACGACTCTCGGCGCTGCTCGCGGCCGGGCGCGAGGCGTCCGTGAACGCCGCCAAGTGGTCGGGCGCGCCGGTGATCTCGCTGTTCGGCGAGGCCGAGCCCGAGCGCGCCTCGCTGTTCGTGCGCGACCGCGGCGGCGGCTTCGACCTCGCCGCGGTGGCGGCGGATCGCAAGGGGCTCAGCGAGTCGATCCGCGGCCGGATGAGCCGCTGCGGGGGGACGGCGGAGATCCGGACGGCTCCCGGCGAGGGCACCGAGGTCCGCCTGAGCGTGCGCCTCGAAGCGGACCGCCACGCCACCACAGACCGGCGCGCCGGTACGGCCCCGTGAGCGCGCATCGCGTCGTGCTCGTCGACGATCACGAGTTGTTCCGCGCCGGGGTGCGCGCCGAGCTCGGGGAACGCTGCGAGATCCTCGGAGAGGCGGGCGACGTCGCCGAGGCGATCGAGCTGATCTGTGCCAGCGAGCCCGACGTGGTGCTCTTGGACGTTCACCTGCCGAGCGGCTCGGGCGAGGAGGTGATCGCGGCAGTCCGCGAGCGCGCGCCGGGAGTCCGCTTCCTTGCGCTGTCGGTCTCTGATGCCCCCGAGGACGTGATCGGGGTCATCCGCTCGGGCGCCCGGGGCTATGTCACCAAGACGATCGCTGCCGACGAGCTCGCCGACGCGCTCGGGCGCATCGCCGAAGGCGACGCCGTCTTCTCGCCGCGCCTCGCCGGCTTTGTGCTCGATGCCTTCGCCGGCGGGTTCGGTGGCGGCGCCGCGCTGACGCACGGCGATCGCGAGCTCGACCAGCTCACGGCGCGCGAGCGGGAGGTGCTGCGGCTGATTGCGCGCGGCTACACCTACAAAGAGCTCGCCCGCGAGCTCACGATCTCGGTGAAGACGGTCGAGACCCACGTCTCCTCGGTGCTGCGAAAGCTCCAGCTATCCAACCGCCACCAGCTCACGCGCTGGGCGACCGAGCGGCGACTGTCCTAAGAGCGGTGCTGCAGCGGCCCCGAGGTGGTGCCGAGCGCCGCGAAGCGCTCGGCGCGAAGCGCCTCCTCCTCCTCATCGCCAAGCGGGGCGAGCACCTGACCGGTGCAGCGCTCGAGCAGCCAGTCGGCGAGCCCGGGGTTGCGGGCGAGGACCGGACCGTGCAAGTAGGTGCCGACCAGCCGTCCCGAGCGGGCACCATCGGTGCCGTCTCCGTTGCCGATTCCGCTGCGCACAATCCCGAGTGGCTCGACCCCGGGGCCACGCTCGGTGCGTCCAGCGTGATTCTCAAAGCCCGTGAGCTGGCGAAGCGCCCCCTCGGCACCCTCCACCATGAGCTCGCCAACCGCACGAGGTGCCCCGCCGGGGTGGGTGGTCACCTCGAGCAGGCCGACACCTGCGAGCGCCCGGCCGTCGGCACCAGGGAAGGATTCGCCGAGGATCTGGTAGCCGGCGCAGATCGCGAGCACGCTCGCTCCCGCTGCGACCGCGCGGCGCAGCGGGCCGTCGCGCAGCACTGCGGCCGCGTGTGCCTGCGGTCCGTCCTCGCCGCCGCCGAGGAGGTAACAGTCGACCTGGGCGGGGAGGGTCTCGTCCGAGCGTGCGGCGAGCAGCTCAGCGGGGATGTCCCGCCAGCGCGCCCGGTTGGCGAGCACGAGACCGTTGCCGCCGTCGCCATAGGTGGCGAGCAGGTCAGGGTGGACGACAACGATCCGCAGCGTGCTCTCGCCACCGCCCACTCGCCGGCGCGGGGCGCCTGCGGTGGGCCCTGGGCTGGTCGCAGGCTGCGGCGATGGGACCGTGGGCGCGACGGTGCGGCGCCCCGGTGGCCCGCCAGCTCTCCCAAGCGCCCGGCGGAGATCCTGGAAGGCCGTGTAGTTGCCGATATAGGTCACCGCCTGGCCGACCGCGGCGATGGCGGCGACCGGGTCGTCGGCGGTGCGGTGCGCGACCCCGGCGTGGCGCAGGCGGACCGCGAGATCGAGTCGGCGCTCGCCGCTGGCGACCACAACGCGCCCGGCAAGCAGCTCGAAGGGCACATCCCACAGCCAGCTCGGGTCCCGCCCGTCGGCGATGCGGGCGTTGATGCCGATCACCACCGGACCCCGCTCGTCGCGCACAAGCTCGAGTAGCTCAGTCCAGCCCGCCGGATTCTTGGCGAGCAGCAGACGGGCGGAGACGTCGCCAATCTCGCGGAGCGCGAACCGACCGGCCACCTCTGAGACTGCGGCCATCGCCTTCAGCGCGGCGCGCGGCGTGACGCCGAGCTCGCGTGCCGCGACGAGCGCCAGCGCGGCGTTGGCTCGATTGAAACGCCCGGGGAGGGCGAGGTCGAGCTGCAGGCGCTCGCCGTCCCAGGAGAGCTCGTGACCCTCGAGCTCGGCCACGCACTCAGGGCGGGCAAAGCCGCAGGTACACGCCCAGTGCCGCTCGGACCACTGAAGGCGCGCCCCGCAGTTGGGACAGTGGTGGGCGTCGTCGCGCCACTGACCGCCAGCGGCGACAAATCGCGCCCGTGGGGTTCCCGCGACGGCCCAGGCGACGAGCGGGTCGTCCGCGTTGGCGACGACCGTGCCCTCGTAGGTCTGGAGGAGGTCGTGCCAGCGCCGGGCGACCATGCGCACCTCGCTCACGCGGTCCAGCTGGTCACGCGAGAGATTCAGCAGGACGATGACCGCGGGGTGCAGCGCCAGTTCGACCTCGGGGAGGTAGGCCTCGTCGACCTCGAGGACGGCCCAAGGAGCGCTCGGCGCGTCGGCCAGCGCGGCAACGATGCCGGGCGGCAAGTTCGCCCCGGCGGACGAGGTCGCGACCGCTCCGAGGGTGGCGACCGCCTCGGCGAGGAGGCGGGTCGTCGTCGTCTTGCCATTCGTGCCGCTGACGAGCACGCTCGTGCGCCCGGCGCCGAGGGCGGCGAGTAATCTGGGCTCGAGCGCAAGGCCGACGCGCCCGCCGGCGGTCGAGCCGTCGCCGAAGCCGGCGAGGCGCGAGCTCGCCGACACCAGCCGCACTGCCGCGACCGCCGCCTTGGTCCAAAGCGCCGGGCGTGCCATTGCGGGCAACCTATCCGAGCCGGACTGACGCGGCGCGCCGACGCCGTGGGGGTGCGGCGACCTACGCCCACCATGGGATGCTCATGGTCGGGCCAGGGTGTGGCCGAGCTGGCTCTGCACGAGGCGGCGGGCGCCGCCGTCCTCGACGCCCCGGGCCTCCCAAGCAGGTGCGGTGACGCCGACTGCGCCAGCACCAGGTGCCGGTGAGGCTCGGCGCGTCACCCGACTAGCCTGGCTCCGAGGGCCGGCGACGGGAGGCAACGGAGCTGTCGAGCGAACCGAAGGGCCGGCAGGCCGGCACGCTCAGCGAGCTTTGCTTGTCGGACCTCGCGAGCGCTGCGCTCGAGGCGGCGCGGCGTCAGGGCGCGCAGCTTGGCGAACTGCGCGCCGAGCGCATCGTCAACCAGGCGGTGGCGCTGCGCGACGGCGAGCTTGAGGGCAGCGCGGACGAGGTGGAGCTCGGGCTGTCGGTGCGAGTCATCCACGACGGGGCCATCGGCTTTGCCGGTTCTGTTGAGCTCACCCCTGAGGCCGCAGCGGCGTGTGCCGCCCAGGCGATCGAGATCGCCCGCCTCACCCGCCAGGCGGGCTCAGGCGCCGTCGAGCTCGCGGACGAGCCCACCTATGGCGAGGTGCACTGGGAAGGCCCCTACCGCCGTGACCCGACCACCGTCCCGCTCGCCGAGCGGGTGGCGCTGCTCGGCGAGTGGAGCCGAGGACTGCTCGCCAGCGACGTGGTCGACCATGTCACGACGTCGCTGCACACCGTGGCCGAGGAGAAGTACTTGGCGACCATGGCGGGCACCGTCGCCCTGCAGCGACGCGTGCGGATTCATCCAACCCTCGAGGCGCTGGCGATCGCGTCCGATGGCAGCTTTGAAACGATGCGCACGCTCGCGCCGCCGACGGCCCGGGGATATGAGTACCTCGAGGGCGACGGCTGGGACTTTCCGGGCGAGCTTGCCGAGCTACCCGAGCACCTCGCCGCCAAGCTCGCAGCGCCGAGCGTCGAGCCTGGTCGCTACGACCTCGTGATTGACCCCACCAACCTCTGGCTTACGATCCACGAGTCGATCGGCCACGCCACCGAGCTCGACCGAGCACTGGGCTACGAGGCCGCCTATGCGGGCACCTCCTTTGCTACCTTCGACCAGCTCAACACGTTGGTCTATGGCTCGCCGCTCATGCAGGTGAGCGGGGACCGCACGGCCGAGTTCGGCCTGGCGACGATCGGCTGGGACGACGAGGGTGTGGCGACCCAGCGCTTCGACCTCGTACGCGACGGACGACTCGTCGGCTACCAGCTCGACCGGCGAATCGCGGCGGAGGCGCACCTTGCGCGCTCGAACGGCTGCGCGTTCTCCTCGTCGCCGCTCATGATCCCGATCCAGCGGATGGCGAACGTCTCCCTCCAGCCCGCGGGCGCGGCGGGGCCGAGCACCGAGGAGCTGATCAGCGGTGTGGAGCGGGGGATCTACGTGGTCGGCGACAAGAGCTGGTCCATCGACATGCAGCGCCATAACTTCCAGTTCACCGGGCAGCGCTTCTACCGCATCGAGCACGGGCGCCTCGCCGGACAGGTGAAAGACGTCGCCTACCAGTCGCGCACGACCGATTTCTGGGGCGCGATGAACGGCGTCGGGGGAACCGACACCTATCTGCTGGCCGGCGCGATGAACTGCGGCAAGGGCCAGCCCGGTCAGGTGGCGGCGGTCAGCCACGGCTGCCCGGCTGCTCGCTTTGCCAACATCTCGATCCTCAACGCGCGGCGGGAGTCGGGCCGATGAGCCCGTGGCCGGGTCCCCTTCGCCCCGCCGGCGAGGTCGCCGAACGCGCCATCGCGTCGGCATCGGGCGACTGCGTCGTGATCGTCGAGGAGGGCTCGAGCGCCGAAGTGCGCTTTGCCAATAACACCACGACCACCAATGGGGCCCGCCGGGAGCGCCGCGTCACGGCGATTGCGATCGGCGCGGACGGGCGCCGCTGCGGGAGCGCGAGCGAGACCGGCGCGGTGGACGTGGCAGAGCTCGTCGCCCGGGCCGAGCACCAAGCGCGCCAGGCACCACCTGCCGAAGACGCTGCTCCGCTCGTTCGGCCACAAGACGGCGGGGCGAGCGACGACCTCTCGCTCGCCCCCGAGCTCGTCGAGCTCTCGACGCTTGGCGGCCTCTTGCCGGAACTGCGCGACGCGTTCGGTCGCGGACGCGCCGAGGGGCACCGCATCGCCGGCTTTGCCACCCACGAGGTCACGACGACCTACCTCGCCACGAGCAGCGGGCTCAGACGGCGCCACGTCCAGCCGTCGGGGACGGTCGAGCTCGTCGCTCGCGACGGCGACGGCGCCCGCTCCGCGTGGGTCGGCCAAGGGATCGAGGACTTCGGCGATTGCTCGATCGCCGAGATGGAGGGGCGCCTGCTCGAGCGGCTCGGCTGGGCACGGCGCCGCGTCGAGCTGCCGGCGGGTCGCTATGAGACGGTCCTTCCCCCCGATGCGGTCGCCGACTTGATGGTCGTGCTCTCCCAAGCGGCGAGCGGCCGGGAGGCCGAGGACGGCGGCAGCGTTTTCTCGACGGCCGGCGGCACGCGCCTTGGCGAGCAGGTGAGCCCGCTGCCCTTCTCGTTGCTGAGCGACCCGGCGCGGCCGGGCCTGTCGTGCTGCCCGTTCCTCGTGACCGATTCGTCGGGTCCTGACGTCTCGGTCTTCGACAACGGCGCAGTGCTCGGGCCGACTGCCTGGATCGAGGCAGGACGTCTTGCGCACCTGCGCTACCACCGCGCCGGCGCAACGCGTGCGGGGGTCGCCTTCACGCCCCCTGTCGACAACCTTGCCCTCGAGCTCCCCGGTGCAACGGCCTCACTTGCCGACCTCGTGGCAGGCACCCGCCGGGGTCTGCTCCTCACCTGCTTGTGGTACATCCGGGAGGTCGACCAGTCGACGCTGTTGCTCACGGGCCTTACCCGTGACGGTGTCTATCTCGTCGAGGATGGCGAGGTCGTCGCCGCGGTGAACAACTTCCGATTCAACGAGAGCCCGCTCGACCTCCTCGCCCGAGCGACGGCCGCCTCGCGCGTCGAGCGGGCGCTGTCGCGGGAGTGGGGGGAATGGATGCGCCTCACGGCGATGCCCGCGCTGCAGATCCCCGACTTCAACTTCAGCTCGGTGAGCCCGGCGTCCTGACGCCCCGCCCCGGCATGCCCGTGGGAGCAGGGGACCTGCGGTGGGACCCCGCGTCGGGCATGCTGGTGCCATGGAGTACGCCCCCCGCGCCGAACCGATCCTTGCCCCTGGTCACTTCACCACGCCCTACTTGCGCGAGGTGGCAGCCCGGGCGAGCGTCCGCAGCCCGCGCCGGCGCACCCGATTGGTGGCGACGATCGGACCGGCCTCGGACTCGGTCGAGGTGCTCGCCGCGATGGCCGAAGCCGGAATGGACGTGGCGCGGGTTCCGCTCGCGCACGGCAGCATTGATGACGCGATCGAGCGCGTCCGGCGTATCCGAAAGGCCGCCCCCCAGGTCGGAGTGCTCGCCGACCTCCCTGGCCCGAAGATCCGAACGACGGCGTTCCCCGACGGTGGCGTCGTGCTCGCCGCCGGCGACGAGATCGACATCTTTCCCGGCTCCTTGTGTGCCGAGAGCTCGGCGGCCCGGATCGGCGTCGCGCTCGACGAGGTTGCGGCTGGGCTGGAGGAGGGCGACCACGTCGCATTTGGCGACGGAGGCGTCTCAGTGCGCGTCATCGGGCGCACCGGCGACGGGGCGCGCGCCCGTGTCTCGAGCGGCGGGCGCCTGCAGGGGCGGCCCGGGGTCACGGTGCCGACGAGCCGAGTCCAGTTGCGCACCCCTACCCAGGACGATCTCGAGCGACTCGAGGCATTGGTTGCCGAGGGGATCGACATGGCCGCCGTCTCGTTCGTTCGCTCGGCCGCGGACATGATGGCCGTGCGCGCCGCGCTCGGGGGGGCGCCGACGATGCTGTGCGCCAAGATCGAGACGGCCGAGGGCATCGCGGATCTCGACGAGATCCTCACCGTCAGCGACTCGGTGATGGTCGCCCGCGGCGACCTCGGCGTGCGGGTGCCGCTCGAGGACGTGCCGCATCACCAAAAGAACATCATTCGGGCGGGTGTCCGCTTTGGTCGGCCGGTGATCACCGCCACCCAGATGCTTGAGTCGATGGTTTCCTCGCCAGTACCGACCCGCGCGGAGGTTACCGATGTGGCCAATGCGGTGCTGGACGGCACCAGCGCGGTGATGCTCTCGGCCGAGACGGCTGTCGGCGTCGACCCGGTCAACGTCGTGGCCACCATGGCGCGCATCGTGACGCGCACCGAGCGCGACTTCGACTACGTGCGCTGGGGGGCCGGACTCGGCCTGCAGGAGGTCTCGGGACCGCCGTCCTCCGCGCTCGGCATCACTGCCGCGATCACCGGTGCGGCCTGGCGGGCCGCGGTCGAGCAGAACGCCGCGGCACTGATTGCGTGCACCCGCACGGGGCGCACCGCTCGGGTGATTTCGCGCTTTCGCCCGGCGATGCCCATCATCGCCGCCACCCCGTCGATCGAGACCGCCCGGCAGCTCTCGGTGAGCTGGGGGGTCGACGCCTTGTTGGTGCGGGAGTCGACGAGCACCGACGACATTGTCTGGCACGGCGTGCAGGCGAGCGTCGAGGCCGGCTACGCGAAGCCCGGAGACGTCGTCGTGGTCCTCGCCGGCTCGCCGACCGCGCCAGACCCCGTCACCGACACCATCCGCATCGTCCGGGTGACCTGAGTCACCACCAACGCTGGGGGCGCCGAGCCGGAAGCAGGCGCACATGGTGAGCTTCCGTCGACGCTCGGGGGAGGACTAGGTCGATCGGGCCGAGCCGGCTCGCGTGGTCGGCACGCCGTCGCCCAAGAACCCGATCGAGTCGGCTTGCGGGCGCCAGGACGCCGGCGTGGCAGCGACCATCGCCCGCGCCCCTGCCGTCGCAGCTGGTTGATTTCGGGCTGAGGAGGACCATCCGGCGCCGTGCGTGGACGGTGACGTGAGCGCGGTTGCCAATTTCGCGGCCGTGGCACGCGCCGCCACGGGCGTGCCCGTGACGCCGAGTGCCCGCGGCGCCGACGCGCGCGGCGTCGTTCCAGGTGGACTTGGCCGGCGATGCAGCGGTCCCTTTGTTGCGCGGGCCGCCTTCGCGCGTCTTCGCAATGCGTTTCGCCATGGACGAGGTCCCGCCGCTTCCCAAACTGGAGCGGGCAACGCCTCGTGAGCCACCGGGCTCGACGGGCTGGCGCGGGGATGCGAACATCGAGCGGACGCCCGGAGGGCGGCCAGTGGGGAAGGGACGATGACGGACCGCAGCGAGTTCAATGCCAGCTCTGGCGAGACCATCGAGATGCGACCCGAAAGCCTGCGCGTGGTCGCGGTGGAGATGCAACAGGGGGCGGTCGCGATCGAGCCCGTGGTCACCGAGCGGCGCCGCAGGATCGCTCCGCGCGTTTCCGCCTGGTCCGGTACCGCCCGCGTGTCCTTGGAGGAACTCTGGGCGCAGCGGAACTCCGGCGGCGCGAAACTGCATGCCGCGCTCATTGCGATCGCGGCACCGCTGACCAAGGCCGGCCTCGCGCAGGCCGAGCGCTCGATCGCTGCGGCCTTCCCGCTGTGAGGGCGCGCTGGCGCTGTGTTGGGGAGCGCGCATGACGGGCGCCCTGCCCCGCGTCGTTCTCACCCGCCCCGTTCCGCCCGGTGCCTTCTCGCGTCTTTGCGAGAAGACGGCGCCCGAGGTGTGGATGGAGCCGACCACGATCCCCCCAGCAGAGCTGCGCCGACGCGCGGCGGACGCCGTCGGGCTGCTCGTGGTCTCGGGCGAGCGCGTGGATGAGGAGCTCTTGGCGGCGGCACCCGAGCTGCGGGTTGTCTCCACGATGAGCGTCGGTTATGACCATGTCGACGTGTCTGCGCTGACCGCCCGGGGTTTGCCGCTCGGCAACACGCCCGGCGTGCTCACCGAGGCCACGGCGGACCTTGCCTTCGCCCTCTTGCTGGCGGTCGCACGCCGCCTGGTCGAGGCGCGCGACGCTGTCCTCACGGGCCGGTGGGGGGGATGGGACCCCGAGTTCCTGCTCGGCCGGGAGCTCGCCGGCTCGACCCTTGGCATCGTCGGTCTCGGGCGCATCGGGGCGGCGGTGGCGCGCCGGGCGCTCGCTTTTGGCATGGAGGTGCTCGCCAGCACGACCCGGACCCCCGAGCTCGAGGGCATCGAGGTGGTCGAGCTGCCGAGCCTGCTCGAGCGCAGCGAGTTCGTCTCCCTGCACGTTGCGCTCACTCCTGCGACGCACCACTTGATCGGCGCGCGCGAGCTGGCAACGATGCGGCGCGACGCGATCTTGATCAACACCGCGCGGGGCGGCGTGGTCGACCAGGTGGCGCTGGCCGCCGCGCTGCGCGATGGGACCATCGCCGCTGCTGGCCTCGATGTCGCTGAGGTGGAGCCGGTTCCGCCGGACGATGAGCTGCTGCGCCTCGATAACTGCCTCGTCCTGCCCCACGTTGGCTCGGCGACTCGTGCGACCCGAGAGAAGATGGCGGAACTGGCGGTGGAGAACCTGATCGCCGGGGTGAACGGCGAGCCCCTCGTCCACTGCGTGAACGCCGCCGCGCTGGGTGCGCCGCGGCCCGCTTGAGCGCCAAGTGAGTCATCGCTCCCTCTCGCCTCATGACCCCGCCTCGCACCAGCGGGCGCTCTCGCGCGTCGCAACGGTGCGCCCAGGTGCTGGCGGCGGCTGGGCAATCGTTTGGCCGAAGCTGGCGCCACGGCACTTTCATCGAGCGGATCGCTGAGACGTGGCAGCCCCGGAGCTCGCCTTCGGCACGCTGGCTCGGCCGAGACGACGAGGCTGATCGAGCTCGCTGCGCAGCGCTCACAGCTGCGGCGCCTGCCCGTCCCACCGCGCTCTGCCTTGGGGGGTCACCGGGCATCTTTTTGAGCGGTAGATTTGGAGCATGACCAGCACTTCTGAGGCGAACGGGGCGGCGAGCGGCGAGCGGGGCACGGTGCGGGTCAAGCGCGGCCTCGCCGAGATGCTGCGTGGTGGCGTGATCATGGACGTCGTCACCGCCGAGCAGGCCAAGATCGCCGAGGACGCGGGCGCGGTCTCCGTGATGGCGCTCGAGCGCGTGCCTGCCGACATCCGCCGCGAGGGCGGTGTGGCGCGCATGAGCGACCCCGCCCTGATCGGTGCCATCCAGGAGGCGGTCACCATTCCCGTGATGGCCAAGGTGCGGATCGGGCATTTCGCCGAGGCCCAGATCCTGCAGGTCCTCGAAGTGGACTACATCGACGAGAGCGAGGTCCTCACGCCCGCCGACGAGGCGTACCACATCGACAAATGGGCATTCTCGGTGCCCTTTGTCTGCGGCGCGACCAACCTCGGTGAGGCGCTGCGCCGCATCTCGGAGGGCGCGGCGATGATCCGCTCCAAGGGTGAGGCAGGGACGGGCAACGTCGTCGAGGCGGTGCGGCACCTGCGCTCCATCCTCGGCGACATCAAAAAGATCCAGACCGCCGACTCCGCCGAGCGCTACGGCTGGGCCAAGCAGCTGCAGGCACCGATCGATCTCGTCGAGGAGGTGGCGCGTACCGGCCGCCTGCCGGTGCCGCTGTTCTGTGCCGGCGGGCTCGCCACGCCGGCCGATGCGACGCTCGTGATGCAGCTCGGGGCCGAAGCGGTCTTCGTCGGCTCGGGCATCTTCAAGAGCGAGGACCCGGCGCGCCGCGCCCGGGCGATCGTCGAGGCGACGGCGCACTACCAAGACGCTGAGATCGTCGCCAAGGTCTCCCGGGGCCTCGGCGCGGCGATGCCCGGCGAGGAGATCGCCACCTTGGACGTCAAGCTCGCTGAACGCGGCTGGTGACGGCGTCGCCGCTCGTCGGCGTCCTCGCCCTGCAAGGCGACGTCGCCGAGCACAGCGCGGTGCTCGACTCCCTCGGCGCCACGGTGCGGGCCGTGCGCCGCCCCGAGCACCTCGAGGGCCTGCAGGGGCTCGTGCTGCCCGGCGGCGAGTCGACGACGCTGTCGTTGCTGCTGGGGTCCTCCGGGCTGTTCGGGCCACTTGGTGAGTGCCTGGCGGCGGGCCTGCCGGTACTCGGCACCTGCGCCGGGATGATCTTGTTGTCGCGCCAGGTGCTCGACGGCCGAGCGGACCAAAAGAGCTTTGGTGCGATCGACATCGTTACGCGGCGCAACGCCTTTGGTCGCCAGGTCGAGTCCTTCGAGTCGACCCTCGAGGTGGCGGGCCTCGCCGAGCCGATGCACGCGGTCTTCATCCGCGCACCGTTCGTCGAATCGGTCGGCGAGGGGGTTGAGGTCCTGGCGACGGTGCGCCGCAGCGAGGGGTCGCCACGGCCGGTCGTGTGCCGGCAGGGCAACGTGCTCGTCGCCGCCTTCCATCCCGAGCTGTCCGGCGATGATCGCCTGCACCGCTTGCTGCTCGATCGCGTCGGCGAACGGGCCGCCTCGGCGGCATGAGTCCGGCATGCGGACGACGCCTTTTGCCAGTGGGGCCGGTGCAGTGTGCGGCGGGCCCCGGGCTCCCTTCAATCGTCAGGTGATGCCGGCGGGGGACGATCTCGCTCACGCGCACCGGCGCGCCTGGGGTTCGAGCCAAGCTCGTCGACGACAGCGAGGCGAGCACCCATCGGTCGGGGTCCCCGACGGTCTCGCCACGTGGCTCGGCTGGCCGAAGCAGGCACGTCGCGCTCGTGCAAGATCCATGTGCGCGCAGCGAACGCCGGTCGGCCCGATGGTGGCCGAATGCTCGCCACCGCCCCCACGATCCTCAGGCGGACACCGGGCGACCGTGGCGCGTCGCCGCGCTCGAGGCGCAAGACGATCGACCCCCCCGAGGCGGCACCCCAGCTTTGCGATCGGGATGGGCGTGGTGGCCAGAGATGTCCCCGGGGGCAGTTGATCGTTCCGGAGACGGTCCAGGCGTTCGCACGTCTGTGTCCGATGAAGTCACCCGGCCGTACAGCTCCTCCTCGCTGCCTGTGGTCACTCGAGCAGCGCCCAGCGTGAGCGAGCCCGCTGCCGTCGGGCATTGCAGGTGCAAGAAATCGACGCGTTGCGGGTGAAATCAAGTGTTCCAGGCCGAGGACGCGCCGTCAGAGGGGACAGATCGAGGTCCTCTCGACGGCCCGAGCAGTTCGCGGGCCGTTGTGGGCCGTTCATCGCTCGTGACGTCGCCGGGGCTCTTGGCGCAGACGACCGCTTCATCGCCGCCCTGTGCGGGAGAATGGTCGCGGGCATTGCGATGGGCACCCCGCCGTTCCCCCGTTGCGTAGCGCGCGTGGCCGCCCCCGTGGCGGTAGCGATTGTGGCGAGGGGCACCGATGCCCCCGCCTCGTGGCCGCTCACACGGTCGCCGCCGACGGCGTCGCTCGCGGGGCACGGCGCCGCCCCAGCAGTGGCATACAAGCGCTGAAATCCGTGGCGCGTGCCAGAACCGTGGTCCCCTCGATGGCAGATGGCCCGAACCATTGCGCCCGGGGGACCTGGCGAGGCGACGGGGGAGACACGGCCCGGCTCGACCCAAGGTTGGGCCTTGCCGCCCGCCACCGTGCTCGCGCGTCACGACGCGGGCTCTTCCCGTGGCGTTGCGACTGGGGAGCGCTCAGCGCGCGGTGATCGCCGGCAGGATGCGCTCGCCGATGAGCTCGAGGCCCCGCAAACTCGAGACGTCCTTCACGCTGCCGTGCGCGACGCCAAATCCCATCTCGGCGAGGTGGCCGAGCTGATCGATCGTCTGCTCCACGCGCTCGCCCTGTTCGCCCACGTCGAAGTTGAAAAGCGCCGTCTTTTCGATCTCGTCGTAGTCGCGGCCGACCTCCTCGCAGTGGCGCCGCAGCACGTCGAGCTTGTGGGCCAGGTCGGGGCCAGGAAAAAGATTGCATGCTTGTGCATATTGAGCGACGAGGCGGAGCGTCTTTTTCTCCCCAGACCCGCCGATCAGGATTGGAGGGTGCGGCCGGCTGAGCGCTGGGGGTGAGTTGAGCGTCTCGGCGAGGCGGTAGTGGCGGCCCTCATAGGCCTTGGTCTCCCCGCTCCACATCTGCAAGCAGATCTGTAGCGCCTCCTCGAGGCGTTCGTAGCGCTCAGAAAGCGGGGGAAAGTCCAGCCCGAGGCCGGTTGCTTCCTCCTCGTTCCACGCCGCGCCGATGCCGAGCATCGCCCGCCCGCCGCTCAGGACGTCGAGGGTTGTGACCGCCTTGGCGAGGAGGCCGGGCTGGCGGTAGACGACCCCGGTGACCAGGGTCAGCAACTTGACCCGGCTCGTGCAGGCGGCCAGGTAACCGAGGGTCGAGTACGCCTCGAGCATCTCGTGCTCTTTTGGACCCACCATCGTGATCTGGAAGAAATGGTCCATCACGCTGATGCGGTCGAAGCCCGCCGCCTCAGCCGCGCCGGCGATCCGGGCGAGGTCCGGACCGAGCTCCGCGGCGCCGCCGGGATAGGTGAAGTTGGAGATGTGCAGGCCGAGTTTCACGTCGCCTCCCGTCTGATCGCAGGCGGCACCAAAGCGTGCGAGCCGACAGCACGCTAGCGAGGCTGGAGCTCACCCTCGGCGGCGAGCAGCTCAGCGAGCACGGCGCCGACAAGCTTGGCCGGTTGGCCGAGCGCCGCCTGTGTGCCGAAGCGCTCGACGAGTGACACGACGCGGACCGGTCGCGAGAACTCGATCCGGGCTGAATCGTCGACCACGCCCACGATCACGAGCACCGGGACCTCTTTGGGTACCCGTGCGACGACGCCGCCGACCACCTTGCCGACGAGTGAGGTGCGATCGAGGCATCCCTCACCCGTGATCACGAGGTCGGCACCGCGCAGGTGCTCATCAAGGCCGACAAGCTCGGCGACGAGGTCGAAGCCCGAGGCGATGCGGCCGCCCAGGCATGCGAGCCCGCCGGCGAGCCCGCCGGCGGCCCCCGCGCCCGCGAGCGTGGTGACGTCGATGTCGAAGCGGTCCCGATAGGTGGCGGCGAGCTCGACGAGGCGGCCGGTGAGGCGCACAACGGCGGCCGGATTCGCGCCTTTCTGCGGCCCGAACACCGCCGCCGCATCGAGGAACGGGGTGGTTACGTCGGCGGCCACCAGCAAGTCGATGTCGGACAGGTCGCGTCCCACCAGCGCGTCGACGGCGCCCTTTCCGCCATCGGTGGTCGCGGAGCCGCCGCATCCGACGAGGACGCGCCGACACCCCGCATCGAGCGCTGCGGCGATCAGCTCGCCGGTGCCCTTGGTGGTCGCGGCTTCGGGGTCGTTGCGGGCCGCGCCGCCGGCGAGCACGAGGCCCGAGGCTGCGGCCGACTCGATGACGGCGAGGGGCCCCGCGGGGCTGTCCACGAGGTGCCAGCGCGCCTCGACGGGCGTATTGAGCGGGCCGGTGACGAGGCAGCGCTGCTCTTGGCCGCCGAAGACCTCGGCGAGGCCTTCGCCGCCATCGGCCATGGGGACGACGTCGACCTGCCATCCGACGGCCTCGCCGGCCGCCTGGAGGGCCGCCGACAGCTCAGCCGCACTCGCCGTGCCCTTGTACTTGTCCATCGCCGCCACGATGCGCGCCATGCGATCGGTCCCCCTCGTGCTCGCGAGATCGAGTGCCGTGCCCTGCAACCTACGATGCCTGACATGGATCCCGCCTCCGAGGAGCTCGACGCGCCCGTTCCGGTGTTCGACCCGGTCCTTTCCTATGAGTCGGTCGCCACCGAGGAGCACCACGCGAGCCTGCGGCGCGATG
>JAJZKA010000177.1 GCA_021809805.1 Actinomycetes bacterium
CCAGCACCAACGCCAACATGGGTGAACGGTCGATCGACCCCGCGCCAAGCGCCCACACGGCGATGTCCGCGCAGTCGTGATCCCGGTCCCTCTCGGGCCGCGCGCGGCGCGTCAGGTTGAGGAGGGCGCGAGGTAGGACAGCACGTCACGCGCGGCCCATCCCTCGGGGTGTTCGCGCAAGAGCTCGAGGGCGCCGTCGAGGTCGGCGCCAAGGGTTGCGATTGCCGGTTCGGCGTGGCTGCGGCGGGGCTGCGCGAGTCCGATCGTGGCAATCAACGCGTTGCAGAGGCAGACCCGGTCGGCGGTCTCACCCGGATCGCCTCCCTTTTGGACATATGCCGCGACCGGCTCGGCCGGACAGCGGTAGACCACGGTGCCCTCCGGGCTCATCGCCAAGGTGCGGAGATAGCCGAGATCACAGACCCGCCGTCGATGCTGATAGACCGGCGGCTCGGACAGCGTGCCACTCAGCCTTGCGACCTTGAAGGGAAAGCCGGTGGGCGAGGCTCGCACGTCGGTGCGGACCACGAGGTCACCCCGGCGCAGCCGCTCGAGCAACTGAAGGCGGAGGGCGGGCGCCATCGCCGACTCCTCGGACAACGCAAACAGCGTGCCGACTTGCACACCGCTGGCCCCCGCCGCACAGGCTGCGGTGACCTGCTCGGGCCGCGAGAAGCCACCGGCGAGCCAGAATGGCAGGCCAAGCGCAATAAACTGCGGCGGGTTCGCCTCATCTTTCGGGCCGTAGACGGGATCGCCGCGCTCATCGAGTTGCACCGCCCCGCGCGGCGGAGCGTTGTGGCCACCGGCAATCGGCCCTTCGACCACAAATCCATCCGGGCGCGTCTGCTCGTCACGAGCGAGAAAGGCAGCCAGGGTATGGGAGGAGACGATGGCAAGGAACAAGGGGCGAACGAGCGGCGCCAAGCGACGCCCGAGGAGCTCCACGGGGTCAAAGCGCAGCGAGAAGTGCGTCTTGCCCGCGCCGGCGACGTCGATTGGAAACTCGACCTGGCGATGGTGCGCGAGCGCGTTCAACAATGAGGGGAGGCGCGCAGGAATCCCCGCACCCGCCAGGACCACATCAACCCCCGCGAGCATCGCGCCGTACGCGGCAGCCGGCGTCGCCAGCTGAATCTTCTCGAGGAGATTCATCCCGACGCGCGCCCCGCGCGCGGCCTGCTTCGCGAGGTGGACCTCGACAAAGGCGCCCACGACTGCCAAGAGCTGGCGATCCCGCGACGGCGTGAGCGTCAGCCGGGACAGCGCGCGGTACTGCTGGTCGTCTCGTCGACCGCCCGGGACGAAGTAGCGCGACAGCACCGCCTTGGCGATTTCGGGAACCGGGAACTGGGAGAGTGCCCGTCGCAGCGTGCCGTCGGCGTCGCCGTCTTGGAGGCGCCGGGCGAGCTGTGAGTCCAGGGCGACTCCCGAGACAACACCGAGGCCCCCGGCGCTGCCGACCGCTCCAGCGAGGCGCCAGCCGGAGACGCCGATACCCATCCCGCCCTGGATGATCAGGGGCGAGGTCACCCGTGCCCCGAGTCAAGCGCCACGCGCCGAGCGCCCAGGCCAGGTTCGAAAGACCCCGACGCGCACGGATTGCGCCGCGTCGATTGGTCACGGTGTCCCTGCAACAACCACCTCAAGAAGGATCCGGCGCAGCGAGACGGGACGCGCAATCGTTGGGCGCGGGCGGTGGCGATGGCGCGCGCGGTCCCAGGGTGATTCGTGTGCTCGCTCACTTCCATGAGCTCACGCCGATCTCGCCCCGGTCCCGGCACGAGCTTCCCCCTTCAAGGGCTGGCCGGTCGGGTCAATCCGGCCAGCTCTCGAGCGCTCGCCCACGGGTTCATGCGCGCCGATGCCGACCATCGCTGCCAGTTCCCTTCTGCAGTACCTGCTCGTGGAAATGGCACTCTACCTCAAGCGCGTTCGTGAACGTGTCGCGCCCAGGTCTTGTACGAAGCGGGCTCAACGCGACGTCAACGCCACGAGGGACGTTGGGGCCGGGCGGCCGACCAGCCCAGGTTCTGGGGGTGAGGCGGCCCCGTTCCATGCTGGTCTCGACCACCTTTGGCTGGCCGACACTCAGGACCGCCGCGTCACCTGTCCTTGGAGAAGCCCCTCTGCCCCGGCGCTCACATGGTCGTGCAGCGCCGAGCCTCGGCGGACCTGCGGACCTGGCCTTGGTTGTCGCAGCGAATGCGACAAGAGCCCCGCCGGTGAGCGACCGATTCGCGTCCTCGGACTCAGCCCGGCCGGATCTGGTGAACCGGGCGTCGCACGCATCGCCACGGCCAGAGACTGAAGGTGCCGCTCGTCAGGGCGAGCGAGGGGCCGACGGTCGGTCGCTCACGAGACGGAGCATCTCGCGGCGCCAGACCGAACGGCTCCGGGCTGCCTCGACGCTGTCGGGGTGCACCAGGCGGGTGACGTGTGGCTCTCCTGGACCGCGATGCAAGGCGGCGGCGCGCCGCTCGATGTCGAGGTCGCCCTTGGTGTAGTGGGCCCGCTGGGAGAGGTAATCGTGCCAGGAGGCCACGACGAAGGTCTCAAGGAAGCGGCCGTGCGCCGTGGCGTCCTCGAACACGCCCCAGCGGGTCGCGCCAAGGCGTCGTCGCACGACCCGCAGCTCGGCGACAGCGAGGAGAAAGTCGTCCACATCACGCTCCTCGAGGTGGTACTCCACCAAGACGAGGACCGGGCCGTCATCGGGATGCACGTGCTCGCCGACCGTGAGGGTGGGGAACGCCACGGGCTCCAAGGAATCCCGGTCGACGACGGGCAGCCGGAACCGCGGGATCAACAGCACGCCCGGAACGAGGGCCACGGCCGCCACGAGCAGGGTGATGCGGAGCGGAATGAAGCTGTCGAGCACGCCAAAGGCGATGCCGCCGGCCACGAAGGGCCCCATCAAGACGATGTAGAAGATGGACAGCGCCCGCGTCTGCACCCATTGGGGGACCACCTGGCGGGCAGCGATGATCAACGTGGTGGTCGACCAGACCCAGCTGGCCCCGGTCACCAAGAGCACCGGGGCGGTGACCCAACGGTTCGGCCAGGTGATCAACAGCGCGAGTGCCGCCGCGTTCGCCAAGGTGGCACCGGCGACCAGCGCATCGAGGCGGAGGCTGCCCTGCAAGCGCGGGAGCACGAGCGCCGCCGCCATCGCGCCCGCTCCGCTCAGCGCGAGGTAAAGGCCGTAGTCGAAGGCCGAGATGTGGAGGTAGTGGGCGGCAAAGAGCGGGAGGAGCGCACCGAGCGCGGCCGCCGGCGTGACGTACAAGGCGGTGCGTGCCGCGACCGCCCGCAGCCCGGGGGAGTTGAGGAAGAACCTCCAGCCCGCCGACGCGGCCCCGAGAAAGCTCTCCATCGCCGCGCCACCCGGGCTCGACAGGCGCAGGTCGGTGCGGCCGCGCCAGAACGACAAAAAGGCGAGCAGCGGGATCATCACGCCAGCACACAGCGCGAAGAAGGCCGCCGGACCGGCGCCGTGGAGCAGCCACCCGCCAAGGAGCGGCCCCACGACCTGGCCGATGTTCCATTGAAAGCTGTCGATGCTCATCGCCACCGGCACGACCTCGGGTCGGACGAGGTTGCCGACGGTCGTCCACCACGTTGGCGAGGAGATGCCGTTGGCGATCCCCATCCCGGCGACGCCGACCAGCAAGCTCGCCGCGTTCAGCTCGCCAGTGGCCGCCACCAGACACAAGAAGACGAGGGAGCCGACGAGCACCGACTTCGCGAGAAGGAGCACGCTTCGCCGGTCCCGGGCGTCAGCGACTGCGCCCGCGAACACGACGGCCACCATGCCCGCCAGCGGGCTCACATCGGTTGCCAAGCTCACGAGCACCGGCAAGCGGGTGAGGCGCTCCATGAGGAAGCCCCCGAAGAGGGAGACCATCCAGACGCCGATGTTGGCCGACATCCCGGTGCCCTCGAGCCACCGGAACGCTCGGCTCCGCAGCGGCTCGAGCAGGTTTGCCACGACGCAACTGTAGGAAGGATCCGCACGGCCCGACGGCCGCCCGCTTCCTCGTCCCGGCCGCGAACGCCCAAGCGCGCCGTTGTCTCAACGAACGCGCCCGATCGCGCGCGACACCTCCCATCGGGCCAGCCCGCTCAAGTTCGAAGTCAGAGCCGGCCACCTAACATAGAGCGCACCGCACGTTGCGCCTTGGCGGACGCGCGAGGACGAGCACAAGGGGGAAGCGTGGTCCGTTTCGGTCTCATCGGATGGGGATGGCGCGCGGAGTTCTTCGCCCGGGCAGCTGGCGCGCTCCCCGAGCACCTCAGCCTTGCCGGGGTGGTCACCCGCGACGCCGAGCGCGCCCGGGCCGTGCGCGAGGGCTACGGGACCGCCGTGTATGGTGACCTTCCCTCGCTCCTCGAAGCCGAGCACCCCGCGTTCGTCGTCGTCTCGGTGCCGCCGGCGATCGCCGCTCAGCACCTCGCGACGCTCGCTGAGGCGAAGGTCCCGGCGCTGTGTGAGACACCGCCGGCGGCAGACCTCGAAGGGCTGCAGGCAGTTTGTGAACTGGCGCGCCACGGGGCCCGGATCCAGGTGGCCGAGCAGTACCCGTTCCAGCCGCTGCACGCGGCGCGCATCGCGCTCAGCGACGCCGGGGTGATCGGCACGCCCTCGATGGCCTCGGTGTCTTTCTCGCACGGCTACCACGCCTTCTCGGTGATGCGGCGCCATCTGCGCATCGGCGGCGAGGCGGCGGTGATCCGAGCGGCGCGCCTTGAGGCGACGAGCGAGAAGGGCAACACCCGTGCCGGGCCGCGCGAGCGAGCCGAGTTGGTCGCGAACGAGCGGATCACCGCCACGCTCGAGTGGGACCACGCCCTTGGCCTGTATGACTTCGAGCAGAACCAGCACCGCTCCTACGTGCGGCTCCCCCACGTGGCGGTCCGGGGCGCGAGCGGCGAAATCTCCGACGATCGCGTCCGGCTCGTGCACGGCCTGGACGAGATCCGCACCGTGCATCTCGAACGCGTCGTCGCCGGCCAGGACGGCGACCTCAGCGGTCACGAGCTCATGGGCATCACGGGTCTCGACGGCTGGGCATGGCGCAATCGCTTCATGGGCGCGCGCCTTGCCGACGACGAGATCGCGGTCGCCGAGTGCCTGGTGCACATGGCGGCCCACGTCGAGGGCGCGGACGGCTTCTACCACGTCGCCGACGCGGCCCAGGATCATTACCTGTGGCTCTGCCTTCAACAGGCCGCAGCCAGCGGCGAGACGGTGCAAAGCGAGGTCCAGCCCTGGGTGGACCAGCTGACGGCGCGCTGATTCTGTCGAACATTGCGGCGATCGCTCCCCTGGTCAGCGCCGCCCCGGTAGGGTCAAGATGCCTGCACGCACGCCACCGCAAGATGGGCCGCGGCTGAGCGCGGCCAGCGGCGCGCACAAGGGGGAGAGCCATGTCGGCATCAGAGGGAATGAACTACGCACCGAGCGGCAAGCCGAGCCCGGTGTGTGCACCGGGCGAGTTCGTTTTCGCGGCGGTGGGCCTCGACCACGGCCACATCAACGGCATGTGCAACGGCCTCGTCGAGGCCGGTGCCGAGCTTCGCCTCGTCTATGACCCCGACCCGGAAAAGGTCGAGGCGCTGATCGCGCGCTTTCCCGGTGCACGCGCCGCGCGCAGCTACCAAGAAGTGCTCGACGACCCCTCGATCCAGCTGGTCGCAAGCGGGGCGGTGCCCGCAGATCGCGCCGGCATCGGCATCTCGGCCCTCGAGCACGACAAGGACTACTTCGTCGACAAGCCGCCCCTCACCACGCTCGAACAGCTCGCCGCGGCTCGCGACGCGGTGGCGCGGACGGGGCGCAAGTACGGCGTCTATTACAGCGAGCGCCTCCACGTGGAATCCGCGGTCTTCGCCGGCCAGCTCGTCGAGCGCGGGGCGATCGGCCGCGTGCTGCACGTGCTCGGGACCGGCCCGCACCGGATGAACGCCCCTGCCCGTCCCCCGTGGTTCTTCGAAAAGGAGCGCTACGGCGGCATCCTCTGCGACATCGGCAGCCACCAGATCGAGCAGTTCCTCTTCTTCACCGGAGCGAACGACGCCACCATCACCGCCAGCCGCGTCGCCAACTACCACCACAAGCAGTACCCGGGCATCGAGGACTTCGGCGACTGCGCGCTGATCGGCGACAACGGCGCCACCGGCTATTTCCGCGTCGACTGGTTCACGCCCGACGGGCTGTCGACCTGGGGAGACGGCCGCATGGTGCTGCTCGGCACCGAGGGCTACATCGAGCTGCGCAAGTACACCGACGTCGCCCGGGAGCCCAGCGGCGACCACGTCTACCTCGTCGACGGCGAAGGCGAGCACCATTTCGCCGTGCACGGCGAGGTCGGCTACCCCTTCTTCGGACAGTTCGTCCGCGACTGCCTCGATCGGACCGAGACTGCGATGACCCAGGAGCACGCCTTCAAGGCCGTCGAGCTCTGCGTGCAGGCCGAGCTCGAGGCAGTGCGCGTCGAGGGCTGATCGCGCCGATCCGCCCCTGTCGTTTCGCCGAGCCGTCCGGACTCGCCGGCCACGCCTCGCTGCGCGTCGGCCGCTCGCCTCACGGCGCCATCGTTGTGGTTCCCGGCGCGTCGCGCCAAGGCGCGCCGACGCACACGGGGTCTCTCCCGAGACCTCCAGGCGATCCTCAGCGCCGGCGAGGTCGTCCACACCAGGTCGAACACGCGCACGAGGCCAAGGCCGGCGCGGCACGCGGATCACCGTGAGGTGACCGCCGCCGAGCCCGAGCGCACGGGTCCAAG
>JAJZKA010000178.1 GCA_021809805.1 Actinomycetes bacterium
GGCGCCAAGCCGCCCCGGGCCAGGCGCACGGCGAGTCGGGCGCGGAGCGCGATTCATGAGCGCCCCGGACGGCTATGTCGTCGTCGACAAGCCGGCCGGGCTGACGTCTCACGACGTCGTCGCCCGGGCGCGTCGCTTGCTCGGCGAGCGGCGTATCGGCCATGCCGGAACCCTCGATCCCGATGCCACCGGCGTGTTGGTGCTCGGCATCGGCCGGGCGACGCGGCTGTTGCGCTATGTCGGCGAGCTCGAAAAGACCTACGTCGGCGAGATCGTGCTCGGAACCGAGACCACCACCCTCGATGCGTCGGGCGAGGTCGTGGCGACCTACGACATGGCCAATGTCACGCCGGGCGACGTCGTCGCCGCGGCTTCCGGCTTCCTCGGCAAGATCCGCCAGGTTCCCCCCATGGTCTCGGCGGTCAAGGTCGGCGGGCGCCGCCTGCACGAGCTCGCTCGCGCCGGGCAAGAGGTGGAGCGTCCTGATCGGGAGGTGGAGATCTTCGCTTTTGCAATCGAGCCGACCGACGAGCCCAACGCGTACCGTGCCCGTGTCCGCTGTTCTTCGGGGACCTATGTCCGCACCCTTGCCGCCGACCTCGGCCGTGCACTCGGGGGTGGCGCGCACCTCGGGGCGTTGCGCCGCGAGGCGATCGGACCGTTCAGCGTGCAAGGCGCCGTCGCGCTCGAGGCGATCGCCCCGGCACTCGTGCGACCGCCCGCGGGGCTCGTTGGTCACCTCCATCGATTGCAGGTCCCCGCGGGCCTCCTCGTCACCGTCCAGCACGGCGCGCCGCTCGATGCGGCCGCGCTCGACGCCGAAGGCCCTGGCCCCTTTGCCCTGCTCGCGGGCGGGGTGCTGCTCGGGGTCTATGAGCGTCGTGGCGAGCAGCTGAAAGCGAGCGTCGTGCTCGCCGAGCAAGGCGCACCGGACCGCGCTGGTGAGCGCGCGGCGAGCGCGACGGGGCATGTCGCGCCGGCGCCGCGCCCGCGCAGCGTCGTCACCATCGGCAACTTCGATGGCGTCCACCTCGGCCACCGCGCGCTGCTCGTGAGCGCCCGGGCGCACGCCGACGCCATGGGGGCGCGCCTTCGTGTCGTCACCTTCGACCGGCACCCGCTCGCCACGCTGCGCCCCGCGGAGACGCCCCGGCTGCTGACTGGCGCCGCGCACAAGGCCGAGCTGCTCGAGGAGGCGGGGGCCGACGAGGTCGTGATGCTCACCTTCGACCGAGCTCGGGCTGACCAGGAGGCGGAGGATTTCGTCGAGGAGGTGCTGGTCGACCGTCTCAATGCGGCCGTCGTGGTGGTCGGGGAGAACTTCCGCTTCGGGCACCAGGCCCTCGGGGACGTCGCGCTCCTGTCCCGCCTTGGATCGAAATGGGACTTCCGCACCGAAGGGATGGTTCTGCAGGGGGAGGAGGGGATCGTGATCTCCTCCTCGCGAATTCGCGCGCTCATCGCCGCGGGATCGCTGGAGCTCGCCGCCGAGCTGCTCGGGCGACCCCATGAGCTGCGCGGGGAGCACGTCGAAGACGGTGCCCTGGTGGTCCCCGACGACCTCGTCGTGCCGCCGCCGGGCCGCTATCACGCTGAGATCTTCGAGCCATCCGGCGAATGGCGCCCCCTCGAGGTCTCTTGCACTGCCATGGCGCCGGTTCGAATGGTGCTTCGCGACGCGCCCGCGCCGATGGGGTCCACCTCCTGGCGGGTCCGGCTCCTCCAACAGGCGCGCTGAGCGCCTTCTCGAAACTCGCCCCCACCAGGCGGGCGACCCCGCGTCGGCCGGTACGATCTGATCGTGTCAAGCTTTGCGATCCGCCTCTTTGGCGACCCCGTGCTGCGCCAACCGACCCGGCCCGTGACCGAGATCGACGCGGCGATCGTCCGCCTGTGCGAGGAGATGATCGAGACCATGTACGCCGCGCCCGGGGTCGGCCTGGCGGCGAACCAGGTCGGCGTGGCCAAGCGGCTCTTCGTCTACGACGTCGGCGAAGGGCCCGGTGTCGTGATCAACCCCGAGCTCGTCGAGACCGACGGGACGTGGAGCTACTTCGAGGGCTGCCTGTCGGTTCCTGAGCTCGCCTGGGACATCGCCCGGCCAAAGACCGTGCACTTGCGCGGCATCGGCCTTGACGGTGAGGAGCTCGACATCGAAGCGGACGAGCTTCTCGCGCGCTGCTTCTTGCACGAGGTCGATCACCTCGACGGGATCTTGGTGACCGAGCGGCTCGACCCTGAGCAACGCAAGGAGGCGATGCGGGTCCTGCGCCAGCGGGCGGTCGGATCGAGCAGCCTCGTCGCGCCCGCCGCGCGCTCGGACCTCTAGCGCTGGCCGCGCTCTGTTTCCTCGGGAGCCCGCCGGTCGCGGCCGGCGTGCTCGAAGCGCTCGTCGGCGCCGGCCATGACGTCCGCCTGGTCGTGACGATGCCGGATCGACGCAGAGGGCGGGGTGGCGCCCTCGTGCCGACGGCAGTGAAGGCCCGGGCACTGGCGCTTGGCCTGCCGGTGAGCGAGCGGGTTCTCGACGCGACCGCTTGTGGTGCCGAGCTCGGCGTCGTCGTCGCCTTCGGGCGCCTGATCAAGCCCGAAGTGCTGAGCCGCCTTTCGATGGTGAATCTCCACTTCTCCTTGCTGCCGCGCTGGCGCGGCGCGGCGCCGGTCGAGCGGGCGATCCTGGCGGGAGATCGAGAGACCGGCGTGTGTGTGATGGCGCTCGAGGAGGGCCTCGACACCGGCCCGGTCTATGCCAGCGCCGCCGTGCGGATCGAAGAGGAGGAGACCGCCGAAGAGCTGCGCGAGCAACTCAGCCAGATCGGCACGCGACTTCTCCTCGAACGCCTCTCAGCCGGCCTCGCCGGCCTCGGTTCGCCCCTGCCACAGGTCGGCGAGGCGACCTATGCCGACAAGATCCGGCCCGAGGAGCTGATCTTGGACTGGCGGCGCCCGGCGAGTGAGCTGGCGCGGGTCGTGCGCGTGGGTCGGGCGTCGAGCACGTTTCGCGGGCACCGTTTCCTCGTGCACCGGGCTCGTGCGATTCCACGGCCCTCGGGGGTGGAGGCGGGAGTGCCGGGGACGGCGCGTGGCGACGCGGTGTGGACCGGCGAGGGGTTGCTCGTGCTCATCGAGGTCCAAAGCGAGGGCCGGGCACGCCAGTCCTTCTCCAGCTGGGCCGCCGGGGCGCGCGTCGCGCCCGGGGAGCGCTTCGGCGACTGAGCGTGCCGGGCTCGCCGCCGCGAAGTTTGCCGGTCGCTGGCGCTACGATTCGCCGACGACGGCGCCTTGCATACCAGGACGAATTGACTCGTTGATGGCACGGAGCGGGAGGTAGCAGTCCGTGCCTGGCATGGGTGGTGCTCCTGGGCTCGGCCACTCGAGCGTCGTGAGGGCCTTCCACGCGGCGCTCGGCCACGAGTTCCTCATCGTGCTCGCGTTGGCCGCCCTCGTCCTGCTGGGTGGATACGTGCTGCGCGGGGTCGAGCTGCGCCGAATGGTGGCCGGGGCGGGCGAGCCGGCAACGACTGAATCGTCCTCGACACCGGGCGAGCCGGCGGCCCGCCGCCTGCTTCGAATCGGCTTTGGCTTGTTCTGGGTCCTCGACGGCCTGCTGCAGAGCCAAAGTGCGATGCCAGTGGCGATGCCGAGCCAGGTCATCGCGCCGAGCGCGGACGCCTCGCCAGCGTGGGTGCAGCATCTTGTCAGTTTTGCCACCGCGACCTGGAGCGCCCACCCGGTCCCCGCAGCGGTCGGCGTGGTGTGGATCCAATGCGGGATCGGCGCCTGGCTCCTGCTTGCGCCCCCAGGGCGTCTCTCGCGCCTGGCCGGTGGGGCCTCGGCGTGCTGGGCGCTCGTCGTCTTCGTCTTCGGCGAGTCCTTCGGCGCCATGCTGGCCCCGGGGGCTTCGTGGCTCTTTGGCGCGCCCGGAGCAGCGGTCTTCTACGGTGTCGCCGGGGTGCTGCTCGCCCTGCCCGAGGCGCGCCTTCGTGGGCCGGCGACCTGGCGCAAGCTCCTGCGCGGGATCGGAGCGTTGTTCGTCGCGATGGCCGTGCTCCAGGCGTGGCCAGGACGCGGGTTTTGGCGCGACCACGGCACGCTTTTTGCGATGGCCTCGTCGATGGCGGCGATCCCCCAACCGCATCTGGTGGCTGCCTGGCTGCGGGATTTCGCCTTGGTCGCGGGCACTCAGGCCGCGGAACTGAACGGGCTCGGCGTGGCGCTGTTGGCGGCGATCGGTGTCGGTCTGCTGGTGGGGCGCGCGGGGCCCCTGCGGGCGGCGGTGGTCGTGTCGGGCGTCTTCGGTCTGGTGGTCTGGGTGTTCGTCCAGGACTTCGGCGTCCTCGGTGGACTCGGCACCGATCCGAACAGCATCCCGCCCGAGCTTGTGCTCATCGCCGCCGGGAGCCTCGCAGTCCTTCGCCCGGCCACGCGCGCCATCGCAGCGGCGCCGACGGGCGAGTCCGGCGCTCGGGCCTCCTGGACGCGACGACTAAGCGCCAGCCCGAGCTATGGCTTTCGCACGCTCGCCGCGCTCGCCGCCCTCTTGGTCGTGCTCCTCGGGGCGATCCCCATCGCCGTGGCGTCGACCCTCGAGCGCGGCTCGGCGAGCGCCATGGTGCGCCAGGCGACCCGTGGATCGCCGCAGATCACCGACGTCCGAGCACCGCACGTCGACCTCGTCGACCAGAACGGCACGCGGGTCACGCTGGCGGCGCTGGGTGGCAAGGTGGTGCTGCTCACCTTCCTCGACCCGCTCGGGCGCGGCCAGAGCCCGGCCATTGCGCGGGAGCTGCGCCAGGTGTCCGGGCGTGTCCACGCCGCGGGGCGCCACATTTCGCTCGTCGCGATCAACGACGATGCGCGCCATCGTGCGCGTGGCGCGCTGCGCGGCTTTGACCAACGGATGCACCTTTCCGGCGAGACCGCATGGCGCTTTCTCTCCGGGTCGCTCCCCGCGCTTCGCGAGACGTGGGCGCGCTTTGGCGTCGCCGCGCAGATCGCGGCACCCGCCGGGATGGCGGCTCGGCGCGATGTCATCTGGGTGATCGATGCGAGGGCGAGGTCCGCGCCGTGCTCCCCGCCGAACCCGTCTCGCCGACACCGGCTGGCTGGGCATCACTCGAACGTGCCATCGCCGCGCTCGTCAGCCACCTGCTCGCCTGAGCGGGCTCCCGGCGCGCCTTGGCAAAGGCGCCGGCACCCTCGTCGTGGCGACGCGCCATTGGCTCGGGGCCATTGTGATGCAAGATGCAGCCTGCGCGGCGGGCCAAGCCGGCCGCCGTCTCGGCGTGGCGAGGTCGTGGTGCCCTAGCGTGCGCCGCGGGGATACTGGGTTCGACCGGCTGGGGCCGCCGGGGTGGGAGAGGGACGATGACGTATCTCGGGCACTGGTCCTTGGACCCTTTTGTCGTGGTGGCGGCGGTGCTCGTGAGCCTGCACGAGCGCGGCCTGTCGCGCCTCGCGGCGCGCTCCACCCCGGCCCGCATCGCGCGCCGGAGGCGCGCGAGCTATCGCTTCTACGGCGGTCTCGCGATCTTGGTCATCGCCGTCGCGTCGCCGATCGACTACTACGCCAGCGAGTACTTCTTCGTTCACATGATCGAGCACCTGCTCTTGATGTTCTTCGGGCCGATGCTGATCGTCGCGTCGGCGCCCTGGGTGCCCTTGGGCTTCGGCCTGCCAGTGAGCTGGCGCCGCAGCATCGGGCGCGGCCTCGCCTTTTCGTCCTGGGCGGCGCCTCTGCGGGCGCTCGGACGCCTTGCCCGCAACGGCTGGTTCTGTGTGATCGCGATGAACGCCGCGATGGTGCTGTGGCACGTTCCGGCCGCGTTTGACCTCGCCGCGGAGAACCGCGCGGTCCACATCTTGTTGATGCACGGCGGCTTCATCGTCTTCGGGGTGCTGTTCTGGCTCCAGCTGATCCCGTCGCGCCCTTTCCGGCCGCGGCTGTCGCTACCGGGCCAGATCGGGGCGATCATCGGAACGAACGTGGTGATGTTCGTCCTCGCCATGACGCTGTCGATCTTCACCTCGAGCTCGTGGTACTCGGTCTATGCCCATGTGCCGGGCGTGAGCTTCTCGCCCTTTGCCGACCAGCAGCTCGGCGCGGCGATCCTGTGGGTCTGCGGCGACTTCTGGGCCGTCCCCGCGCTCATCCGCGTGTTCCGCCGTACGATCGAGGAGAGCGACGGCAGCGCTTCGGCCGCGATCGATCGCCTGCTGCATCGCGCGCCGATGCCCGAGCTCGGCCGCTGATCGACCGCCCCGCGCCGTAGCGGCGCGCACCGCGATGGCGGCTGTGCTGGATCAATTGATGATTGACGGCAACAACGCCACGCCATAGGGTTCGCGACACGTTTGCGTACAAGTTGGCGGGCACGGTGCCCACCGATGCGATCGTTTGCTACGGGGAGGCGCAAAGGGTGACACGGGGGGCGCGCGCCAGCATTGCTGGCATGTTGTTCGCCATCGCCGTCGGGCTCGTCGTGTTCGTCGTCATGGCGTTCCTGCGAAGTGAGCCGCCGACCGTCGATCTCGCGAGTGGCCACCAGGCGGGCCAACCGGTCGATCTCACGGTGCAGACGGTCGGCTCCATCGGCTACGGGGTCCATCCCAAGTGGGTCTCCTACCTGGTGAAGAACCAGCAGGGCACGTGGATCCACTCGACGCTTTGGAACCTGCCGGCGGACACGACGGTGCATGTCACGATCCTGCAGTACGACTCGGGCAGCCCGCTCCGGAACCAGCAGCGTGGCCTCGTCACCGGCGTGGACG
>JAJZKA010000179.1 GCA_021809805.1 Actinomycetes bacterium
AACCGCTGCTGCGGCATGTCCCGAGACCTTGTGTTGCTTGGAACCAAGGGGCTTCTCCCAGTACGCCTTGCCCCAGATGGAAGAGTAGGCGGCAGGAACCCCTGCGACAGCGATGCCTCGCCGAGATGCCATCGCCACGAGGCGGTCGCGGAACTGGGCCGTCGGGATGGAGCACACGACCTTTCGGAACCACTTCTTCGACCCGTAGCGCTCCCGCCCGATTGCCCGCATGTCGGAGAACCCGAGGTCTTCGACGACTATGGCCCGGCAGCCGTGAGCCGAAGCGAGGTGCACTAGCTCGGTGATGGCGTGGCGGAGGTGGCCGTCCCTGGTCGTAGCGGGCAGGTTCTCGGTGACGAGGGGAACATGAGGAAGGCGCCTGAGCGGGTTCCCTGTGTGCTCCACCACAGCAGGGGCCAAGAACCCGTGGTTCAAGTCGACGGCCAAGACGCGGAGGCCCGGGTCAGAGCGAAGCTCGTCCAAGGTGGGGACATCCACCTGCTCTGCCGGGGTGAAACTGGCGTCGAGGTAGGCCCTGCCTGTCTCCTTGAAGCTGATGTCGTAGGCAACCGCCCTGTTGGCGCTCACCTGCTCGAGCCACTCGTCTTCTCGGTAGCTGAACCGGACGGCGGCATCGAAGCGGTAACGGGTCGTCCCGTGTGTGGTCACGTTCGCCATGTGGGCGAGTGCCTCAGGCAGGTCCACTTCCAAGGTGCCTTCCGGCGAGACTCTGATGGTCTCGTTGCCAAAACGTTTGGGTGCGGCTCCGCTGGAGTGACGAGCCATCAGGCAGCTCTCGGCATCGCTCCGTTGGCGTAGCGCGCCTCGTGGACCCGTTGGCGCTCTCGGTCGAGGTGGAACTTCCAGTAGTCCTCGAAGTCGCCGTTGCTGCGTAGCGCCCGGAGCTTCAAGATTGCCTCTGCGCCGTTGAGTCCCCATCGGGAGCCGGTCAGATCGAGCCGGTCCTTCACCAAGTGTCGAACGGCTCCCTCGATCACCCCGGTCCCGATCGGCCACCCTTGCCCGAGCGCCCGCTCGTAGCAGAGGTACTCCTTCTTGGCCAGCAGGTAGTCGGCGCAGGTGTCTGCGTTCTTGCGCTTGTCGGGTGCCAGATCGAGGCAGGTGGCCTTTCTGCGGATGGACGCCGCGACCGTCGCAGCCTCTCCGTGAAGCACCCCCAGCGCCTTGTCGGCCACCCATGCCTCTGCCGCGGGATCGCCCTCTTCGAAGAACGACCAGGCAGACGACCAGAGGTACTCCATCACGTGCAGGAAGTCACAGACGATCGTCACGTCGACGCCTCGGGCCTTCGCCTCGGCCTTGATCCGGTCGATCTGGTGACGTGCGCCGTCGACGAGGGCGACCCAGGTGCGCTCGTGCGCAGGGTCACGGCGGCAGGCCTCGTCGAATGCGGCTCCGATGACCTCCGCCGCGTCGTCGACGACGCTCGCCGTGAGCCACTTGTTCTTGGCCTTGGGCGGCTCCGGCCTCTGTGCGTCGTCGCCACGCCCGATGATGTCGCCGGGCACCCGGACGACCGGCGTCACGTCGTAGACCGCTGCCACCTCTGCCATGCGCTTCCTCGCGCTCTTCTCGCCCTTGGAGAGCCTGGTCTTGAGCTTCGTCTTCGCCTCGGCGGCCGCTTTCGCCGTGCCAGGACGCAAAGCGTCGGGCCTCATCACGATCCCCTTGCCGTCACAAGAGAGCACGAGGACGTCGGCGTCGTCGACCGCTTCGTGGGGTGCCGTCTCGTAGAAGTCCTCGAAGTCGACCGCCGAGCGCTGCGCGAGCTGTTCCACCTGGCGCTTTCCGACCTCTGCGCCGCTGGCCCTGCGGATCGCCTCCTTCGCTTCTTCGAAGCTCCCTCGGGTCGACTCGATGGCAGAGAGCTCCCGAAGCCCGTGGGAGTGAAGCTCTTCTGGCAAGTTGAGCGCTGCATCCGCCGGGTAGAGGTTCTCCTCGCCGCGACGGCGGTAGGCGAGGCGCCGCACGGTCACAGAGCCAAAGATCGTGGACAACGGTCGCTCGTGGTTGGCCTCGACCGCCCGGTGTGGGGCACCTCCAGCAGCGACGACGTCGCAGAGGCGTTCCTCGTTCTTCGCGCGCAGGTCGAACCGGGTAAGCGGTGCGGCGAGGTACCTCGAGCGAGGCCCTTTTCCGCACCGCTCCCCACCGAACCACGCGGGCACCTTTCGGTGCACGTAGCTCTCCAGTGATCTACGCCGTCTTGGCGGCGGTGTGCCCGTCATGGATCACGTCATGGCAAGGGTGGCAGACCACGAGGGTCTTGCGCCGCTTCCTCAGCATGAGCGCCACCCATGGGGGCTGGGCTGTGTGCTGTTCGAGACTGGCGAGGGTGGGGACCTGGTGAACAATCACCTTTCCCGGTTCCCCGCACAGCTCGCACCTTCGAGCAAGCAGCCGGCGGACCAGCTCCTTCCTCTGGTAGGTGACCTGGTCAGAGGGGGAGCGGTCGACGATGACCGCTCTCTTGTCTCGCACCAGGGGTATCCCGCCGAACCGCGCGACCAGCGGCTGCCTGCCTATGCGTTCGACCCGGGCCTCGTAGCACCGACGTGGTCCATGTGGCGTCTCAGTCGTGGCCCTGTGTTTGGCCGCCATCTTCGACACCGAGGACTGGTGCTTCGCCGCCAGGGTCTTGAGCATCGAGGTCGTGGCGTCCCAGCAGAGCCGGTTGAAGCGCCAGACGTCGTTGGCAAGCAGGTAGTACTGGACGATGCCCCGGTACTCGGCCCCGTAGGTCTTGACGATGTCAAAATCGTCAAGGTTCTGCATGGCCGACCGGTGCCACGGCTTGCCGTGACGCAGGTAGGGGGCACGCTTGGCCTTGATCACATCGAGCGGCACTCGCAGCCCGATCTTGCCGTTGACCGCACGTAGGCCACCGGCGATCTTGCTGTCATTGTGCTGCACGACGATCTCGTAGCCGAGGTACCTCGCCGCTTGACTGCGGGCGTGGGTGATCAGGGTCTTCTCGGCGGAGAGTTCCAGCTTGAGCTCGTCTCGCAGGAACTCGGCCAACTCGGCCTTGATCTTCTCGGCTTCGGCCTTCGGTCCGATGAAACCAAGGAGATGGTCGTCGGCGTATCGGGAATAGCGCAGCCGCAGGTAGCCGGGATCACAAGGATCACCGGCCGGTAGGCGACGAAGCTCCTTGCGTAGCTCCCGGCCTTTATCCCGGTTGCCCCGCTTACGAGCATACGCTAGTCGATCCTTCAACCTCTTGTATGAAGGATTGATCCTCCTGGCCTTCCCCTTGGTGTGTTGCGGGATGAGAACTGTCTCGACGAACTGGTCCAACTTGTGCAGGTAGATATTGGAGAGGATCGGTGAAGCGACCCCGCCCTGCGGGCATCCGCTGAGCGTGGCGTTCCACCGCCAGTCCTCCAAATACCCGGCTGAAAGCATCTTGCCGATCAGCCGCAGGAAGCGCCCATCGTGGATCTTCTCCGAGAGGATCGAGACCATGACCGAATGGTCAAGACTCCCGAAGCAATCGGAAACGTCCCCTTCGATGAACCACGTCGTCCCGGTCCAGCCATCGGCGATCTCCCGCAGAGCGGTATGACAGCCTCGGCCAGGGCGGAACCCGTGGGAGCGGTCGGAGAACTGGGGCTCGTAGTAGGCCTCCAAAAGGAGGCGGACCACTTCGCCGACCAGCTTGTCCGACCAGGTCGGCAGGCCGAGTGGGCGCAGCTTCCCCGATTTCTTCGGGATGTAGGTGCGTCGCACCGGAGAAAAGCGGTAGCGCTCGTGACGCATCGCGTCGATGATCGCCCCGATCTTCTCCATGGTCATGCCGTCTGCGGTTTCCTGCGTTGGCCCAGGCGTCATCGCCCCCTTGTTGGAGTAGATGCGCCCGTAGGCCAACAGGTACAGCTGCGGGTTGAACAGCTGTCGGTACAGCTCATTGCACGGCAGGCCCTTCCTACCGCGTTCACGGAGGACACCCAGTACCACCTCGGCGCTCTGCATTTCGCATACCTCCTGGTCTTTGGTGTCCGATCACCTGTGCCCCTTCGCCCTGTGGACGGCCTTCCCGTCCTCCCTGGCAGGTCGTTGCTCCTGCGACTACTACGGGCACTGTGTCGCCATAGGGCTCGCGCCCCGTAGGCGATCCCACGTTCGTCTCTCACATACGTATCGAGCGCGACTTAGGCGGCCCACTCATCTCCTTCAATGTCCTCATTGGGCATCGCTCCAGTCCCAGAGGGTTGCGGCAGGCACCACCTCATCCTGCCGCAGGGACTGGCACCGGTTTCAGGCGTCTTTCCGGTCGGCGTTCAGTTGCACCAGCTGGAGATTGGACTTCAAGCAATCAAGCCTTCGCCGTATCACGCGGGTCCACCGTCTCCTCGCCCCATACGCCTGGGCACGAGAGACGGCTCAATGGCATGCTGTTGTCCCCTTCCTCTTTCGAGTCCGGGTCAGCCATTGGACCCAGGGATTATCACCTCCAATCCCTCCCCACTGCGTGGGGGATATGTCAGAGCGCCTCGTGGCGCAGGGTGGTCCTGGAGCATCAGGCGCTGCACCTCTCGGCCGCGTCGCTCCACCTGGTCCTCGAGCTCGGCGTGGGTCATCCCTGCTGACTCGGTCCCTTCGAGCCAACAGAGCATCTCCTCGAAGCTGGCGCGGGCCTTGGCGAAGGTGTCGGTCTCTTCGTGGGCGTTCACCATCGGATCTCCTTCCAGCCAGCCACGGCACCGTGCTGGGTGCCCCCCAGCGTTACCGCTGTAGGATCACGACTGAGGGATGGTCGGAGGTGGTAAGGAGCAGCGATGCCGGACATGGAGACCCACATGCCATGGGAGGCGACCCGCAGAGCGCTCGCAGGCGAGCTGGCCGCCATCGACGGGGTGCTGCCGGGCAGCGTGGTCCTGCGCCAGATGCGCTGCGGGAAGCCGGGCTGTGCCTGCAAGCACGACCCGCCCACCTTGCACGGCCCTTACATCCAATGGACCCGCACCGTCGACGGCAAGACCGTCACCCGCTACCTCACCCAGGACCAGCTTGGCCGTTACCAGCAGTGGTTCGACAACGCTCGACGTCTCAAGGAGATCGTCGCCAAGCTGGAGATCGCCTCCCTGCACGCGGTCGAGCAGTCCGAGGCCGCCCGCTCCCGAGCCGGTGACCCTGAAATGCCGAGCGGCTCGAGGCACCGTCCGCCCCGCCAACGACCCGCATAGCACCGCCCTCAGCCGGATGTGGCCCGCCACAGAGGAAAACGGCAGCCACACAACTCAGGGCAATAGCCCAACTCCCTGTTCACAGGCCCAAACAGCCTCACTCCTACAGCGCAGCACCCCAATGAGGTCGTCGATGACGGCAGTCTCCAGGTCTTCGGCGGGGACTCGCTTGCTCTGGCAGCCGTAGGTGCCCTTGGTCTGGCGGTTCCGGCAGGCGTAGTAGCGGTAGAAGCCGTTGCGGCCCTTGGTACCAGCCCCGAAGTACGCGCCTCCGCACGCCCGGCACCGGAGCATCCCGGTCAGCAGGTACTCCGACGTGTTCGGCGCCCGGTTCTGGACCAGCGCGGCTCGCTCGCGTCCAGGGCCGGCAGGTGACGGTGGGCGACCTGGTTGCGAAGCCCGATCCAGAACTCGACGTTTCGTCGAAGCCCCAGGTTCGCCTCCCCTGGCAGTGCCTCGGCGACCAACTCGGCGGTCGCCCTGCTTCGTTCTCTCCCGTCGACCAGCTTGGGCGCTCCGTCGACGCCGAGCTCTCGCCATTCGTCCCCGGCCCGTCGGAGGATCGCGATGGCGACGCTGTTCCAGGCGGCCACGAGTAGTAGAGCGAAACTCTCCGTGCGAAACGAGGCAGTCGGGTCGTTCCACACTCGCAGGGCGGCCAGGGCGGCGTGACGACCATGGTGGAGCTGGGCCTCCCAGTCCGCCAAGGTGGTCCCTCGAGGAGCGACGCCGAGCCGGCGAAGCTGGGACTCGAGCTCGCTGATCCGGTCGGTCTGCTTCGACGGTCTGCTCGTCGCCACGCCGAGCGTCTGGCGGATGAACCGGTCGAAGCGGCGACCGTGGGCGCCACCGTCGCCCCACACTCGGCGTTCGATCTCGCTCTTGGAGGCACCTCTCCCCTCGTCCCATTCGGCGAGCAGCTGTTCGGCAAGGACGACGTCATCGTCGGCGGCGCCTGCTCGCCCGGTCATTCCCGATCACCTGCCGCCCGGCGCGCTCTGGCCGATCGGCACGTGCCCGCCGCGGGGGTCCTCGTCTGCTTGCAGAATCCGCCCGAGGTCGTCCGAGGACGGTGAAGGTAACCGCGACGCCCTCCACGAAGGCGGCGGGCTCGACGCGGCGGGTGACCATGAGGGGCAGCACCTTCCATCCCCGATCTGCGGGGCGCACCGACAGGAGCCTTGCCGCCGCGTCGGTTCTAGCCGACACGGCTTGGACCAGGCGGGTGAGCTGGCCGACGTGTCCATTCCGGGGGTTCTGGAACTTGTCGATCCGGGATCGGAGAGTGCGCTGCGACACGGCGGCGTAGACGTCCTTGACCTCGCAGACCCACAGACGCCCGCGCACCGGGTCGGCGACGAGCAGGTCCAGCTCCCCGGGAAGTTGGAGGCCGACAGCAGCGGCGTGGTGCGGCTCGATGTTCGCCTGGTTCG
>JAJZKA010000022.1 GCA_021809805.1 Actinomycetes bacterium
GAGGCGATCGAGCAGTCCGAGATCGCGCTCCAAGGCCGCGAGCAGCTCGGCGCGGTCATTCGCGCGGATCACGCCACGGCTCGCCGAGAGCCCGGCCGGCTTGAGCACGACGGGATAGCCGAGCGTTCCCGCCGCCTCGATCGCCACAGCGCGCGCCGCGTCCGGTTCCCTCGCGCCCGGCTCGCCGAGAAGCAGCGGCCGCCAGCGCGGCTGGCGGACCTCGCCAGCGCCCAGCCGCCGCCGCTGCTCGATCTTGTCCCGCGTGGCGCTGACGGCGTCGGCAGGGTTGTGGGCGAGCCCTAACCGCTCGGCGGCCAGGGCGGCGCACAGGAGGCCCTGATCGTCGACTGCGACCACGGCATCGAAGGGTCGGGCGCGATCCGCCGCGATGATGGCGTCGGCGGCGGCGGCGGGATCATCGAGGTCGAGCTCGACAAAGCGTGTGCCCATGGTCCCCGCCATCGCTGCCGGGCGCTCCGAGCCCGTGATGACCTCGACGCCCATCGCGGCCGCCGCTTCGAGGAAGGCGCTCGCCCGGTAGGTCGCGGTCGGCAGGATCAAAAGGACGCGCGCCATGGCTCCATCATGCCCGTGGTGAGGCTCGCCACCGGGCGGGCCGCCGGGCGGCTGGAAGTGCGGCCCTGATCTCGCTCTAGGATGGCGAGGTGAGCGACCCAGCGACCGAGCGCTTGTTGACGATCACCGAGGAGGCCCTCGAGCTCGTGCTCGAGGCACGAAGCGGTGAGTCCGGGCCCGACTCGCTGGCGCTGTTCATCGAGGTGAGCGGCGTAGCGAACGGGGCCTACACCTACGACATCTGGTTCGAGTCCGCCACTGATGCGACGCCGCGGGACCACCGCGAACAACACGACGGCGTTGTCGTGGTCTTCCCTGAGTCGTCCACCGGCAAGATGGCCGGGGCAACGCTCGACGTGAGCGACGACGGTCTCGTGATCTTGAACCCGAACAGCCCGGCTCCCGATCCCGCGAACGTGTCCCAAGGGGACTTCGGCAGCCTCGAGACGCCGCTCGCCGTGGCGGTGCTCGAGGTGCTCGAGGCTGAAGTGAACCCTCAGATCGCGAGCCACGGCGGGCGCGCCGATCTTGTTGGGGTCGACGACAACGCGGTGGCCTACGTCCGGCTCTCGGGTGGCTGTCAGGGCTGTGGCCTTGCCGCCATGACCCTCAGCCAAGGCATCTCGGTGGCGATCCGCGAGGCGGTCCCCGAGATCAGCGACATCGTCGACGTCACGGCGCACGCCCAGGGCGCCAATCCGTACTACCAGGCCTCCAAGAAGTAGCTCTGGCGGTCCACGGCTTCGAGTCGGCTGGGCTGGCCCGGTAGATTCAGCCCGTGCTCCGCTTCCTTACCGCTGGCGAGTCCCACGGCCCCGCCCTCGTCGTCATCGTCGAGGGACTTCCGGCCGGCCTGCCGATCACCGTTGAGGCGATCGGCGCCGAACTGGCTCGCCGCCGCCTTGGCTATGGCCGCGGGCCGCGCATGCGCTTCGAGCAGGACCACGTCAGCTTGCTCGGCGGAGTCCGCCACGGCCGCACCCTCGGCTCACCGGTTGCCATCGAGGTCGCCAATACCGAATGGCCAAAGTGGGAACAGGAGATGGCTGCCGCTCCCGGGGCACCCACCAAGGTGCTGACCCAGCCCCGCCCCGGGCACGCCGATCTCGCCGGGATGCAGAAATACGGCTTTGCGGACGCCCGCGACGTCCTCGAACGGGCCTCAGCGCGTGAGACCGCGGCGCGCGTCGCGGCGGGAGCGCTCGCCAAGGCGCTGCTCGCCGAGCTCGGGGTCATCGTGGTGAGCCACATCGTGGCGCTCGGGTCGGCGCGCAGCACCTCGGGGCTGCGCCCAACGCCCGCTGATCTCGAGCAAGTCGACGAGTCGTCGGTTCGCTGCTTTGACCCCGAGGCGGCCGAGGCGATGATCAGCGAGATCAAGGCCGCCGCCAAGGACGGCGACTCGCTCGGCGGCGTCGCCGAGGTCCTCGCGTACGGGGTCCCGGTCGGTCTTGGCAGCCACGTGCACTGGGACCGCAAGCTCGACGGCCTCATTGCCCAGGCGGTCGGCAGCATCCAGGCCGTGAAGGGCGTGGAGATCGGCGATGCCTTCGCGGTGGCGTCCGAGCGCGGCTCGGTCGCCCACGACGCGATCGGCTGGGATCGCGCCGATCGCCGGTACGTGCGTGAGAGCACGCGGGCCGGGGGAATCGAGGGCGGCATCTCGACGGGCGCGCTGATCGTGGTGCGGGCGGCCATGAAGCCACTCGCCACGCTCAACCGGCCGGTGCTGAAGACGGTCGACGTGGTGACCAAGGAGGAGACGGTCTCGTTCAAAGAGCGCACCGACGTCACCGCCGTGCCGGCGATGGGCGTCGTGGCCGAGACCATGGTGGCGCTCGTGCTCGCCAACGAGGCGCTCCGCAAGTTCGGCGGTGACTCGCTGGCCGAGGTGCTCCGCAACCAGCGCGCCTACCTGGGCGCGATCGAGGAGACCCCCTCGGTTGCCCGCCCCGCGACCGAGTCGTGACACCGCCGGGCGTCCTCCGCCATCCGGCGGCGCACGTCGTCCTCGTCGGGATGCCGGGATCGGGCAAGACGACCATCGGCGCGGCGCTGGCGCGCCGGCTCGGCCGCCCGTTCCTCGACACCGACGCCGAGATCGAGCGCCGCAGCCAGATGAGCGTGCGGGCGCTGTTCGCGCGTGACGGCGAGACCGCCTTTCGTGTGGCCGAACGCGAGCTGATCGCTGAGGTGACCGCCGAAGCAAGGCCGATGGTGATCGCCGTCGGTGGCGGGGCGGTCATCGATGTCGAGAACCGGGCGCGGCTAGGTCGCGCCGGCCAGGTGCTGTGGCTGCGTGCCCGCCCTGCGACGCTTTCGGCCCGTCTCGGCGCGGCGGCGGACCGGCCGCTGCTCGCGGCCGATCCCGATGGCGCGCTTGAGCGACTGGCGGCCGAGCGCGAGGCGGCCTATCGCGAAGCGGCGGGTGGGCGCGTGATCGATGCCGACACGGCGACGCCGAGCGAGGTGGTCGAGGCGGCGCTTCAGGCTCTGCTCGAGCGGGTCCAGGTCGAGGTGCCTGGGCGGCGCTACGAGGTCGTCATCGGCCCGGGAGCGCGGCGCGAGCTCGCCGCGCAGCTCCCTCGGAGTGCACGACGCTGTGTCGTGGTGACCCAGGCCGGCATCGACCTCGACATCGATCCAGGGATCCCGGCCACGCGCGTCGAGATCGGCGCCGGCGAGCGGCACAAGTCCCTGTCGAGCGTCGAGGCGTGCTGTCGCGCCTTCGTCGCCGCCGGCTTGACGAGGAGCGACGTCGTCATCGGACTGGGCGGCGGGTTGGTCACCGACGTGGCGGGATTCGCCGCCGCCTCCTACCACCGGGGCGTGGCCGTGGTGCACGTCGCCACGACGCTCCTCGCCCAGGTGGACGCCGCGATCGGCGGCAAGACCGGAGTGAATCTGCCCGAGGGCAAGAACCTCGTCGGCGCGTTCTGGCAGCCCGAGGCCGTGCTGTGCGACACCGACGCCCTCGCGAGCCTGCCCGAGCGGGAGTGGCGCTCAGGGCTCGGGGAGATCGCCAAGTGCGCGTTCCTCGGCGTCGCCGGCCTCGAGCAGGCGCCGCTCGTCGATCAGATCGCCGCCTGCGTCGCCAAGAAGGCCGAGGTCGTTGGGGTGGATGAGCGCGAGTCCGCGCGGCGCGTGATCCTCAACTACGGCCACACCCTCGCCCATGCGCTCGAGGCCGCCGGACTCGCGGAGTCGCTGACCGGGGCCCCGAACGAGCTGCGCCACGGCGAGGCCGTGGCGATCGGCGTCCTGTTCGCGGCGCGCCTTGCCGAGCGCCTCGGCCGCATCGACGCCGCACGGGTCGCCGAGCACCGTCGGGTGCTCGATGCGTACGGCCTGCCAGCAACCATGCCGCCCGGTGCAGACCTCGACGAGCTCGTTGCCGCGATGCATCGCGACAAGAAGGCCACGAAGGGCCTCACCTTCGTCCTCGACGGGCCCGCCGGCGTCGAGGCGGTCGCGGACCTCGACGAGCTCATCGTGCGCGAGGTGCTCGGCGAGTGCCTTGCCGAGTCGGCCGCCACCGCGGCGGCGGCACGGTGAGCGCGCTGAGCCGGCCGGCGCCGGCGGTCGTGCTGTTGCTGTCGGGGCCGAACCTTCAGCTCCTCGGCGAGCGGGACCCGGCCGTCTATGGGACCGCCCGGCTCGCCGACCACGTCGAGCGCGCGACCGCCGCGGCAGCCGAGCGGGGCCTTGTCCTCGAGCACCTCCAGGCGGACGCAGAGGCCGACCTCGTCGCCGCGGTGCATCGCGCACGGGGCCGCGTCGCGGCGATCGTGGTCAACGCCGGTGCCCTCACCCACTATGGATGGGCGCTGCACGACGCGCTCGCGACCTTCGCCGGCCCGGTCGTGGAGCTGCACCTGTCCAACCCCGAGGCGCGCGAGCCCTGGCGACGTCGCTCGGTGATCGCCCCGGTGGCCGACGGCACGATCGCCGGGTTCGGCGGCCTTGGCTACGAGCTGGCGGTCGTCGCGGCGCAACAGTTGTTGGCGCGCCCAACTCCAGACGGGCGCCCTACATTGCCCTCATGAGCCCCGTGATCGAGATCGAATCGCTGGCGCCGATGGACATTGCCGGCCGGCTCGGCCGGCTACGTGCCGTGATGTCGGCGGCGGGGCACGAGGCCCTCCTGGTCACCTCGCTTGAGAACCTGCGCTACCTCACCGGCTTCACCGGCTCGGCGGGGATGCTCCTTGTGCGCGAGGACACCGGGGTGCTCTACACCGACGGCCGCTACCGGGACCAGGCTGCTGAGCAGATGGCAGCGGCAGGCGTCGAGGCGGCCCTGGTGGTCGACCGCCCCGCCGGCCAGCTCGAGGCACTGGTGAAGGCCGCTTCGAGCCTCGGACAGCTGGCGCTCGAAGCGGCGCACCTGAACTGGGCGCGCGCCCGGTTCCTCGCCGAGCGCTTTGCTGGCGTCGAGCTCCTCGCCAGCACGGGGCTCGTCGAGCAGCTGCGGATCGTGAAGGACGAGGGCGAGGTGGCGCGCCTCGAGGCCGCCTGCCAGATCGCCGACGTGGCGCTTGCCCAGACCAAGGAGCTGCTGAGAGGCCGCTGCACCGAGGCCGCCTTTGCCGCCGAGCTTGAGCACGAGATGCGCCGGCGTGGCGCCTCAGCGCCGAGCTTCGAGACGATCGTCGCGAGCGGCCCGAACTCGGCGCTGCCCCATGCCCGGCCGAGCGAGCGGACGATCTCGCCCGGTGAACTCATCGTGATCGACTTCGGCGCCACCGTGGACGGCTACCACTCCGATATGACGCGCACCGTATGTGTGGGCGAGCCCTCCGACGAGCTCGGCGCGCTCATCGAGGCGGTGCTCACCGCCCAGCGCGCGGGGGTGCGGGCGGTGGCGGCGGGCGAGCGCGGGGTCGAGGTCGATCGGGTCTGCCGGGAATCGCTCAGCGAGGCCGGCTACGGCGAGGCGTTCTCGCACTCGACCGGCCACGGGGTCGGGCTGCAGGTCCACGAGGCCCCGGCGATCTCCCAGGAGTCGACTGATATCCTGCCTGCCGGAAGCGTCGTCACCGTCGAACCGGGGGCCTACCTCCACGAGCGGGGCGGCGCGCGGATCGAAGACACGGTGGTCGTTACGGACCGCGGCGCTCGCATCCTCACGAAGTCGACGAAGGACTACACGCTCTAGATGGCTCTTTCCACCAACGACCTCAAGAACGGCATGGCACTCGACCTTCCCGAAGGGCTCTTTTCGGTCGTCGAGTTCCAGCACGTCAAGCCCGGCAAGGGCGGGGCGTTCGTCCGCACCAAGCTGCGTAACCTGCGCACCAAGGCGGTGCTCGAGCGCACGTTTCGCGCGGACGAGCGCGTCGAGCAGGCGGTGATCGAAAAGCGCGACATGCAGTTCCTCTACCGCGAGGGTGACAACTACGTCTTCATGGACAACGTCTCTTATGACCAGACCTCGGTTGCCGACTCGGCGCTTCGCCAGGCAGCCCCCTATCTCAAAGAGGGCGACGCCGCGGTCTTGCAGTGGTATCGAGACGAGGTAGTCGACGTCGACCTGCCGGCGGCGGTCGAGTTGACGGTCGCCGAGACGGAACCAGGCGTGCAGGGCGACCGCGTCTCGGGCGCGCGCAAGCCGGCGACAATGGAGACCGGTCTCGTCGTCCAGGTGCCGCTGTTCGTCAACCCGGGGGACCGCATCAAGGTGGACACGCGGTCCGGTGAATACCTCACCCGGGCCTGAGTCGCACCACGGCGCCGACAGCGCCCCACTCGCCGGTGCGCGCCACCGCGCCCGGGAGCGGGCGCTTGGGCTGCTCTATGAGGCTGAGTCCAAGTCCGAGCGGCCCGACGTGGTGGTCGCTCGCCTGCCGCTCGCGCCCGAGCCCTACGCGAGCGCGCTCGCCGAGGGCGTCGGGCGCCGCCAGGGCGACATCGACGAGCTGATCGCCGGCGCGGCGAGCGGGTGGCGCCTCGAGCGAATGCCCTCGATCGACCGCCAGGTCCTGCGGATCGCCGTGTTTGAGTTGCTCGAGCGCTCCGAAGTGCCCGTTGCCGTCGTCTTGGACGAGGCGGTCCAGCTCGCCAAGGACTACTCGACCGAAGACTCGGGCCGCTTCGTGAACGGCGTCCTGGCGACGCTCGCGCCCAGGCTCCGGGCCCGGCAGGCGAACCCGGCGTGAGCCGCGAGGCCGGCGCGCCCGAGTCGGCGGCCTACCGCGAAGCGGGGGTCGACTACGCCACGCTGGACGCGGCCAAGCGCCTCGCGCTTGCCGCGGCGCGTTCCACCTCGGCGGTCCGCCTTCCCGCCGGAGCGGTCTTCTCCGACGCCTCGCGCGGTGAGCCCGCGCAGGTCATCGAAGTGGGCGGGCTGCGGCTCGGCTTCGTGCTCGAGTGCCTCGGGACGAAGTCGATGTTGGCGCGCGAGATCGAGGAGGCGAGCGGGCAGGACCACTTTGCCGCAATCGGCTACGACACCGTCGCCGCGGTGGTGAACGACCTCATCTGTGTGGGCGCCCTGCCGCTCGTCGTCAATGCCTACTTCGCGACCGGCTCGGCGGGTTGGTATGCGGGCAGCCGGCACGCCTCGCTCGTCGAGGGTTGGCGCCGCGCATGCGTCGATGCCGGAGCGGTCTGGGGCGGCGGTGAGTCCCCCACGTTGTCAGGGCTCGTGGCGCCGGACGAGGTCGACCTCGCCGGGTCCGCGATCGGCATCGTCCCCGAGGATCGGGCGCCGCTTTGCGGCGAGGCGCTCGAGCCTGGTGACGAGATCGTCCTCGTCGCCTCGAGCGGTCTGCACGCCAACGGAGCCAGCTTGGCCCGCCAGGTCGCCCGCCACCTGCCCGACCGCCTCGAGCACCGCCTTGAGAGCGGGGCGAGCCTCGGTGCCGCCCTCCTCGCGCCGAGCCACAGTTACGTGGCGCTCGTCCGGGCGCTGCTCGAAGACGGGCTCCCGCTGCACTACGCCAGCCACATCACCGGTCACGGCCTGCGCAAGCTGATGCGCGCCCAGCGCGAGCTCACCTATCGCATCGAGGCCCTGCCCGAGGTTCCCGAGGTGCTGGCCTTCATCGTCGAGCACGCCGACCTCGCGCCCGCCGAGGCCTACGGCACCTTGAACATGGGTGCTGGCTTCGCGCTTTACCTCGCGCCGGGCGCGGCCGGCCGGGCCGTCGCGCTGGCGGCGGCGCACGGCCTCAGCGCGCTGCGCGCCGGCGTGGTGGACGCGGGCCCGCGACAGGTCCTGCTGGAACCGCTCGGAGTGCGTTTTGGTGGCGAGCAGCTGGAGCTCGCCTGAGCCGGTGCCCCCCGCTCGCCTCGCCTGCTTCGATCTCGACAACACCTTGATCGACCGTCAGGCGGCCTTCGCGGCCTGGGCATCGGACTTCTGTGCAGCGCGGGGCCTCGGCGAGGAGGCGGTCGCGCACTTGGTCCGCCTTGACGACGACGGGTTCGCGACGCGCGAGGAGGTCTTCGGCCCGGCGCGCGAGGCGCTCGGGCTCGCCGAGGAGACCGGCGCGCTGATCGGCCAGTACCGCGCCGAATACCCCCGCTTCGTCGCGCCGGCCGCCGGGGCGGCGAACGAGCTCGCGCGGCTGCGCGCACAGTCATGGCGCGTCGCGCTCGTCACGAACGGTCCGGTGAGCCAGCACGACAAGCTGGCGCGCGCTGGGCTTGCGACGTGCTTCGACGCCATTGTCGTCTCGGCGGAGGTCGGCGTCGAAAAGCCGAACCGGGCGATCTTCGTCGAGGCGGCGCGCCGCTGCGGGACCAGCCTCGAAGAGGCCGAGGTCGCCTTCATGGTCGGCGACGCCCCGGCGACCGATGTCGGTGGCGCCTGGGCGGCGGGGATGCGGACGGTCTGGATGCGCCGGGGCCGCCGATGGCCGTTGCGCGCGCTCCACCCCGACCACATCGCCGACACGGTTGCCGAGGCCGTCGAGGCGATCCTGGGGGCGGCGCGCTAGCACTCGCCGGGTGAGAGTGCTATCCTGAGTGCTAGCCACTAATGATTAGTGGCTGCAATGCCATAAGGATTCAGCACGCAAGGAGTGGTGATCATGGCGCTACTTCGCACCGACCCGTTCCGCGAGGTCGATCGGCTCTTCCAGCAGGTCTGGGGTCCGTCCATCGGGCGGTCGACCATGTCTATGCCAATTGACGCCTACCGCAAGGGCGATCAGTTCCTCGTCCGCGTCGACTTGCCCGGGGTACGGTCCGAGGCGATCGAGCTCACCGTCGAGGACAACGTGCTCACCGTGAAGGCGGAGCGCCCGGTTCCTGAGTTCAGCGGCGAGGTCGACACGCTCGTGGCCGAGCGCGTCTACGGCAGCTTCAGCCGCCAGCTCTTTCTTGGCCACAACCTCGACACTTCCAAGATCGAGGCTCGCTATGAGGACGGCGTGTTGAACATCGCCATCCCGGTCGCCGAGCACGCTCGACCGCGGCGCATTTCGGTCGGTACCGACGGCGAATCGGTGCGCCTCACCGCTGAGACCGGCGAGCGGCACTGACGAGCCGGTCGCGAGCCGTTCCGCGGAGCCGGGCGGCCATTGGGCCGGTCGGATGCAGGGAAGGTCGGGCCCCCGCTTCGGCGGGGGCCCGCGCGCTCCGCGGCCGGAGGTGTTGGGACACCGGAGCGCTCATGTGGCGCGTGGGCGGGCCAACCAAGGCGGATCTTGCGGGCGCGGCCGGCGCCGGTAAGATCGGAGCGGACGTGAAACGGGTCCCGTGAGGCCCGTACGGACGAGGGAGCCATCCTGTGGCCACAACCGAACGGCGGAGGGCGCGCGCCGATGGGCGCGTGTTCCGCCCGCGTGCCGTCGTGATGGACGGTGCCGACGTCCGCCGGGCGCTCGTGCGTATCGCCCATGAGGTGATCGAGCGCAATCACGGCACCGAGGGCCTCGTCGTCGTCGGTCTGCACGCCGGTGGGGTACCCCCGGCGCGTCACCTCGTCGGGCTGCTCAGCGAGATCGCGGGCCATGAGGTCCCCTTTGGGACGCTCGACGCCGCTTTGTATCGCGACGATGTCACCCTGCGGCCGGTGCTGCCCCAGGCGGCAACGCACCTCGACCATGACCTCACCGGCAAGGTAGTGGTGCTCGTCGACGACGTGCTGTTCACCGGCCGGACCGTTCGCGCCGCTCTCGATGCGCTGGCGGACTTCGGACGTGCCCGAGCGGTCCAGTTGGCGGTGATGGTCGACCGCGGCCACCGCGAGCTGCCGATCCGCCCCGACTTTGTCGGCAAGAACCTGCCGACTCGCCTCGATGAGCTCGTCGAGGTCAGCGAGCAGGGGGTCGCGATCGGCGACCTCGTGACGCCGTGACGAGCGCGCTGGTTGGCGTCCGGCGCCACCTGCTGTCGATCGCCGATCTCAAGCGGGACGAGCTGATCGAGCTGCTCGCGCTGGCTGACTCGTTCGCCGAGGTCGTCGACCGGCCGATTCCAAAGGTGCCCACGCTGCGCGGCCGCACGGTCGCCACCTTGTTCTTCGAGGCCTCGACGCGCACCCGCCTGTCGTTCGAGACCGCCGCCAAGCGGCTGTCGGCGGACACGATGAGCTTTAGTGTCTCTGGCTCGTCGATGGCCAAGGGAGAGTCGTTGCGCGACACCGTCGAGACGCTCGATGCGATGGGCATCGACGTCATGGTGGTGCGCCACCATTCCGCCGGAGCGCCGCACCAGGTCGCCCGCTGGGTGCGCGCGGCAGTGGTCAATGCTGGCGACGGCCAGCACGAGCACCCCACCCAAGCCCTGCTCGACTGCTTTACCTTGCGGGAAGTGCTCGCCGAGCGCGCCGGCGGCCGGCCGCCGGAGGACCTTTGCGGCCTGAAGGTGGCGATCGTCGGCGACGTGCGCCACTCGCGCGTCGCCCGTTCGGACGTGCTCGCCCTGTCCGCGCTCGGGGCTGAGGTCCACCTGGTGGCACCGGCCACCTTGATGCCGTGCTCGCTCGAGGGCTGGCCGATTGTGGGCGCCGGCGCCGAGCTCGACGCGCTGGTCGGCGAGATGGATGCCATCTACCTCCTGCGCCTGCAGCTCGAGCGGATGAGCGCCGGCCTGCTGCCGTCGCTGCGCGAGTACGCCACCCGCTTTGGCCTGAGCACCGAGCGCGCCATGAGGATGAAAGAGGGCGCCGTGGTGCTCCATCCTGGTCCGATGAACCGCGGCGTGGAGATCGATGCTGCCGTCGCCTCCTCCGAGCGTGCTCGCGTCACGCGTCAGGTGCGCAACGGTGTCGCCGTCCGCATGGCTGTGCTCTTTCACCTCCTCGAGCCGGCAGGCGGCGCCCCCGCACCGCTCGAGGGCCTGGCAGACCGGGCGGAGCGATGAGCGCGGGCGGTTCCGTCGTGATCCGCGGCGGTGAGGTCGTGGATGCAACCGGCGTGCACCGCGCCGACGTGCTCGTCGGTGCCGGCATCGTGCAGGTTGTCGAGGAGTCGCTCGGGGTTCCGCCCGGGGCGCTCGTGCTGGATGCCGGCGGATGCCTCGTCGCTCCTGCGCTGGTGGACCTGCATACGCACCTGCGTGAACCGGGCGCCGAGCAGGCAGAGACAATCGAGTCCGGCAGCCGTGCCGCTGCGCTCGGCGGCTACAGCGCCGTCGTGGCGATGCCCAACACGACGCCAGCGATCGACTGCGCCTCGGTGGTGCGAGACGTGCGCGCCCTTGCACACGGGGCGCTCGTCGACGTCGCCGTCGCCGCCGCAATCACGGTCGGGCGCGCCGGTGAGCGCCTGGTGCCCTTCGCGGAGCTCGCCGAGCTCGGCGTGCGACTGTTTACCGATGATGGCGCCGGCGTGCAAGACGCCGGGTTGCTGCGCCGGGCGCTTGAGTACGCGGGCGATCTCGGTGTCGTCCTCGCCGAGCACTGCGAGGATGCGAGCCTCGCCAAGGGCGGCTTGATGCACGAGGGTGCCTGGTCGAGCCGGCTCGGCGTCCCGGGCCAGCCGGCGCTGGCCGAGGAGGTGATGCTCTCGCGCGACCTGGCGCTCGTGCGCTTGACCGGCACGCCGATGCACTTTTTGCACCTGTCGACCGCGGGCTCGATCCGGCTGTTGGCCGAAGCCCGTGCCGAAGGCCTTCCGGTCACCGCCGAGGTGACCCCGCACCATCTCAGCCTCACCGATGCGGAGCTGTCGTCTTTCGACGCGGTGTTCAAGGTGAACCCTCCCCTGCGCAGCGAGGGGGACGTCGCCGCGCTCCGCCGCGCCTGCGCGGACGGGTTGATCGATGCGATCGCCACCGATCACGCCCCCCATCCCCGCGAAGCCAAGGAGGCGCCGCTCGAGGATGCTCCGCCGGGGATGCTCGGGCTCGAGACTGCGCTCTCGGTGGCCTGGGGGGCGCTCGTCGAGTCGGGGCTGATCTCGGCGGCTCGCCTCTTCTCGCTCTTTACCGTCCAACCGGCGCGCATCGCCGGGCTGGGCGCGCACGGCGGACCGATCGCGGCCGGCCGGCCGGCGCAGCTTTGCGTCTTCGACCCAGCCGAGCGCGTCCTCGTCGAGCCGGAGCGCTCGGCGAGTCGCAGCGCCAACACGCCCTTTGGCGGGCGATGGCTGACGGGCAAGGTCCGGCACACGCTGGTGCACGGCGAGCCGGTGGTGATCGACGGGAAGGCACAACGATGAAGGGGAGCGAGATGGCCGCAAGCCCGGTGCGACACGAGTGCCCCGAAGCATTGTTGGTCTTGGCGGACGGAACGGTCTTTCGGGGCCGGGCCTTCGGGGCGCTTTGTGCCGAGGGGACGGTCGCCACCGGTGAGCTCGTGTTCAACACGGTCATGTCCGGCTACCAAGAGGTGATCACCGATCCCTCTTATGCCGGGCAGGTGGTCGCCTTCACCTACCCCCACATCGGCAACTACGGCATCAACGCCGCGGACGAAGAGAGCGATCACCCTCAGGTGCGCGCGATCGTGGTGCGCGACCTCGTCCACCGCCCGAGCAGTTGGCGCGCCGAGGGCAATCTCGAGGACTATCTCGCCGCGCATGGCCTCGGCGGGATCAGCGGGGTCGATACGCGTCGGCTGACGCGCCACCTGCGCGAGGCCGGCGCGATGTGCTGCGCGCTGGGCGTCGCAGACGAGGCAACGCTGCACGCTGCGGCGCGCGCCGAGCCGGGGACCGAGGGCCAGGACCTTGTGGGCAGCGTGACCACGAAGACGCCGTATCGAGCCGGGAGCGGGCCGCTGTCGATCGTTGCCCTCGACTACGGGATCAAACGGAGCATCGTGGCGGGCCTCGCCGCCCATGCCACTGTCGAGGTCGTGCCGGCGGCGACGCCCGCGAGCGAGGTGCTGGCGCGCCACCCCGACGGCGTCTTTCTCTCCAATGGTCCGGGCGACCCCGCCGCGCTCGGGGGACTTGTTGACGAGCTGAGCCAGCTGCTCGCCAAGGTGCCGATCTTCGGCATCTGCCTCGGGCATCAGCTGCTGGCGAGCGCGCTCGGTGGGAGCACCTACAAGCTGACCTTCGGCCATCACGGTGGCAACCATCCCGTCAAGCGCCTGGCGAACGGCGTCGTCGAGGTGACCAGCCAGAACCACGGCTATGCCGTCGCCGCCGACAGCGTGAGTGGCGCCGACGTCACCCACGTCAACTTGAACGATGGGGTGATTGAGGGGCTCGCTGTCCCCGCGATGCGCTGCTTCTCGGTGCAGTACCACCCCGAAGCAAGCCCAGGGCCCCACGACGCTCGCTACCTGTTCGCCGAGTTCGTGCGCATGATGCAAGGAGCAGCGTGAGCCGTCGAAACGACCTCGAGTCGATCCTCGTCATCGGCTCGGGGCCGATCGTCATCGGACAGGCCTGCGAATTCGACTACTCCGGCACGCAGGCTTGCCGGGTGCTGCGCGAAGAGGGCTATCGCGTCGTGCTCGTCAACTCGAACCCGGCGACGATCATGACCGACCCCGAGCTCGCGGACCGCACCTACATCGAGCCTCTTTCGCTCGACGTGCTGACCGCGGTGATCGAGCGCGAGCGCCCCGATGCGCTATTGCCGACGATGGGCGGCCAGACGGCGCTCAACTTGGCGATGGGTCTCGCCGATCGCGGCGTGCTCGCGGCGAACGGGGTCGAGCTGATCGGCGCCAAGAGCGAGGCGATCCAGACCGCCGAGAACCGCGAGCGTTTCAAGAAGGCGATGACCGAGATCGGCCTGGCCTGTCCCGAGTCCGGCTTCGCGCACACCCTCGAGGAGGCCCTCGCGGTCGGCGAGTCGATCGGCTTCCCGCTGATGATCCGCCCTTCGTTCATCCTCGGTGGCGCCGGGACCGGCATCGCGAACGACCGCGACGAGCTGGTGAAGCTGGCTGCCGCCGGGCTGGCGGCGAGCCCGATCACCGAGATCCTCGTCGAGCGCTCGATCGCGGGCTGGAAGGAGTATGAGCTCGAGCTGATGCGCGACGGCGCCGACAACTGCGTCGTCGTCTGCTCGATCGAGAACTTCGACCCGATGGGCGTTCATACCGGCGACTCGATCACGGTTGCTCCCGCACAGACCCTGTCGGATCCCGAGTACCAGCTGATGCGCGACTCCGCCTTCGCGTGCATTCGCCGTGTCGGCGTCGAGACCGGCGGTTCGAACATCCAATTCGCCGTCGACCCGAGGAGCGGCGAGCAGCTCGTGATCGAGATGAACCCCCGCGTCTCTCGCTCTTCGGCGCTCGCCTCCAAGGCGACGGGCTTCCCGATCGCCAAGATCGCGGCGCGTCTCGCCGTCGGCTACCGCCTTGATGAGGTGGCGAACGACATCACCAAGGCCACACCCGCGAGCTTCGAGCCGACGATCGACTACGTCGTCACCAAGATCCCGCGCTGGGCCTTTGAGAAGCTGCCGGGCACCCCGGACCGTCTTGGCACCCGGATGCAGAGCGTCGGCGAGGTGATGGCGATCGGGCGCACGTTCCCCGAGTCGCTGCAAAAGGCGCTTCGCGGCCTCGAGCAGGGCCGGGCCGGGCTCAACGCCGATGCTGGCGAGGCCGCGTACGACCGGCTCGAGACCGATGAGCTGCTCGAGCGTGCCGCGCTACCGACCCCCGAGCGCCCCTTCCAGCTCGAGGTGCTGATCCGCCGCGAGGTGCCGGTCGAGCGGGTCGCTGAGGCGACCGGTATCGACCCGTGGTTCTTACATGGCATCGCCGAGATCGTCGCCGCCCGCCGGTCCCTTGAGGGGGCTGAGCTCGCAGCGCTCGACGCCGGGCGATGGCTCGAGCTGAAGCACCTCGGCTTCTCCGACGCGCAGGTCGCCCACCTCACCGGCGAGCGCGAGGAGGACGTGCGCGCGGCGCGCCTCGCGCTGGGCGTGCGGCCGACCTTTAAGACCGTCGACACCTGCGGGGCCGAGTTCGCTGCCGAGACGCCGTACTACTACTCGACCTATGAGGACGAGGACGAGGTGCGTCCAGCATCGCGGCCTCGGGTCCTCATCTTGGGCTCGGGACCCAACCGCATCGGCCAGGGCATCGAGTTCGACTACTGCTGCGTGCACGCCTCCCTCGCGCTGCGTGCCGCTGGCTATGAGACGGTGATGGTGAACTGCAATCCCGAGACCGTCTCGACCGACTACGACACCTCGGACCGCCTGTACTTCGAGCCGCTTGCCGAGGAGGACGTCCTCGCGGTGATCGCGGCCGAGCAGGAGGCCGGTGCCGGCGGCGTGGCAGGCGTGATCCTCGCGCTCGGCGGCCAGACCCCCCTCAAGCTCGCCGGGCGCCTTCCTGAGTCCTTGGTGCTCGGCACCTCCGCCTCCTCGATCGACCTCGCCGAGGACCGCGAGGCGTGGTCGGCGCTTTGCGCGCGCCTGGAGATCCCTCAGCCGGCGGGCGGCACGGTGCGCAGTATCGAGGAGGCCCGCGAGGTTGTCGCACGCGTCGGCTACCCGGTCCTCGTCCGGCCGAGCTACGTCCTTGGCGGCCGGGCGATGGAGATCGTCTACGACGACGACCGGCTCGCCTCGGCAATGGCCGAGCTCGCCGGATTCGACGCCGTCTCGGGTGGCCCGGCGGGCTCGCTTGGGCGCGAGGGCGGGCTGTCGGCCGAGCGCCCGGTGCTCGTCGACCGCTTCTTAGAAGATGCCGTCGAGGTCGACGTCGACGCGATCCGCGACCGGACCGGTGAGGTCCTGATCGGCGGGGTGCTCGAGCACGTCGAGGAGGCGGGTGTGCACTCGGGCGACTCGGCGTGCGCGCTGCCGCCCCAGACGCTGTCTGGCGAGACCATCGCGGTGATCGAGCGTTACACGCGCGAGATCGCCGAGGCGCTCGGGGTGCAGGGCCCGCTGAACGTGCAGTATGCCGTGAAGCTCGGGCAGGTCTTCGTGATCGAGGCCAATCCGCGGGCCTCGCGCACGGTGCCCTTCGTCGCCAAGGCCACGGGGACCCCGCTTGCCAAGATCGCGGCGCGTGTGATCGTCGGTGCGACTTTGGACGACCTGCGAGCTGAGGGCATGCTCGCCCCCGACGCGGGCTGGTCACAGACGGGCCAGGTGAGCGTGAAGGAGGCGGTGCTGCCCTTCTCTCGCTTTCCCGAGGTGGACGCGCTCTTGGGTCCCGAGATGCGCTCGACCGGCGAAGTGATGGGGATCGCGCCGAGCTTCGGGCTCGCCTTTGCCAAGAGCCAGATCGCGGCGGGCACCCCGCTGCCCGATGGGGGCACGGCCCTGTTCTCCCTAGCCGATCGGGACAAGGCCCAGGGGGTGCTCGCTGCCCGGGCGCTCGTCGATCTCGGCTTTGGCATCGCCGCCACCGAAGGAACGGCGACCTTCTTTGCCGCCGAGGGCGTGCCGGTGGCGAGTGTGGTCGAAAAGGTCGGGAGCAACGGCGGGCGCGGGCGGGTGGAGCTGTTGGACCTCGTGCGCAGCGGCGAGGTGACGATCGTGGTCAACACCCCCAAAGGCCGCGGGCCGCGCGCGGATGGTGCCTCGATCCGCCACGCCGCTTCGCAGGCCGATGTGCCGATCCTCACGACCGTCGCCGCGGCCCGTGCGGCCGCGGCGGGCATCGCCGAGTGGCGGCGCTTTGGCCTCAGCGTGAAGAGCCTGCAAGAGCACCACGCCGCGGCGGGAGGTGGCGAGGCCTTTCCTCCGCAATCATGAGCCGCCAGCCCGTTGAGCTGGCGACGCGCGTCGGGCCGATCGAACTGCCTAACCCGGTCGCGACGGCGGCGGGCACGGCGGGCCACGGGGCTGAGCTCGCCGCCTATTTCGATCTGTCCGAGCTCGGCGCGCTCGTCGTCAAGTCGCTTTCTTGCGCGCCGTGGCCGGGCAACGCCGCGCCGCGGGTGCACCCTGTGGCGGGCGGGATGCTCAACAGCGTCGGGCTGCAGGGGCCCGGGATCCCGGCTTGGATCGAACACGTGCTCCCCGCCCTCGAGCGCAGCGGCGCACGGGTGATCGCATCGTTGTGGGGTACGACGGTCGACGACTTCGCCCGCGGCGCCGAGCTGTTCGCGGTCGCGCCGTCTGCGGTCGTGGCGCTCGAGGTGAACGTCTCGTGCCCAAACCGCGCCGAGGGGGGCAAGATGTTCGCCCAGTCGGCCGAGTCGACCGCTGCGGTGATCGCCGCAGCCGCCGGGGCGAGGCGGCCGCTGTTCGCCAAGCTGTCGGCCACCGCACCCGATCTCGTCGAGGTCGCCGGCGCCGCGCTCGCTGCCGGGGCGGCCGGCCTCACCTTGATCAACACCTTGCCGGCGATGGCGATCGACCTCGAGCGCCGCAGGCCCGTGCTCGGCGCCGCAAGCGGAGGTCTGTCTGGCCCCGCGCTGCACGCCATTGCCGTGCGCTCGGTCTTTGAGTGCCGGCGCGCCTTCCCAACAACGGGCATTTTCGGGGTCGGTGGCGTGCTGAGCGGCGAGGACGCCATCGAGCTCCTGCTCGCGGGTGCCGACGCGGTGCAGGTCGGGACCGCCACCTTTGCGGAGCCGAAAGCTGCGTTGCGGGTGCTGGGCGAGATCGTCGCCTGGTGCGAGCGTCACGGCGTGGCCGCGGTCCGCGATCTCGTCGGTGCCGTGCATCGTGAACCCATGCCTCATCAGGCAGATGGGACGTCCGCGAGGCGGAACATTACGAACTGTTAACGACGATCTTGGCCCCGCTGGTCACGCGGGCGCTAGCGTTGCCTGGAATCAATCCCCGGGGAGGGGAGCCGGCATGTCCGGCACGAGTGCAGGGAGGGGTAAATGGGAGCAGGAAAACGCCGGCGGGTGATTCTCGCCAGCACGGCGGTGGGCGCGGCGCTCGTCGCCGGAACAAGCATCGGCCTCGCGGGAAGTGCGACCGCAGCCGGGGCCACCAAGGCCAAGGCGGCGACGGGCAAGGCCAAGCCGATCTACGGCGGGACCATCAAGTACGCCGAGGGCCCAGGGACGCCCGCGAACTACATCTTCCCTGAGACCAGTACGGCGAACCAGAGCCTGTACAACAACAGCCAGTTCATCAACTTGATGTACCAGGAGCTTTACCAGCCTTCGCCGACGCAGCCGACCCTCGACTACAACCACTCGATGGCGTACCAGCCCGTGTGGTCGAGCAACGACACGGTCGCGACGGTCAAGCTGAAGAACGCCAAGTGGTCCGACGGCGTGCCGGTGACGGCGCGGGACCTCACCTTCTACATCAACCTCGCCAAGGCGATGGGCACCACGTGGGGCAACTACTCCGGCCCCACGCAGTTCCCGTACAACTTGAAGTCGGTGCAGATCGTGAACCCCAAGACGATCCGCTTCACGCTGAAGTCGCCGATGAACCCGACGTACTACGACGACAACGGCATCGGCTACATCACCCCGTTGCCCCAGCAGGCCTGGGACAAGACCTCGCCGAACGGCAAGGTCGGCAACTATGACCAGACGCCCGCCGGTGCCAAGGCGGTCCTCGCCTTCCTCCAGAAGCAGGCCGCGAACACCTCGACGTACGCGAGCAACCCGCTGTGGAAGGTCGTCGACGGCGCCTGGACGCTGCAGAGCTTCGGCGGTGCGAGCTCGCCGGACGTCTTCGTCCCGAACAAGCACTACTGGGGCCCCAAGCCCTACGCGGCGAAGTTCGAGGAGATCCCCTTCACGAGCGACACTGCCGAGTTCACCTCGCTGAAGGCTGGAACCTCGACGATCGACTACGGCTACGTCCCGACCCAGGACATCCCGGCGATCCCGTCGGTGAAGGCCGAGGGCTACAACATCACCAAGGTTCCGACGTGGGGATTTGACTACATCATTCCCAACACGAAGAACCCGCAGGTCGGGCCGATCTTGAGCCAGACCTACATGCGCCAGGTGCTCGCCCGCCTCACGGACCAGACGACCATGATCGCCCACTTCATGTCCGGCTACGGGATCCCGACCTACGGGGCGACGCCGGTGTACCCGAAGGGCAACCCCTTCGTGTCGCCCCAGCTGTCGCACAACCCCTACCCGTACTCGGTGTCGGCGGCCGAGAAGCTGCTCAAGGCGCACGGCTGGAAGATTCATGCCGGTGGCGTCGACGTCTGCGTCCGTGGCGGCGCAGCCGGGTGTGGCGCGGGGGTGGCCAAGGGCCAGACGCTCTCGCTGAACCTGCTCTACTCGAGCGGCAACCAGATCCTGCAGGAGGACACGGACCTGTTCCAGTCCGACGCCCGCCAGGCTGGCGTGCAGATCAACCCGCGGACGGCCAACTTCAACACGGTCATCTCCCAGGTCCAGCAGTGCGTCCTGCCCAAGGACAAGAACGCGCCGACCTGCCAGTGGCAGCTCGGCGAGTACGGCGGCATCAGCGAGTCGACGTTCCCCGGCGGCTTCGGGCTCCTCAACACCGGCGGCGCCTTCAATGCCGGTGGCTACTCGAACGCACTGCTCGACAAGTACATCGCCCAGAGCACGACGGCGAGCTCGCTGGCTCCCTACATGGCCTACGAGAACCTCACGATCACCCAGGAGCCGTGGATCTGGCAGCCCGTGCCGGACAACATCTTCGCCACGGCGAAGAACTTCACCGGCTACGGCGACGTGAGCGAGTTCGACGGCGCCTTCGGTTACATCGAGCCCCAGTATTGGTACTTCACGAAGTAACCTGAGCTCACTTCGCACAATGCAGTAGCAGGGCACCAACCGGGCCCCGGAGCTTTCCGGGGCCCGGTGGCCTGCCCGCAGCAAGTCTCCCGGGAGCCACGCGGTTGATCGGTTATCTCATCAGGCGGTTCGGACAGTCGGTCATCGTGCTGCTGATCGTCACCGTGTTCATGTTCCTGCTGTTCCACATGCTTCCGGGAAATCCAGCTCGCGCCGAGCTCGGGGTGCGCGCGCAGCCTGCCGCGGTGGCTGCCTTTGACCGCCTGAACGGGTTCAACAAGCCGGTCTGGTATCAGTTCTGGGTCTATATCGACAAGCTGGCGCACGGGAACCTCGGCTTCTCCTACATCCAGAACGCCTCGGTGGCCCAGCTCTTCGCCCAGCGGTTCCCGAAGTCGATCCTCCTCGTCGGCCTCGCCTATGGCCTGGCGATCATCGTCGCCATCCCGCTCGGGATCCTCCAGGCGGTCCGGCGGAACAAGGTCGACGACTACGCCCTCACCGGCGCCTCGTTCATCCTGTACTCGTTCCCGACCTTCTGGCTCGGCATCATCCTCATCGAGGTCTTCGCGATCTCGCTGCACTGGCTCCCGCCGACGGCGCCCGAGGGGACCTCGGTCGGCCAGATCCTCTCGGACCCGAAGGGCCTCGTGCTGCCGGTGGTCAACCTCGCGCTCGTGAGCATCGCCGCCTACAGCCGCTATATGCGCTCGGCGATGATCGACAGCCTCGCCCAGGACTACATCCGCACGGCGCGGGCCAAGGGGGTGAGCCGCAAGGCGATCCTGTTCCGCCACGCGCTGCGGAACTCGCTGATCCCGATGGCCACGTTGATCGGCCTGTCGGTTCCCGCCGTTCTCGGCGGCGCGGTGATCACCGAGCAGGTCTTCAACTACCCCGGCGTCGGTCTGCTGTTCATCCAGTCGGCGGGCTCGGAGGACTTCTCGGTGCTGCTCGGCCTCACCCTCGTCGCCGCCGTCGGCGTGATCATCGGCAATCTGATCGCGGACATCGGCTACGCGATCTTGGACCCGAGGATCCGCTACTGATGTCCCGCCCGGTGATGGAGGGCACCGCTGCCCCGGACAAGCCCGGCTTCGAGGCCGGCGAGGAGAGCCTCGACGCCGACGCGGCCGCGCATGCCGACGCCGGGGAGGCCCGCCCGGTCGGCAGCATGCTCCGCCTCACCGCCGCGACCTTCTTTGAGAACAAGCTGGCGATCGCCGGGCTCGTGATCTTCATCCTGCTCGTCCTCTTCTCCTTCGTCGGTCCGCACCTGTATGTGACGAACCAGATCACGGTCAACCCAGTGAACTCGAACTACCCGCCGAGCAGCGCCCACCTGCTCGGGACCGACGGCGAGGGCTTCGACGTCCTCGGCCGCTTGATGGTGGCCGGGCAGAGCTCGATCGAGATCGGGCTCGCCGCGGGGCTGTGCGCGGCGATCTTCGGGACCATCTACGGTGCCGTCTCGGCGGTGGCCGGCGGCGCGGTCGACGCCGTCATGATGCGGCTCGTCGACGCGCTCTACTCGCTGCCGACGCTGTTCCTGCTCATCTTGCTGTCGGCGATCTTCAGCCCGAACCTGCCGCTCATGATCGCCGTGCTCGGCTTCATCTCCTGGCTCGGTCCTGCTCGGCTGGTCCGTGGCGAGGCGCTGTCGCTCCGGACGCGCGAGTACGTCCAGGCCGTCAGGGTCGCCGGCGGCAGCCAACGGCGCATCGTGCTGCGCCACATCGTGCCGAACGCGATCGGCACGATCGTCGTGAACACGTCATTTTTGATCGCGGACGCCATCTTGGCCCTCGCCGCGCTCAGCTACCTCGGCCTCGGCCTCCCGAACACCACGCCCACGTGGGGCGGCATGCTCTCCAACGGCACCACGGTGATCTTCGATGGGTATTGGTGGCAGCTGTATCCCGCGGGGATCGCGATCGTCTTGACCGTCGTCGCCTTCAACTTCATCGGCGACGCGCTGCGTGACAGCTTGGACGTCCGCCTGCAGCGTCGCTAATTTCATGCGGCGCGCGAGTGGGCGCGCACATTTCCCCGCTCTTCCAGGTCCGGGCGGCGTAGGAGAGCTACGCTCTGCGCGCTCGCCGTCGGAAGGGGAGCGGGGGCGTCACATGGGGGCACGTTGGCGATAGGAGGAAGCGATGGAACGTGCTCGCAAGCGCCGCGCCGCGGTCACCACGACCGCGATAGCGACCGTCTCGATGCTAGGCCTGGCGGCCTACGGCGGGGTCAGCTCCGCTGCGACCCCGTCGGCGAGAATCGCCAAGGCCAAGAGCGGCGGGACCGCGTACTTCGCCGAGGGTGCCGGCGCGACGCCGAACTACATCTTCCCGTTCATGCCGATCCAGTTCTTTAGCGTCACGAACATCTCGCAGTTCCAGTACCTCATGTACCGGCCGTTGTACTGGTTCGGCAAGGGGACCAGCCCGGCGCTCAACCTCGGGCTGTCGATCGGCAGCAGTCCCGTCTATTCCCACGGCAACACCGAGGTCACCTTCTCGCTGAAGAACTACAAGTGGTCCGACGGTGAGAAGGTGACGGCCCAGGATGTCGTGTTCTGGATGAACATGTTGAAGGTCGACAAGCTCAGCTGGGCCGGCTACGCGGCGGGCACGATCCCCGACGACCTGGCGTCGGTCACTGGCAGCGGCAACTCGGTGACTTTCAAGCTGAAGGGCGCGGTCAACCCGTACTGGTTCACCTACAACGAGCTCGGCCAGATCACCCCGCTGCCAATGGCCTGGGACGTGACGGCCAAGGGCCAAAAGCCCGGTGCCGCGGCGTGCGCAACGGCCTCGTACGCCTCGGTGGTGGTCCACCAGACGACGAGCAAGAAGGGGACGACGGTGACCCCGGCCTCTCCCGCGGCGAAGTCCTGCGCGGCGGTCTTCACCTACCTGTCCCGCCAGTCGGGCTACGATCCGACCAACCCCAAGGCGCCGAACAACTCGCTCAGCGGCTACGCCACCAACCCGTTGTGGCAGGTGGTCGATGGGCCATGGCACCTGACCTCGTTCAACCCGAACGGCTACGCGGCCTTTGCGCCGAACAAGAGCTACACGGGTCCCCAGAAGCCTTACCTCGCGCACTTCGTGGAGCTGCCCTACACCTCGGCCGCCTCGGAGTTCGACGCGCTGGTGGGTGGCAAGATCACGGTCGGCTATCTGCCTTATGAGGACGTGACGGCGCAGGCGAAGAACCCGATCACGCCGGGGCAGAACAACCCGCGGCTGTCGAACTTCAACGTCTCGCCGTGGTACCCGTGGGGGATCAACTACTTCCCCTATAACTTCAACTCGACGAGCAACAACGGCCAAACCGGCAAGATCTTCCGCCAGTTGTACTTCCGCCAGGCGATGCAGATGTTGGTCGACCAGCCCTTGTACATCAACAAGCTGTTCAAGGGCTACGCCGTGGCGACCAACGGCCCGGTCCCCGTGCTGCCCCCGAACAACTTTGTGACCACGTACGTGAAGGGCACCCCGTATCCCTACAACCCCTCGAAGGCGATCAAGCTCTTGAAGTCACACGGCTGGGACGTCAAGCCGGGCGGGGTCAGCACCTGTGGTGTTGCGGCCAAGTGCGGAGTACCCAAGGGCACCAAGCTCGACTTCAACCTCCAGTACTCGGTGCCGAACGCCGTGCAGACACAGGAGATGCAGGCGGAGCAGGCGTCCTGGGAGCAGGCCGGCATCAAGATGAACCTGTCGATCGCCACGTTCGACACGGTCATCGGCACCGCGCTGCCCTGCTCGGGCTCGAGCTGCACCTGGGACTTCGAGAACTGGGCGGGCGGTTGGACCTACTCACCGGACTACTACCCGACCGGTGAGGTGCTGTTCCAGACCGGTGCTGGCTCCAATGTTGGCTCCTACAGCAACCCTTACAACGACAAGTTGATCAAGGGCACCAACTTCGGCAACACCACGATCCAGACCTGGCAGAACTACCTCGCCAAGCAGCTGCCGGTCGTGTGGCAGCCAGAAGAGGCCTACCAGCTGACCGAGGTGCAGAAGAACCTGAAGGGCGTGACCCCGCAGAACCCTCTGATGACCATCACCCCGGAGTACTGGCACTACACCAAGTAGCGAGTTCGTTGGTGCGCATGACGTCCCCGGTCGGAGCCCGTGCCGGCTCCGACCGGGGACGTCGGCTCCATGGGTGAAGGTGCCGGGCGCGTGAGAGGATCGCGGCGGCGATGAGAAGAGGGAAACGGCCGTGACCGGCTACATCATTCGGCGGATCGGTCAGAGCATCATCGTCCTGTTGGGCGTGACCCTGCTGACCTTCCTGCTCTCCCACATCATTCCTGGCGGAGCTGCGCGCGCCGCGCTCGGGCCACGTGCCACGCCGCTGCAGATCCAGCAGTTCAACCAGATCAACGGCTACAACCTGGCACTGTGGGACCAGTTCTACCAATACGTGAGAGGGCTGCTGCTTCACCTCAACTTGGGCTACTCCTACAAGAACAATCAGAGCGTGCTCTCGCTCATCCAAGAACGGCTGCCAAAGACCCTGGTGCTCGTCGGCATCTCGACCGTGCTCGCCGTGGTGATTGCCATCCCCCTCGGGGTGCTCCAGGTGGTGCGGCGCAATCGGCCGATCGACTACACCTTGACGGGCCTCGCGTTCATCTTCTACGCGATGCCGCCGTTCTTGCTCGGCACGCTCTTGATCATGTATTTCGCCGTCGACCTCAAGTGGTTCTCGGTCTCGGCGCCCCAGGCGTCTTCGGTCGGTGGGATCCTGGCGGATCCCCGGGCCCTCGTGCTGCCGGTGGTCACCCTGGCGGCGATCACGGTCGCCCAGTTCAGCCGGTACATGCGCTCGTCGATGATGGAGGCGATGACCGAAGACTATGTGCGAACTGCTCGGGCCAAAGGAGCGGGGCGCTGGCGCGTGCTGTTCCTCCACGCGCTGCGCAACGCGCTGATCCCGATCATCACCTTGCTCGGCCTGTCGCTGCCGAACATCGTCGGCGGGGCGCTCATCACCGAGACGGTTTTCAACTATCCGGGCATGGGACTGCTCACGACCCAGGCGGCGCTCAACACCGACGTGCCGCTGCTGCTCGGCACGACGTTCGTCGCGACCTTGGCCGTCGTGGCGGGGTCGTTCATCGCAGACCTGCTCTACGCCGTCGTCGACCCCCGCGTGCGCTATGCCTGAGCGTGCCCGGGCCGAGCGCGGAGGCCCTGTTGTGCACGGCCGAGAAAGGAGCCGGACGTGTCGCTAGGCCAGGACCCGGCGCTGCTGCAGCGCGCGGTCGACGAAGAGCGCGCCGCGGCCGTGCATGGTGAGGCGAGCCCGCTGGGTGGCGAGGCCGCGAGCGGCGGGGGGCTCGGTCGCCAGCTCCTCGCTGTTTTCCTCGAGCACAAGCTCGCCGTTGTCGGCGCCGCATCCGTCATCTTGATGGTGCTCTTCTGCTTCCTCGGGCCGGTCTTCTACTCGACAAACCAGATGAGCACCCAGCTCGCGCTCTTGAACTCGACGCAGAACTCGCCGCCCGGCGGCGCGAACCCGCTCGGCACGGACCCGAGCGGGTTCGACATGCTTGGCCGCATCATGTTCGGGGGCCAGACCTCCCTCGAGGTCGGCTTCGCGGCGGCCGGCATCGCCACGGTCGTCGGCGTGTTCTGGGGCGCGACGGCAGGCTTCCTTGGTGGCTGGGTCGATGCCTTGATGATGCGCATCGTGGACATCTTGCTGTCGGTGCCGCTGCTGTTCTTGCTGATCACGCTCGCGGTGATCTTCCATTCCTCGGTCGGGCTCTTGATCTTGGTGATCGGCTTCACCTCTTGGCTCGCGCCCGCCCGGTTGGTGCGCGGTGAGACCTTGACGCTGCGGGTGCGCGAGTACGTCCAAGCGGTCCGCGTGATGGGCGGTGGCAGCCGGCGGATCGTCCTTCGCCACATCATCCCCAACACCGTCGGGACCATCGTCGTCAACGCCACCTTCCAGGTCGCCGACGCGATCTTGCTGCTTGCGGCCCTCGGCTTCATCGGCCTCGGCGTTCCTTCGCCGCAGACCGACTGGGGCACGATGCTGGCGAGTGGCGTGAACGGCGCCCTGAACGGCTACTGGTGGGAGATCTACCCGGTCGGGATCGCCATCGTTCTCGTAGTCGTCGCCTTCAACTTCGTGGGCGACGCGTTGCGCGACGCCTTCGAGGTCCGTCTCCAGCGGCGCTGAGCCTGCGGTGACGCGAAGCCGCCACGGACAGTGCGCGTCGGCGCCGCTTGGCGAGCGGGCGGTGCTTAGCTGGTGCCGAGCGCGACGGTGCTCGTGAGCGCGCCGGCGCCGAGCGGCGTCTGCAGCGGGAAGTGACACGCCGCGAGATGCTCGTTGCCAAAGGGCCGCATCAGCGGCTCTTCCTCAGCGCAGCGGTCCTGGGCGAAGGGGCAGCGGGTGCGGAAGCGGCAGCCGCTCGGCGGCGAGATCGCCGAGGGAAGCTCGCCTTGCATCGCCCCGGCGCGCTTGGCCTTGGCGATGGCCGGGTCAGGGACCGGGATCGTGTCGATCAGTCCCTGGGTGTAGGGGTGCGCCGCACTGGCGTAGACCTGCTCGGCAGGGCCGATCTCGACGAGCTTGCCGAGGTACATCACGCCGATCGTGTCGGCAAGGTACTTCACGACGGCCAGGTCGTGTGAGATGACGATGTAGGTGAGGTCGTGGCGCGCTTGGAGCGAGCGCATCAGATTCAAGATCTGCGCCTGGATCGACACGTCGAGGGCCGAGACCGGCTCGTCGGCGACGATGAGCTTGGGGTTCAAAGCGAGCGCCCGGGCAAGGCCGATGCGCTGGCGCTGGCCACCGGAGAACTCGTGGGGATACAGCTCCGCAGCGCGCGCAGACAGGCCAACCTCGCCCAGGAGCTCGTCGACGCGGCGGTCCTGGTCGGCACGGCTGCCCAAATGCTGGATGACGAGTGGCTCGCGCACGATCGAGCGCACGCGCATGCGTGGGTCCAGCGAGGCGTAGGGGTCCTGAAACATCAGTTGCAGGTCACGCCGGCGCCGGCGAAGGGCCGGCCCGCGCAGTCGCGAGACCTCCTCGTCCTCAAAGCGCACGGCGCCGCCGGTCGGGCGCTCCAGCGCCACGACGAGGCGGCCGATGGTCGTCTTGCCGCATCCTGACTCCCCGACGAGGCCGAAGGTCTCACCGCGCCGGACCGTGAAGGAGACGTCCGAGACCGCTTTGACCGTGCCGATGTTGCGCTGGATCACCGCACCGGAGGTGACCGAATACTCCTTGACCAGCCGGTCGAGCTTGAGCACCACCTCGCGGGGAGCCCGCTCGACGGGGCGCTCGGGTTCGTTGAGGGTGATTTGCGGTGCGGCCGGCACTGCGTCCCCGGCGGTTGCTGGCGGGCCGGCCTGCCCGGGCGACCCGGTCGCCCGGAGGGCGACGGGGTGGTAGCAGGCAAAGACGTGCTCTCCTGGGTCGCCGGCACGGGTCCCGAGCACCGAAGGGTTGTCGGTCTCGGGCGCGCCCGAGCTCGGGCTCGGGCCCTCGCCGGGCGCGAGCAGCGGCTCCTCGGCGCGACACTGATCGGTGACGTAACGGCACCGGGCGGCGAAGCGGCACCCCACGAGGTCCCTGGAAAGGTCTGGCGGCAGTCCTGGGATCGAGTACAGACGCTGGTTGCGGTCCTGATCGAGGCGGGGGATCGACTCAAAGAGCGCCTCGGAGTAGGGGTGGCGCATCGTGCCGAAGAGCTCGCCGGTGGTCGCGCCCTCGACGATCTTGCCGGCGTACATGACCATCACCCGATCGGTGCGCGCCGCGATCACGCCCATGTCGTGGGTGATCAGCAGCACCGCCATGTCGAGGTTGGAGCGCAGCTCGTCGATGAGATCGAGGATCTGAGCCTGGATCGTGACGTCGAGCGCGGTGGTGGGCTCGTCGGCGATCAGCAGCTTCGGCTCGCACGACAGCGCCATCGCGATCATGACCCGCTGGCGCAGACCGCCCGAGAGCTGGTGCGGGTACTGGCGTAGCCGCTCCTCGGGCTTCGGCATGCCGACCAGGCGCAGCACCTCGACGGCGCGTTCGAGCGCCTCGGACTTGGAGGCGCCCTTGTGCAGGCGGACTGGCTCGGCGATCTGCCGCCCGATCGTCCAGGTCGGGTTCAGCGAGGTCATGGGATCCTGGAAGATCATCGCCACGTCGTCGCCGCGAACCTTGCGCATCTGCTCCTCGGACAGCGGCACGAGGTCGCGTCCTTGCAGGCGGAGGGCGCCGCCGGTGATGTGGCCCGCACCAGGGAGGAGCTTCATCACCGACAGGCCCGTGGTCGACTTGCCGCATCCTGACTCGCCGACCAGCCCGACGCACTCGCCCGCCCGCACGGAGAAAGAGACCCCGTCGACCGCCTTGACGTTGGCGTGACGAAGGTGGAACTCGGTCCGCAGATCGTCGACTTCGAGTACCGGCTGGGCACGGTCGCGGGCGTTCATTGCGTTGCTGCCTCCGTCGTCGGGCTCGTCCCGCACAGGGATCATCCAAGGACCTCGGCGCGCCCTCGTATCGTCCGCCAAGCGCATGCCCTGCGGCGGAGCGAGACCAATCGTGGAACACCGCGACCTGCCGCGCTATCGTACCTGCTCATGCCCCAACCTCCGAGTCTCACCCCAGAACAGCGCAAGGCGGCTCTCGAGAAGGCGGCCAAGGCGCGCAAGGAGCGGGCCGAGCTGAAGGATCACCTGAAGACCGGTCGGACGGACCTGAAGACCCTGCTCACCCGAGCCAGCGAGGACGAGACCGTCGGCAAGATGAAGGTCCTTTCGGTGCTGGAGTCCCTGCCGGGAACTGGCAAGGTGAAGGCTCGCCGTCTCATGGCGCAGGTCGGCATCAGCGAGACCCGTCGCCTGCAGGGCCTTGGCGCCAAGCAGCGCGACGCGCTGCTTGAGGCCGTCGAGCGCCCCTGATCCGCTGATCCTCGTCCTCTCCGGGCCTGGTGGTGCCGGCAAGGGAACGGTCATTCGGCGGCTCGTCGAACGCGATCCTCGGCTCTGGCTGTCGCGGTCGTGGACCACTCGGACCCGCCGGCCTGGCGAGGACGAGGACGCGTACACCTTCGTTGATCGCGAGGCGTTCTTGGCGCGGGCGAAGGCCGGCGGCTTCCTCGAATGGGCGACGGTGCTCGGCGAGTACTACGGGACACCGATCCCTGACGCGCCTCCCGGCCACGACGTGGTCCTCGAGATCGATGTGCAGGGCGCCCAGCAGGTGCTCGAACGCGTCGTCGATCGGACGATCGTTTGCGCCCTGCTCGTGCCCCCCTCACAGGCCGAGCAGGAGGCGCGCTTGCGCGGCCGCGGCGACGGCGAGGCGCACGTCGAGCGCCGCTTGGCCCTTGGTGCCCAAGAGCTCGAGGTGGGCAAGCGCTTTGCTGATGCCATCGTCGTAAATGACGACCTCGACCGAGCCGTCAATGAGCTCGCCGCTATAGTTGCAGCTGCCCGCGAGCGCGAGGCGAGTTGCGGCGCGTCCAGCTAGCGGCGCGGACCCGCACCTTCGAGCGGCGCGAGCCCCCCAACGAGGAGCAGACACCAGGCGATGCCAGACCCGCGCAGCACGATGATCGAGCCGCCCATCGAGGACCTCCTCGACAAGGTGGACTCCAAGTTCACCCTGGTCACGCTGGCCTCCAAGCGCGCCCGGCAGATCAACTCCTACTTCAACCAGCTCGGCGAGGGTCTCGGCGCGATCGTGCCGCCCCAGGTCGCGTCCATCGCCCGCAAGCCGTTGTCGATCGCCCTCGAAGAGATCGCGGCATCCAAGGTGCGCGCCGGTGCGCCCCAGCAGCTCAACGACCCGGGCTATGAGTCGCCCGAGGAGCCCGACGCTGGCGTCGCCCTGAACGTGGTTGTGGACGCGGGCGACGGCGCGGCGAGCGATGGGGTCGGTGCGAGCGCCGAGGTCGAGCCGGACTAGGCCGTCCTTGCGGCGCCGATGACCTCCACGAACGGCGAGGAGCCTTTGGGTGCGCTCGCCGGCACCCGGGTGGTGCTCGGCGTCACCGGCGGGATCGCGGCCTACAAGGCGGTCGACGTCTGTCGCCGACTCGTCGATGCTGGCGCGTTCGTCTCCCCGGTGCTCACGGCGGCCGCGACCCGCTTTGTCGGCATTGCCACGTTCTCGGCCCTTGGCTCTGAGCCGGCGGCCACCGAGCTGTTCGACGCCGCGGACCCGATCCCGCACACGCGCCTTGGCCAACGCGCTGACCTGGTCGTGGTTGCGCCTGCCACGGCGCGCCTGATCGGGGAGTACGCAGCGGGGATCGCGCGGGACCTGCTCGGCGCCATCCTGCTTGCGACCAAGGCGCCGGTCCTTCTCTGCCCCGCGATGCACACCGAGATGTGGGCGCACCCCGCGGTCCAGGAGAACCTCGCGGTGCTGGAGCGGCGCGGAGTCGCGGTGCTGGCGCCCACGAGCGGGCGCCTGGCAGGTGGCGACGTCGGTCTCGGTCGTCTCGCCGAGCCTGCCGACATCGCCGCTGCCGCTGCCGCGCTCCTCGCCGGCCGGGGGATCGGGCGCGACCTTGCCGGACGGCGCATCCTTGTCACCGCCGGGGGCACTCGCGAGCCCATCGACGCCGTTCGCTACCTCGCCAACCGCTCCTCGGGCCGCCAGGGCTACGCCATCGCCGAGGCCGCCGTGGCACGGGGTGCGAGGGTCTGCCTTGTCACCGCGTCCGAGCTCACCCCGCCCGCAGGTACCGAGGTGGTGCGCGTGTCGAGCGCTGCCGAGCTCGCGGTGGCGGTGCGCGAGCACGCGCCCTCAGCCGACGCCGTGGTGATGGCCGCGGCGGTCGCCGATTTCCGCCCGGTGCGTGCTGTGGCCGGCAAGCTCGCCAAACGAGACGGGATCCCCGAGCTCGCCCTCGAGCCCACCGAGGACGTCCTCGCCGAGCTCGGCGCCAATCGCCGCCCCGGCCAGGTGCTCGTCGGCTTCGCCGCCGAGGTTGCCACGTCCGAGGAGGATCTCGAGGCGCGGGCGCTCCGCAAGCTTGTGGAAAAGCGGGTCGACCTCGTCGTCGCGAACGACGTCGGTCGGCCGAACGTCGGCTTTGGGCACGAGACGAACGCCGTGAGCATCGTCGCTGGACCGGGCGCGGTCACTCGCGTCCCCCTTGCCGCCAAGCGTACGATCGCAGACGCCATCTTGGACGCTGTCGCTGAACGGCTCGCGTCCCGAGCTGATCGAGGAGACGAGCAGTGAGCGCTTTCACCTTCACGTCGGAGTCCGTGACCGAAGGCCACCCCGACAAGATGGCGGACCAGATCTCCGACGCCGTCCTCGATGCCATCTTGGCGGCCGACCCCCACGGCCGGGTCGCCTGCGAGACGCTCCTTACCACCGGGCTGGTCTGTGTAGCCGGGGAGATCACGACGACCAGCTACGTCGACATCCCTCGCATCGTCCGGAACACGGTCTGTGAGATCGGCTACGACCGCGAGGAGTACGGCTTTGACGGCAACACGTGCGGGGTCATCGTCTCGATCGGCGAGCAGTCGCCCGACATCGGTCAGGGCGTCAGTCGCGCCCTCGAGGCACGCAGCGGCGCGGGTGGCGAGGACTCGCTCTCCGAGCAGGGGGCAGGTGACCAGGGAATCATGTTCGGCTACGCCTGCGACGAGACGCCGGACCTGATGCCGCTGCCGATCTGGCTGGCCCACCGCCTGGCTCGTCGCCTCGCCGAGGTGCGGCGCGCCAACGTCCTTGGCTACCTGCGCCCGGACGGCAAGACGCAGGTCTCGATCCGCTATGAGGACGGCCGACCGGTGCGCCTCGAGACGGTGCTGATCTCGACCCAGCACCGGGCGGGCCTCGACCTCGAAACCCTGCTCAAGCCAGATCTCGTCGACCACGTGATCACGCCCCTCTTGCCGAGCGACATCGACACCGAGAACTTCCGTGTCCTCGTCAACCCGACGGGGCGTTTCGAGCTCGGCGGCCCGCGCGCAGACGCCGGCCTCACGGGCCGCAAGATCATCGTCGACACCTACGGCGGCGCCGCCCGCCACGGGGGCGGCGCGTTCTCAGGCAAGGACCCCTCCAAGGTCGACCGCTCAGCGGCCTACGCGGCGCGCTGGGTGGCCAAACACATCGTCGCCTCGGGCGCATCGCGCCGCTGCGAGATCCAGGTCGCCTACGCAATCGGGGTCGCTCGGCCGGTCGCGGTCATGGTGGACACCTTCGGCACCGAGGCGGTCGACCCGGTACGCATTGCCAGGGCGGTGGACGAGCTGTTCGATCTCCGGCCCGCCGCGATCATCCGCGATCTCGATTTGCGCCGCCCGATCTATCGGCGCACGGCGGCCTATGGGCACTTCGGCCGTTCGGAGAAGGAGTTCTCCTGGGAGGCGACGCCGCGCGTCGACGACCTGCGCCGGGCGCTCTCCCTCTGAGCCAGCGCGGGGCGCCGGCGAACACCGCCGATGTGCTGGCCGGCTCGCCTGACAGCGCGGTGACGCCTTCTCTTGCCACCTCGCCCCCCGCTGACGTGGTGACGGTGCTTCCCGATGTCTCGGGGATCGATCGTCGCTTCGACTACACCCTCGGCGAAGCGCTGCGCGACCACGTGGGCATCGGGAGCCTCGTGCGTGTCCCGCTGCACGGGCGGCGGGTGCGCGGCTGGGTCGTTGGGATTCCGACACGGCCGCCGCCTGACATCGCGCTGAGCGCGGTGGCCGCGATGCTGGCGCCCGGGCCCTCGGCCGAGGTGGTGTCGCTTGGTGAGTGGGCGGCGTGGCGCTGGTGCGGCCGCCTGCGACCCTTCCTGCTGGCTGCGTCGCCGCGGCGCCTCGCCGATGCCCGGATCGCAGCCCCCCTGGCGCCCGTTGCCTTGCCCACGCCGGGAGTCGATGAGCTCGCGGCGCTCGTGCGACGCGGACTCCAAGGCGGCGATCACCTCTTGCGCCTCCCGCCGGCCGCTTCGCGCCTCGCCGTGCTGAGCGAGGCGCTCGCCGTCTTGGCAGGACGCGCTGATTTGCTCGTACTCGTGCCCGAGACCCGCGAGGTCGAGCTCGTGCGCCGCCGTCTCGGCCGCCTCGGCGTGGGCGTTGCGCGCCATCCCGAGGATTGGGGGGCTGCCGCCGCAGGTGGCCGGGTGGTCGTCGGCACGCGCACCGCAGCGCTTGCCCCCGTGGGCCGTCTCGGTGCGATCGTGGTCTTCGACGCCCAAGCCGAGGCCTACCGCGAGCAGCGGGCACCGATCTATTCGGCGGTCGAACTCGCCCGCGAGCGGGCGCGGCGCGCCGGGGTGCCGTTCCTCGCGCTCAGCGCGTGCCCGAGCCTCGAGCTCGCGAGCGAGCTGGCCCCCCTCGAGCTGCCCCCGGCCCTCGAGCGCGCCAAGTGGCCGGCGATCGAGGTCGTGGACCTCCGCCGTGAAGACCCGCGGCGCGGCCGCTACGGCGACCGGCTTGCCCCGGCGATCCACCGCGCCCGCGCCGAGCAGCCCGCGCGCCCGGTGCTCGCCGTGCTCAACCGCCTGGGCCGGGCGCGCCTTTTGGCGTGCGCGAGCTGTGGCGAGCTGGCGCGTTGCGAGCGTTGCGGCGCGGCGGTGCGCGAGGAG
>JAJZKA010000180.1 GCA_021809805.1 Actinomycetes bacterium
CTCGAGGCGCGACCGGTCCATGAGCTGCTCGTCAACGTGGCAACGATCGCGAACGGCGTCGTCTTGGAACCGGTCCCGGCCGAGCAGCCGCCACCGTGGATCGACGCCACCACCACCCAGCGCCGTCAGATCGCGCGACCGGCTCACGAGCTGCGTCGTCCATGGGCGGAGTCGCTCAGAGATGTCGGTGACTACGTGCGCCTGCCAATCGGCCGCCCGCCGTCGTTCGAACGCAGCGCCCGGTGAGCCGCTTCGCCAACAAGGTCGCGCTGGTGACCGGAGGGGCCTCGGGGATCGGCGCCGCGATCGCCACACGGCTCTCCGCCGAGGGTGCCGCGGTCGCCGTTGCCGATCTCAACCTCGAGGCTGCCGAGGCACTGGCGGCGGGCCTTTCGAGCCGGTCCATTGCGCTCCACCTCGATGTCGCCGATCCCCGGAGCGTGACAGCCGCCTTTGCGGAGATCGATCGGCGCCTCGATCGGCTCGACGTGCTGGTCAACAACGCCGCCTCGTGCACCGACGCGCCACTTGCCGAGCTCAGCGAGGAGCAATGGGCCCGTGACCTCGAGGTGACCTTGAGCGGGCCCTTCCGCTGCACCAAGGCGGCGCTCGCCACGATGCTCGCTCGACACCAGGGCGTGATCTGCAACATCGGCTCGGTCAATGCCTTCCAGTTCCTCGGGAACGAGGCCTATTCCGCCGCGAAGGGTGGGCTCGTCACCCTCACCCGGGCGATCGCCGTGCGCTATGGCCGCGCGGGCATCCGCTGCAACCTGATCGCGCCGGGAACCGTCGCCACGCCCGCCTGGGACGCCAGGCTGGAGCGCCAGCCGGATCTGCTCGAGCACCTGGCGGGCTTCTATCCGCTCGGACGCGTCGGCAGCCCCGAGGACGTCGCTGCCGCGGCGGCCTTCTTGTGCTCCGATGAGGCGAGCTGGATCACGGGCGCCACCTTGGTGGTCGACGGCGGCCTGCTCGCAGGCCGGCCCGAGCTCGCCGAGGACATCGTCGGCAAGGACCGCGAGGCCTAACCCAACATCGCCGCCTCCCCGGCCGCCTTGGCGTGGCCAAGCTCGAGGTCCGGGGGAGCCGGGGGGCGCACCAGCGAGCGTTCGAGATCGGCCAAGGCGCGCGCCCCACAGCGCGCCATGGCCATCTTGAGCCCGCGTCCCAAAGATCTTTTCGTGACGAACGGCGCGGGCGACTGCCAGCTCGCCCTCGTGGTGCAACATCCGCGGGCCGCCGACGGGCGAGCAGAGGATCGGCGCGGGCAGGTCACCGCCAAGCACGGTGGCCCTCGTGCCGACCGCTCACGGCGCGCAGAGCACGGGGGGTGAGCTCGAGCTCAGCCAAAGCGAGGGTTGCGCCGGAGCGGGCACTGCCGTGCCCGCTCCGTCCAGGAGCCGCAGCACCGGCCGGCGGCGCCGAGGCGCGAGCTTGGCGATGTCGTCGCGGCGGCCGAGCCGCCGGGCGCCGGAGCGGGCATCGGGGCGCCCGAGGTGGACGAGGTTGGCAATCTCTTCCCCAAGCTGCACGATTCAGCTCCCTCCTCGGGGCGCGTGCCGGCACTGGGCACCCGCACGGGACGCGCAGCCGGGTGCCCGAGCGCCGGCCGGTGCCGGCCCGTCAAGGGTTTGCTCGTGTCGCGAGGTTCAAAACCTCAAGCCCGCTCAGGCGAGCAGGCTGGCGGACTCCTCGTCCAGGTGCAGCACGGCGCCGGTTGCCTGGCGCAGGGCTGACGCCGGGCAGTCCGGGGAGATCGGGCCGTCCAGGGCCGTGGCGATCACCTCGGCCTTGCGCCGCTCGGGGGCGATCGCGACCAGATGGGGCATCGAGAGCATCGCGGGCACCGTCAAGGAGAGCGCGCGCGTCGGCACCGATGCGAGGTCGGGGAAGTGGCCCTCGCCGACCTGCTGCAGGCGAGAGGCGCGATCGAGGGCGACCTCGTGCACGACCGCCGTCGTCGAGAAGTCGGCGGGGGGGTCGTTGAAGGCGAGGTGGCCGTTCTCGCCCACCCCCATGACGCACAGCTGCGGGTCAGCCTGCTCAAGCAGGGCTCGGTAGCGGGCGCATTCGGCCGCCAGGTCCGGTGCATCGCCGCGCAGGCCGGAGAAGGCCCTCGGTGACACCTTGTCGACGACGTGCTCGCGCAGATAGCGCCGAAAGCTCGCGGGGTGGTCCTCGTCGATGCCGACGTACTCATCCAGGTGGAAGATGGTGATGCGTGACCAATCGAGATCCGCGGCACACAGGCGCTCCAAAAACCCGAGCTGGGAGTTGCCGGTCGCGAGCACGATCGCCGCCTCGCCGCGCCGAGACACGTCCGCCTCGATTGCCGCCACCGCCTCGGCACACGCCAGATCGGCGAGATCGTCGAGGTCGGGGTGGATGACCACCTCCAGACTCCCATAGGTCCGCCTCGTCGCACCGGCCGTGCTCATCGCCATCCTTTCTCACCTGGTCGCGCATCTCGCGCGACGGTGCTGTTCCACCAAGCTTGCCGTGTTCGCCGCTTCGCACGCCTCGTCGTCACGCGAGGGCCACTCTGATGCGCTCCAGCGCATCTAGACGGTACAGGCCGTAGTTGTAGAAGTTGACCTCTCCGGCGTGGCGGCGGGCCACGGCCACCTTGTCCGAGAGTGTCGCCGCATCGGCCCCATCCGGCGTGCCCGGCCGCAAGATCACGGCCAGACGCGGATCCGGCCCGGCGTCGGTCGCGCCAGGTGATCGGGCACGAAGCGCCGCGTCGAGCACCCTCGCGTCGCGCAGGTAGCCCGTGACCTCGAGCCGGGCGCCGCTCGAGATGAGCGCGGCGGCGTCGATGCCGAGCGTGAGGGGGGCGAGCTCGCTCGAGGCACTCAGCTCACCGGTTGCGTACGACCCCATGGCGATGGACGGGTCGATGACGCTCAGCGTGATCTCCTTTGTCGCCGCGATCGGCACGACCTCAGCGACAAGGGAGGACACCGTCGCGCTCCGCACCGCCAAGAACGGGACGACTTCCTCCCCGCACACCGACACCAACCCCTCGAGCGACAAGGGCTCTGGCCATCTTTGACCAAGAAACGTCGCCTCGACATACCCTCTGGCACGCTGCGCGAGCTGCGCGCCAGACAGTCCTGCCGCGTCGGCGCGCCCGATGCAGGCGCGACAAAAGCACAGGCCCATGATGAACAGCGCGAGTTCGCCGTGGTCCTCGAGCAGCCGTTCGTGGTGGCGCCCGTGCGCCAGGCCGTGGAAGTGCACGGACTCGAGGCGGATCACCTCGATCTCATAGCGGCACAGATCGGTGACGAGGCCCGTCACGAACTCGCGGGCCGGAGGACTCGAGGGACACAGGGTCCCCGCCACCTCCTCGCCAAAGCAGTTGCGGCACAGCCCTGGCGTGCCCGGTGGCGCTTCGTCGTGATGCAAGCCCACCGTCCACGCCGAGACCGAAAGGCCGCGCCGGGGCGCAAACGCGCAGAGCTCGGCGAGCAGGTCACGCCCTTCCAGCAGCTCGTGGGCCGCCGGCACGATTGCGCGATAGGCGCGCGCGTCGGGCACGAAGTAGCAGCCCGGCGCCACGCCCGCCTGCCGGCGGCGTGGGTTGTGGGGATACAGGTCGCTCACGCCGTGGTACTTGGCGGCCATCGTGATCCCATCGAGCCCGGCGGTGGCGACCCGTCCCGCCACGACGTCGATCCCCTCGTCGAGCAGATCGGTACCAAAGCAATACAGGGAGGAGGCCGATCTGGCCGGTCCGGGCGCGCTCATCGCGAGCCACCCCTCAAACCGCACCTCGCGCCGCGCCCCGTGCGCAACAGTGGCCTCGATGGGCTCGGGAGCGCCGGGACTCGCCGGGAGCTTGGTGGCCCGGTGATGCTCCGCCGTTCGCCTCCGAGGGGATCGGGCCGGCGCTGGCCCAATAGGACCGCCCCGAGTACCCATGGCCCGGTTCGCATCGGGCGCGCCTCAGCGCATCGCAAGGACCACGCGCCGGGCACGGCCGCGCCCGCACGCCGTCGCTCCCGCACGCGAGGTCGGGCTCCACGCGCGCTGCGGCCTCCGGAGTGCGACCTGGCCACGCACTGCGGGCTGGTGCTCGCGTGCGCTCGATGCGAACGGCCCCCCAAGCACCATCTGCCGGCGTGACCGCTCACGTTGCCCACCCCGCTCCCCTCCTTGGTTCTCCAGGCGAGCGTGGCGAGGCGGCGAGCGCGTCTTGCCCGTCCACCTCGACGCAGCCGCCCCGCCGGGCGCTCGCCATGATGCAAACGAGCCGCGCCGCCAGCTCCTCGTCTTCGACCCGCGCTCCGCCCGGGGGGGTCGATCGTCCCGAGAAGTGGACCTCACGCACCGCCGAGCGCTCGACGAGGCACGCCACGTTGTCCTCGGTGATCCCACCGCCTGCCATCACGACGAGCTCGTCCCCGGCACGCCGGACGAGCTCGGCCAACACCGCCGCGCCCGTCAGCGCATCGGTGGCGCCACCTGAGCTGAGCAGGCGGTCGACCCCGAGCTTGGCGACCTCGGCGAGGCTCGCCAACGGGTCGGGCGTCGCGTCGAAGGCGCGGTGGAAGGTCACCTGGAGCGGACGGGCGCGCGCGACGAGGCGCCGGCAGGTCGCGACATCGATCGTGCCGTGGACGTCGAGGGCGCCGATCACCACGCCATCTGCGCCGGCCGCCTTGGTCAGGGCGACGTCCTCCTCCATGAGGTCGACCTCATCGCCTCCATAGTGGTAATCGCCAGCCCTCGGGCGGATGAGCACGTGCAGCTTGGCGCGCCCCGCACAGCGCACCACGGCCGCCTGGATGGCGCCGAGGCTCGGCGTGAGGCCACCGACTGCGCGCGCGGCGCACAGCTCGACCCGCTCGGCTCCGGCCGCCAAGGCCGCCTCGAGGGAGGTCAGTGAGTCGACGCAGACCTCGAACACCAACGGGCGCTCACCCTCGACGCTCACCACAGCTTCGGCGTGAGGTCGGGTTCGAATCCGCCTTCGTCGAGTGGGAACAGTGGTCGATCGAGGTGGCGGTGCCCGAGGCGGGCGAGGTCTTGGTCCACCCCGCCCGGGGTGAGCGCGAGGCACCAGTCCGCCGCGATCGCGTGGAGCTCGGGCTCGAGATAGCCGATCTTGACGATGATGATGTCCCTCGCCATCGGGTCGATCCCAAGGTCGGTGAAGTCCGCGACCAGGTGGTACGGCTTGCGTCGGGACGTGACGATCACCTCGATCCGACCCGCCGTGAGCACTGCGACATCGCCGCCGACGGGATCGCCACGGTACAGACCCGTCACGACCCCCTCCACCCACAACGGCGCCTCGGGCGAGGGCGCGAGCTTCGCCCCGAGCTCGACCTGCACCTTCCCCCCGACTCCGACGGCAGTCGATGCTCGGACCGCATCGGCGTCGACGATGCTCGCGTAGACGACCCGGAGCGCGCGCCGCGCCAGCTCGGGTGCCTCGAACAGGCGCGCGAGGCTGTAGGTGACGTCCCCAGCGCCCCCCGCGGTGGGATTGTCCCCCGAGTCGCTGATGAAATACGGGCGCGACGGAGCCGCCACCGCCCGCTCCAGGCATGCCTCGATGCTTCCGGCCCAGGCGGCGAAGCCGAACGCCTCGCGCGCCGCAAAGACGGCGCAGGCGAGGCGGGATGCCTCGGCGCGGATCAGCTCGGCGTCGTCGCCGGTGAGCACGACCGCGGCACGACAACGCGGCTCGTCACCCCACGCGTAGCCGATAAACAGGGCAGCATCGAGGACGCCGTCGAGATCGGCGATCTCCGCCACGCGCGCATACAGACCCTTGGCGGGATCGACCCGGGTGCTCGTCCGCTCCCCCGCCAACAGCACCGGCACGCTCACCCATGCTTTGTGCGGCTTCGCGCCCCGACGCAACTGCGTGACGAGGTTGCGCGCCGCTCGCTCCCGGGTCTCCTCGGTGTCCACGTGGGGAGCGGTCCGATAGCAGGTGATGAGGTCGACCGCCTCGGCGAGGCGGCGCGAGACGTTGCCGTGCAGGTCCATCGATGCCGAGACCATGACGCGCTCCCCAAGCTCGGCGCGCAACGCCTCCGCGAGATCGGCCTCGGCGTCGTGTTTGCCCACCACGCTCATCGCACCGTGGAGGTCGAGCAGGACGCCATCGAGGTGGCCGGCCGCACCCGCCCGTTCGAGGATCTCGGCCTTCAGCGCCGCGTAGACCTCCGCGAGCACCGGACCACCCGGCAGGGCGCGCGCGTGCAGCAGCGGAACCCATTCGACGCCGCGTGACCACGCCGGGCCCTCGGCGATCCAGGGATAGCGGGCCGACAGCTCGGCCCCGCGCCGGACCATGAAGTCCTCCAGGGCGCTGCGGTGAGGGGAGAAGGCGCTCGCCTCGATGGCGATCCCGCACATCGCGATCCGCAGCGCTCGCTCAGGCTCGGACGGATGAGGGTGATCAGCGCGCTCCACGGTGCTACTTCAGCCCGCCGAGCATGATGCCGCGGACGATCTGGCGTTGGAAGATGAGGAAGACGATCAGCACCGGGATCACCGCGATCGTGGAGGCTGCCATCAACAAGTTGAACTCGCTGGCGGTCTGCTGGGACTGGAAGAGCACGAGGCCAAGCTGCACGGTCATGTA
>JAJZKA010000181.1 GCA_021809805.1 Actinomycetes bacterium
CGTCGTCTTTGGCCTCCCGGCGCGCCGCGCCGTCGTCTTTGGCCTCCCGGCGCGCCGCGCCGTCGTCTTTGGCCTCACGGTGTCGGGGGTCGATGAGGTGGTTGGCGCCAGGCGAGCGGCGCCGATCTCGCCACCGCGATCCGCTGCGACCTCGCCAAATCCGAGAGGACCATTCAGGTCGCGATCCTTCGAGCGCGCCAGCAGCGCTCGGCACGGCAGTGGCCGCGAGGGCGCTGGGTCGCGCTCGGGTGGGACGCGCCGCGTCGGGGCGGTGGCGCCACGGCGTCGGTGCGCACCTGGTCGGCGCGCCGAGCTTTCCCGTGCTGGGTCGCCGTGTGGTTCGGGCCAGGGGCGCAGGGAGCGTCAGCGCGGCGCGTGGCTGAGATCGACGAGGGGCGCAGGTCGTCGCGCCCGGTGCCGGTTTGGGGTGCCCGTCGCTAGCCTTGTGCGATGACCCCACCTTTCGTCTCGCTCGATGCGGCGCGTTCGGCGGGAGGCGTGCTCGCCGATGTCCGCTGGTACCTCGACGGGCGCTCCGGGCGTGCCGCCTACGACGCCGGGCACCTCCCCGGCGCCGTCTTCGTCGATCTCGAGCAGGTGCTCGCCGGGCCGCCGTCCCCCGACGCCGGCCGCCACCCGCTGCCTGACCCCGAGCGTTTCGCCGAGGGCCTCGGCGCGCTCGGGATCGGCGAGGACGACCTCGTCGTCGCCTACGACGACGCCGGTGGGGTGATCGCGGCGCGCCTTGTCTACTTACTGCGCATCACCGGTCACGACGCTGCGCTCTTGGACGGGGGCCTTCTTGGCCATGACGGCCCGCTCACCAGTGTGCCGACCGTGCTCGCCCCGAAGCCATTTGCGCCCCGCCCGTGGCCAGCAGCGGCGATCGCGCCGATCGAGGCGGTAGTTTCCGGCGACGCGGTGGTCATCGACGCCCGCGACGCGTCGCGCTTTTCGGGCGAGGTGGAGCCGGTCGATCCCCGCGCCGGTCACATCCCCGGCGCAAAGAGCCTGCCGTGTCGCGATCACCTCGACGAGCACGGGCGACTGCATCCCGCCGCACAGTTGCTGGCGCGTCTGTCGGCGGTCGGGATCGAGCGACCCGAGACGCCCGTCATCTCCTACTGCGGCTCGGGCGTCACGGCGTGCCACAACCTGCTCGTCCTCGAGCACCTCGGTTTCTCCAACACCCGGCTGTATCCGGGCTCGTGGTCGCACTACAGCTGGAGGAGCGACCTTCCCGTCGCGACCGGCGAGGCGTGAGCGAGCGCCCCCGCCCCGCCGGCGGGGGGTCAGACGGCTTCGGCGAGGCGCGTGGCCTGTGCCTCGTCCAAGGTGATGGTCGCCGCGGCGATGTTCTCCTCGACGTGGGCGACCGAGGAGGTGCCCGGGATCGGCAGCATCACCGGCGAGCGCTGCAAGAGCCAGGCGAGCGCCAGCTGGGCGGGGGTGTGGCCCGTCTGCTTGGCGATGGCATCGAGCGGGCCGCCCGGCTGGGCGAGCTGGCCCGTGGCGATGGGGAACCAGGGGATGAAGCCGATGTTGGCCTCCTCGCACGCCTCGAGCACGTCCTCGGACTGGCGGTTTGCGAGGTTGTAGAGGTTCTGCACGCTCACCACGTTGGCGAGCTTGCGGGAAGCCTCGAGCTCATCGACGGAGACCTCCGACAGGCCGATGTGGCGGATCTTGCCCTCCTCTTGCAGCTCGACCAGCTCGCCGAGCTGGTCCTCGAGGGGCACCTTGGCGTCGATGCGGTGCAGCTGGAACAGGTCGATCCGCTCCAGGCGCAGGCGCCGCAGGCTCATCTCGGCCTCCTGGCGCAGGTACTCGGGGCGCCCGACGGGATGCCACTCGCCCGGCCCGGTGCGCACGAGGCCTGCCTTGGTGGCGATGACGAGCTCGGTGGGATAGGGGTGCAGCGCCTTTTGGATGAGCTCCTCGCTCACGTACGGGCCGTAGGAGTCGGCGGTGTCGATGAAGGTGACGCCGAGCTCGACGGCCCGACGCAGCACGCGCATCGACTCTTCAGGGTCGTGGGGTTCGCCCCAGATGCCCGGGCCGGTGATCTGCATGGCGCCGTAGCCGAGGCGCACGACGGGCAGGTCGCCGCCGATCGAGAAGGTGCCGCTCAGGCTCGCGGGACGGTTCGGGTCAGGGCTCATCGCTCAGCTCCTCAAGGGTCGACCCGCCCGGGTGGGGCAGGCGAGCTCGGACGCGTAACAGCGCCATCCCAGCTCAGGTGCGTGAGTCGAGGCTACCGCCACGACGCGGAGATCTGTCCGGGCCATACTCACCCGATGGTGGATCTCCCGATGAGCCAGCGCTTCGCCACCTTGGCGAATGCCGCCGTGGACGCGCTGTTGGCCTTCTCACCCGAGCACGCCACCGAGTTAGGTGACCACCGCTTCGACGAGCAGATCGCCGATCTGTCTCTTGCCGGCCTCGAGGCGGCGGCGCGCCGGCTCGGCGCGCATCGCGGGGCGCTGGCGGAGATCCCAACCGAAGTGCTCGCGCCCGAGGACCGCGTCGACCAGGCGATGCTGATCGCAGAGCTCGACCGTCTCGCCTTTGAGATCGACGAGCTTGCGCCGGTCACCTGGGATCCCCTCGCCTACCACATCGGCGAGCTCTTCCATCCCCTGTTGACCCGCGACGTGCTGCCGGCGCCGGACCGGCTCGAGGCGATCGCACAGCGCCTCGACGCGGTCCCCGGACGCCTCGCGCTCGCCATTTCCCAGCTCGACGCGCCACCGCTCGTGCACGTCGAGACCGCGCTCGCCCAGCACCACGGGACCGTGGCGATGGTGCGCGACGAGCTTGATCGCCTGCTCGCCGAGGTGCCCTCGCTCGAGCAGCGCGTCCGCCCGGCCCAAGCGGCTGCGCTCTTGGCGCTCGATGCCTACCGGGCGCACCTCGAGGGGCTGGCCTCTGGCCCGCACCGCGACCCGCGCCTTGGCGAGGAGCGCTTTGCCCGCCGACTGGCGGTCACCTTGCAGTCTGGAGATACGCCCGCTGAGGTTCTTTCGGCGGCGACGGCGCACCTCGCGGCGGTCGAGGACGAGCTCGCCGAGGTGGCGGCGCGCTTTTCCGGGCGCCCGAGCGGCGACCGCGAGGTGATCCGCGAGGCGCTCGCAGCGGTCGGTCGCGCCGCGCCCGATGATGCGCGCGTCGTCCCGCTCGCATTCGAGGCCCTGTCGAACTGCACCGCCGCGGTGCGCGAGCTCGGTCTGGTCAGCGTGCCGGACGAAGCGATCGGGGTTGAGGTGATGCCAGAGTTCCGCCGCGGCGTCGCCGTCGCCTACTGCGAGCCGGCGGGTCCGCTCGAAGCGGGCGGCCGAAGCCACTTCGCCATCGCCCCGGCGCCAGCGGACTGGGACGAGGCGAGGCGCGCCTCGTTCTACCGCGAGTACAACGAGGCGATGCTCGTGAACCTGACGGTGCACGAGGCGATGCCGGGCCACGCGCTCCAGCTCATCCACGCCCGTCGCTTTGTCGGCTCCTCACCCGCCCGCCAGGTCCTCTCGGCGGGCACCTTCGTCGAGGGCTGGGCGGTGCACGCCGAGCGGCTGATGGCCGAGGCCGGCGTCGGCGGCCTCCCCGTGCGCCTCCAGCAGCTGAAGATGCAGCTGCGCAGCACGATCAACGCCATCTTGGACATCTCGGTGCACGCCGGCGAGCTCGATGAGGCCGGGGCGCTCGCGCTCATGATGACCCGCGGGTATCAAGAAGAAGGCGAGGCGCGCGGCAAGTGGCGCCGGGCGTGCCTCACCTCGACCCAGCTTTCGACCTACTTCGTCGGCTCCCACGCCCTCGACCCGATCCTGGGGCGCTTCGCCGCGACCGGCCGCTACGACGAGGTGCTGGCGCACGGCTCGCCGCCGCCGCACCTCTTGGCGGGTCTGCTCGCGCCCTGAGCCTCAGCTCGGGGCCGGGCTCGGCTCGCGCCGGCGCAGGTGCCGCACGTCGGGCACGGCCAGGACCGCGAGCGTGAGCACGAGGCAGGCGACGCTCGAGGACCACAGCGCCATCTTGATGCCGATCGCGGCGGCGATCGGCCCGGCGATCAAGTAGCCGACGGGCAGCAGCGCCGTCGAGCCGAGCCAGTCGTAGGCGCTGACACGCGAGAGGACCTCGGGCGGCACCTCGTTCTGCATGGTCGTCTCCCACTGGGTGCCAAAGATGGCAAAGCCGCCCCCGCCGATGAAGCCCGCGACCACGATCACGGGCACCGGTGCGGGGATGGCGAACAGCGCCGGGACCACCACGAAGGGGAGTGTGGCGAGCGTCGCGGCATACAGCGGGCGCCGCGGGCGCCAGTGCAGGGCGAGGATCCCGCCGAGGACCGAGCCGAGGCCGAAGGCGGCGAGGATGAGACCCCAGATGGTGGCCCCGCCGAGCTCGTCCTTGGCGACGACCGCGCCGAGGACGAACAAGGGCGCCAGCACGAGGAGGTGCCACAGGCCGAACTCGGCGACGATGGACCACAGCCAGCGCCGGGAGACGAAGCTGTCCCAGCCCTCGCGCAGATCCCGCAGCATCGAGGTGGTGCCGGCGCGCGCCTCGTGGGAAGCCGCCAGGCGCACCAAGGTGAGCGCGCTGATCGCGAAGCTGGCGGCGTCCAGCGCGACCGCCGAGCCGGCGCCGCCGAGGGCGACGAGCGCGCCGGCGACCGCCGGGCCGATCACGCCACCAAGAGCGACAGAGATGCCCCGGAGCGCGTTGGCCGCCTGCAGCTCCTCACCCGAGAGCAGCTGGGGCAACAGCCCGGTCATCGCCGGGTTGAAGAACGCCGCCCCGGTGCCCCACAGCGCCGACAGCAGCGCCAGGGCGAGCACCGAGACGTGGCCGGTGAACAGCAAGATGGCGACGCCGGACTGGACGACAAAGCGCAGCGCGTCGGCGCTCAGCATCACCAGGCGACGTGACACGCGGTCGGCGACCGCCCCGCCGAAGAGCAAGAAGATGACCATGGCTGCGGTCCCTGCCCCCAGCACGTCGCCGACCTGGCGGGCGTTGCCGTGGTGGTTCAGCACCGCGAAGGTGATGGCGACGGGCGTCATCTGATCCCCGAGGTTCGACAGGCTCTGGCCGACGAACAGCAGTCGGAAGTTGCGATCCTTGAGCGCGGCGAGGCGGGAGGGCGGCCGCATGGGCGACGACGCTACGTCACTCCCAACGCCTGGGGTTCAGCGATTCGCGCACCCGGCGCTCGCCTGCCGGCTGGCGCGCGCGGCCATCGGCAGCAGCCGCTGCACCGCCTTCAACAGGGCGCAATGGCGATCAGCAAGCGGTGCGAGCAACTGGTCGTTGATGCTGAGGGAGACCGCGGCGCCGCACTGGTGACCGACGAGCTGCTCGGTCGCGCCGCGGGTGCGCACCGTGAGGCGGTAGAGCGCGGTGTCCTCCATGCAGACGAGGTGGGACGGGCCCTCCAAGAGCGCGTTGGCGAGGGCCGCGAGGTGCGCGAGGGCCGCGGCGCCCAGCGTCGTGCGAACTGGGCCGCGGGGCGCCTCGGCGAGGGAGAGGTGGCGATAGCCCGTCAAGGTGGCCTGTCCCACCGGCGAAAGGCGCTCGCCGGTTGGCCGCAAGGGGACCCAGACGATCTGCACATCGATGCGCAGCACCGTGGTCTGCTGCCGAGTTGGCACGGCGGTGTAGACGAGATGGGCGAGGTAGACGTGCGGGTTGTCGATCGAGAGCGATTCGGCCACGAAGAACTGCGTGGTCACCGGCCCCGGCCCCGACCCCGAACCGATCGAGGACAACGTCGCGCCGGCGGCGAGATGGCGGCGAAGGTAGGCCTGGACGAGGGCGGCACTGGTGGTGAGGCTGACGCAGCGATGAAGGTCGGTGAGCGGGGTGATGCCGACGAGCTCGGCCGGCGCGGCAGGGGCGACCGCCCGGGCGCGGCAGGGTTGCGCGCCCGGTGGGAGCGGGGCGAGGGCGAGCAGATGGTGGGCGAGAACGACCGGAGAGCTCGTCGAACGAGCGACCAACGACGCAGGCCCGAGACCGATCGAGCCGAGGAGCACGGCGGCGAACAGGAAAGAGCGGGCGAGGCGGAAGCCGTGCATCGGTGCATTGTGGCGCCGGAGCTCGATCGACGGGCCGCGGTCTGCGACCGGCCCGACCGCCCCGGTCGATCGACCGGCAACGTTGTTCGCGCTCGAAGGGCATCACGTCGTCCTGGCCCCCCTCCGAGCTGGGATGGCCGTGCCCTGGGCGAGTCGCTGTTCACGATGGTGCGAGCAGACCTGCGTGGTGAAGGGCGCGGCGGAGCGCTGGCGCGCTGGCGTCGCGGCGGGCGCAGGAGTGAAAGGTGACGAATCCGAGGCGTGGCGCCGCCTCAGAGCGCCCCAACGCGCTCGTCGAACGCGCGGATGAACCCGGACCTCTCGGGGTGCTTGGCGGCGAGCTCCGCCGTGGCGGTGGCCATCGACGTCCCGCGATCGTGCTCCTCGTGCCAGGCTCGCGTGCAGATGGTCGCGAGGAACTCCTCGATTGCCGCCCCGTCGCTCACCAGCTTGCGAAACAGGTCGCGGTCGTCCACCTCGCCGAGCACGCCGCCGGGGTCGAAGACGACGGCGGCGCTGCGGCGAGGTGCC
>JAJZKA010000182.1 GCA_021809805.1 Actinomycetes bacterium
GGGGTCAGCCCCGGCGCGGTACCGACCGTCGTGATGGTCAGCCCGGTCGAGGCGCTCGCAGGCGCGCTGGCAGCAAGGCCCGCCACGCATGCGCCACCCATCCCCAGTGCGAGACCGCTCGCGACGATCCCCCGCCAACGTGGGGATCGCCTACTCGTTCTTGACATCTCCGCCCCTCTCTTTCTCTCTCATCACGTGCCAGCCACTCGCGGGCCGGTGTTGGTTGGTTCCTGCCGGAGGTATCTTCAGCCCGACGACGAACACCCGGGCCTAGCGAGCCGCGCGCCGCTCGTAGCAGCGATAGGGGACCTCGTTGAGCGACGGTCCCAGTCCCGGAAGGCGCGCGGACCTGCCGTCGCCCGCCGCGAGTTCGCAGAAGTACTGCACCGCAAAGGGTTGCGCCAGCACCTCGGCCGGGATCAGCGCGCTGAAGTGCCTGGGCCCGGTTCGCTCCATGACACAACGCGCGTAGGCGGCGAATTGGTTCACCGGCCGGTACCGAAGCGTGGCCTGCACAATCTCTTCTGCCAAGACGCCCGGCGCGAGGTCGAGCCGCACCTCGAGCACGCCCGGCGAACTCAACGAGGCACGTGCGGTGAGCTCCCCCACGACGGGCGCGAGGCGTCGCTCGAGAACCATGGGCAGCCCGACTTGGGCACCATCGCTCGCTCCGGGCGCGAGCGCGGCGAGCTCGGTCTGCAGCTGGTGGAGCTCCTCGCGCATTGCCGGCAGGCGGTCGCTCCATGTGCCCCGGCCCTCTGGCACCTCACCGAAGGCGAGGTCGGACACATACAGCCCGTCCAAGTCCGCGGCAACGTGTGAGAACTCAGCGATCGCGTCCTCGAGGCACCTCACCGCCTCGGCGAGGTGGGCTCGCAGGCCGGTGAGGTCGAAGAGTTCGTACGCAACGGCAGCGCGCATGATCCCGGCAAAGAAGTGTCCGATCCCGGCAAGTGCCTCGGCATCGCGCAAGCGCAGGGCATCTCCGGCATCGATCTCGCTTTCCTCCCGCGCACTGGTCGCTTCGCGGGAAACACCACTTGCGAGGTCCTCGAGCCAGTCGGCAACATCGAGCGGCGAGTACCGCCCATCCGGCCTGGCTTCGAAGTGGGCCTCGGCAAACTCGCGCGCCGAGGAGAACACGGCAGGGTCCACGGCCGATACCGTGCCAAGGCGCGCCGGGGCAAGCGTGTCACCACGGTAGGGATTCCTCGCGGTGTCCTCCCGTTTCCGACTCACCGGGGGCATGGTGTAGATCTCCGGCCAGTAATGCACACAAGCCGCCGAGGGCAGATGCGCGCTCGTCACGAGCGGCAGAATCCGACTCGCGAGGGCAATCGCGGCACTCACGTGGCGGCGGTCATGCGGGCGAGGATCGATCGAAGCGGCGCCGGACGATCCGGTGCTCGGCCCGAAGAGCGCGCGACCCCAGATGGCGTAGGTGTCCGCGTACTTCTCCCAGTCGTAGTCCCACGGGAGCTCCACGTCGCCGCGATATCCCGAGCGGGCGGTATCGCCGGGAAGGCCGGATCCCCGACGGCCGCGGAACGAGAGCGGTTCCATGACCTCGATCCCGAGCGAGCCGCAAAAGCGCGATGCCTCCGCATAGGCCTCTGCAAAGAGGGGGTCGCCCCACATCAACAGCTTCTGGGTTCCCGGCCAGATCCGGTAGATCACGTCATGGTCGCGGTCTTCGTTCAATAGGTCGCCGTAGCTGTAGCGCGTGCCACTTCGCGAGTGCAGGCTCAGACCCATCAGCCGGTGGGCGGTGTCGCGCACCGCGTCGGGCGCGCTCGACGAGCCGTTCGCCGACGCGATGGTCTGGCGACCCAGGCGGTCGAGCTCTCGGATCGAGGACTGCTGGTAGGGAAGGCCGAGGTGCTCTGCTGAGTACTTGGCCGAGACCACCGCACGCGCACCGGCGGCACGGACCAGGTCGATGATGCTCTGGGTAAGGCCCTTGGCGTGCAGGTCGATCGTGAAGCCGCCACCGGGCCGCGTCTGCTTCACCGCCTCGAACAGCGTTCCCCAGAACTGCTCGCTCCCCTCGGGGACTCCACTCTCGCCGTGGGTGCGAAGCGTGATCCCGCGGATCTCGGGGCACTCGCTGAGGAGCATCGTGAGGGCGTCGCGGCAATACGCCGCGTGATGCCCCTCGTCGAGGCCCTGGATCGCATGGTTCGCGCGTGGGCTGTCGGCATTCGCGTAAGAGTGGGTCCACAGCCCAAGATGCAGGCCGATCCCTCGTCGCGCTGACTCGCGCGCGACGAACTTCAACGCCGCGAGATTGGCGTCGCGCTCAGCGGGCGACAGCCCGGCGACCGTGACCCCCGAGCCCTCCACGTCCACAAAGAACGGGTAGGCGAAGAGGAAATAGGCATCGGTGATGTGGATTGGGAAGTCGTAGGCGATCCCGAGCGCGAGGTCGACCTGGTTGAAGCGGTGCTCGGCCAACATGTCCAAGTAGCGGGTCCAAAAGGCCTCGCTCTGGAACCATTCGAGGTCGTGCGAGGCGCTCGTGAATGCTCGGCCGATGGCCCGCACCGGGGTCTTCGGCGCAACAACGAGCGCTGGTCCGCTGAGGAGGTCCTCGATCGAGCCGTCCGCCAGGTAACGGTCGAGCTCCATCAGGCCGTAGCACACGCCCGTCGCGTCGCTGGCGATCAGCTCGATCCGGGCGTCGCGGGCGCTCGGCGCGCCGAGGAGCACAAAGGCTCCCGGGCTCGGCGCCACGGAGGCGATGCGGGCCGCGAGGCGAGCGCTTGCCGATGAAGAGCGCGCTGAGGACACCACGACGCCGAGCGCGCCCGAGGGCAGCTCCCCGTCGCCCATCTGCGCGCGTCGCTCGATGCCGCGGTCTTGGAGGTGCTCGAGGGCCCAACGGACTGGAGGCTCTTCGAGCAGGTCCGCGTCGGATCGCGCCGCAAGCACTACGAGTGATGTTGGCTTCCTCATGAGGACCCCCCGGCCGCGATCGCGCTCGCTCGAAAATTTTTCGGTGTGCGGAATCTCTATCCCGCTCCGTGAATCAGTAGTTAAGACCCTCGCACGGCCGGGTGCAACCCATGGGTCGCTCGTCGCCGCTGGCCGCGGGTGCGGCGGCGCGCAGCCCGGAGATCGTGTGGGTCCGAGATGGTTGGATGGAGCACCGCGTCCCCGAATCGGACGTGCGCGGCAGCATCGAGGAGGCAACGGTCGGATGAAGGTCGAGTTCCCCTACGGCTCGGGCACCCTTGGGGTCGAGCTCCCCGATACGACGACCGTGCTCGCCCCAGCCCATGTCCCCGCGGCGCCGAGCGCCACCGCAGCGATCGCGGACGCCCTGGCCGCGCCCGTCGGTGCGCCTCCCCTCGCCGCGCTCGTGCGCGCCGGCATGCGCGTCGCCATCGCGGTCTGTGACGGGACACGGCCCCAGCCACGTGCCGCGGTCTGCCTCGCGATCCTGGAAGCGATCGGCCCGGTCATCCCGGACAAGGACGTCACGGTGCTCATCGCCACCGGAACCCACCGGGCGAACAGCGACCGAGAGCTCCAGGAGATGTTCGGCGCCGAGCTCTGCGCGCGCCTCTCGATCATCAACCACGACGCCCGAGACGACGCCAGCCTCGTCGACCTCGGCACCATGGGCGAGGGCGTGCCCGTCGCGCTCAACCGGGCCTGGGTCGAGGCGGACTTCAAGATCACGACGGGCTTCGTCGAGCCGCACTTTTTCGCCGGCTACTCCGGCGGCCCCAAGCTCGTCGCCCCCGGGCTCGCCGGGATGCGCACGATCCTGGCGTTACACGACGCCCGGCGCATCGGGAGCCCGAGCGCGACCTGGGGAGTGATCGAGCACAACGCCGTACACGACGATGTCCGGGCCATCGCGGCACAGACCGGGGTGGATTTCTCTTGCGACGTCGTGTTGAACCGCGACCACGAGGTCGTCGCCGCCTTTGCGGGCGAGCTCTTCCAGATGCACGCCGCGGCGCGCGCCCGGGCCGAGGCGGACTGCCGAGTCGTCGCGCCCGAGCGCTTCGACATCGTCGTCACCTCCAACAGCGGCTATCCCCTCGATCAGAACCTCTACCAAGCCGTGAAGGGCATGTCAGCAGCAGCGCGGCTCGTGCGGGACGGCGGGCTGATCGTCGTGTTGGCCGAGTGCCGGGATGGCATGCCAGCGCACGGCGAGTTCACGGCGCTGTTGCGCGAGCACGACTCGCCCGCCTCGCTGCTCGAAAAGATCCACGCCAGCCACCACACGCGCCCGGACCAGTGGCAGGCCCAGATCCTCGCCCGACTGTGCGAGCGAACACGCATCGCCCTTCATTGCGACGGTCTGTCGGCCGCCGAGCGCTCGCTCGCCTTCCTCGAGCCCGTCGAGGACGTGGGCGTGCTCGTCGCCACCGAGATGGACCGACGCGGGCCAACCGCGACCTGCGCGGCGCTGGTGCGCGGACCGGAGACCCTCGCCATGCTCGAAGCGGACGGCCCGCAGTGAGTCCCGCCAGGTGAACAGACGATCAAGGGTGCCAAGCGGGCAACGGCGTCCCCATGCGCGCCGCCATGTTCTTCGGGGCACGTTCGCCCGTACGGGCCGACGTGGTCATGACCGCCTGACCTGGCCCGCCCCGGTTCGACGCCCGGCGCTGCTCGGATGCCGTATCCAGCCGAGCCTTGTCGAGCACGGCGATGAACGTCGACCGGCACCGATGCGTCTCGCGCAGCCCCGCGAGGTGGGCGGCAAACACCGCGTGGCGGCCCGTCGCGGGTGCTGGCGGGGCGGCCCTTTTCAAGATCGCCACCGCCTGGACATCGGCCGCCGTTCCCGTCGTCTCGAATTCGAGCGCTTCCCGGCGCGAGCCGGGGCGCGCTCAGGCTCCCTCGGCCTCGGCGGCGACCGCCGCCCACATGACCGCGAGCGGTGCCGGCTCACCGCAAAACAGCTCGAACTGCAGCGCGGCCTGATGCACGAGCATCCCGAGCCCATTGCGCACGGCCGCGCCCGAGTTGGCCGCGGCGGCGAGAAACGACGTCACCGGCGGGTGGTACACGAAGTCGTAGACGAGCTGGCCGGCGCCGAGGTGCGCGGCGACCTCGGCGAGCAGCTCATTGCCCTCCCCCCGTCCGCCGAGCCCGACGGGTGTCGCCTGCAAGATGACCGCGGCATCGGCCACCGCCTCGGCTGGCGCGGCGCGCCCCACGGGCCCGGCGAGCTCGGCGGCGCGCACCGCATGGTCAATGCTGCGGTTGACAACGAGCACGCGGCTCGCGCCCGCCGCGCCAAGGGCGACGATCGCGGACCGCGCCGCGCCGCCGGCGCCGATCACCGCCGCCACCTTGCCAGAAGGCTCATAGCCCGCCGCGCGCAGATCGGCGACGAGCCCGTCCCCATCAGTCGACTCCGCGAACACCTCGCCCTTGTCAAACACGAGGGTGTTCGCCGCACCGAGCCGCTGGGCGAGCGGCGACGCATGATCGGCCGCGGTGAGCGCCGCCTGCTTGTGCGGCGTGGTCACCGAAAGGCCGCGCAGACCGAGCACCCGGGCGCCGGCCACCGCGGCGGGCACGCTGCCGGGCGCGACCTCGAAGGCCACGTACACCCAGTCCATGTGGAGCGCGCCATAGGCGGCGTTGTGCAGGCGGGGCGACAGCGAGTGGCGCACCGGGTCACCGATCACCGCTGCGAGCTGGGTCCTTGCGCCCGGGGAGGTCATCGCGTAGCCGCTCACTGGTCGCTCACTGTTGGATCGACCGGTCGCTGTCGATCCAACCAATGCTGCAAGATCACCGCCGCCGCCAGATCGTCGACCACCGGGCGGCGCTCCGCCGAAGGCCGGACCCGTCGAGCGCCCGGGCGGCCACCCCGGCCCTGGCGGCGGGCGGCATCCCGGGCCGCGAGCCCTTCGCGCCGGCGTCGCAGCACCTCAGCGGTGCTCAAGCGCTCGTCGACGGCTTCGATCGGCACGCCCAGCTCAACGCGCAGCGCCTCGATCTCCTCGAGCACCGCCCTCGCGGCCACACCGGCGTTGCCGGCGAGATCGAAGGGCACGCCGACGACGATCGCCGTCGCGCCAAGCTCGTCGACAAGCGCGGCCACACGGCGCCGGTCGGCAGCACGATCTCCTGAACGCAGCACCACCTCACAAGGCAGCGCCATGGTGCGCGTGGCATCCGAGCGCGCAATTCCGATGCGTTGCGCGCCGAGGTCGAGGCCGAGGACGCGGCCCGGGGCGACGCGTGCGGCGGGGACGTCGGACACGACTGGAGCCTAACTGGCTGCCGCCCTTAGCTCCGCGAGGTGAGAGCCTCGGCCATGGGACACCAAGGCCTTCACGGACCAGCTGAGAGGAAGCCCGGACACCGCCTCGCAACGTGAAGCGTCTAACCCTCGGGTGTCAGCGGACCGTTTCACCCCCATGTGGTGGAATCAAGTCCTGCCCCGTCGATCACGGTCACATCGCGACGTCAAAGGACAGACCGCTCCCTGGCCCCCCCGTGATGTCTTTCAGCTCTTCATAGAGTCGGGCGACGATGTCGGGGTGCTTGAACCACAGG
>JAJZKA010000183.1 GCA_021809805.1 Actinomycetes bacterium
CTCGTCCATCGTAAGAGCCTCGTAGCCCCGAAGCGCGAGCAGGCGCACGGCCGCATCCAGGATCTCGAACTCACGGCTGGCACTGAGGCGCCGGCTCGTTGGCCGGTCCACGGTATCCATCATCGAAACGAAACCGTACCGTACTGCACCTCGGCACGCCAGGCGGCGGCGCCGCACTAGACAGGAGGGATGGACCGGGGACCAAAGCGGACAGCGATCGACGAGGTGGACCGGCACGGCGAGGCGCTCGTCGCGCTCTCCCACAAGATCCACGCCAATCCCGAGTGCTCCTTTGAGGAGGAGAAGGCGGCTGCCTGGTGTGCTGAGGAGCTCGCTCGTGCCGGCTTTGCCGTCGAGGCCGGGGTCGCCGGGCTTCCGACCGCCTTTCGCGCCGGTATCGGCTCGGGCGACCTCGCCATCGGCATCTGCTGCGAGTACGACGCTCTGCCTGAGATCGGCCACGCGTGCGGCCACAACATCATCGCGGCGGCCGCCGTCGGTGCCGGCCTCGCCCTCGCCCGCCTCGTCGACACGCTCGGGCTACGGATCGAGGTGCTCGGTACCCCCGCCGAGGAGGGCGGAGGCGGCAAGATCACCATGCTCGAGGAGGGGTCCTTCGACGGCCTGAGTGCGGCGATGATGGTGCATCCCTGGCCGACGGAGCTGATCCAGATGCCCTGTCTCGCGGTCAGCCACTACGACGTTCGCTACCGCGGCAAGTCGGCACACGCGTCGGCCTTCCCTGAACGGGGCGTCAACGCCGCCGACGCCATCACCATCGCCCAGGTAGCGATCGGTCTGCTCCGCCAGCAAGCACCCGCCGGCGCGCAAGTGCATGGGATCGTCACCCGCGGCGGACAGGCGCCGAACATCATCCCCGAGCTCGCCGAGGCCAAGTACTACGTCCGCTCGCCCGATCTCGCCTCACTCGCGCACTGGGACGAGAAGGTGCGGCACTGCTTTGAAGCCGGTGCCCTCGCCACTGGCTCGAGCGTCGAGTTCCTCTCTCAGGGGCCCGCATATTCCCACTTCGCCCCAGATACCGAGCTCGCGGCCTCCTACCAGGCCAATGCCGAACAGCTCGGCCGCGTCTTCCCCGACCCGCCCGAGCACGCCGTACCGGCGTCGACCGACATGGCGAACGTCTCGCTCGTGATGCCGGCGATCCACCCGACGCTCGGCATCGACTCCCTGCCTGCCGTCAACCACCAGGCGGCCTTCGCCGCCCACTGCGCAACGCCGATCGCGGACCAGGCGATGCTCGATGGCGCCAAGGCAATGGCCTGCACGATCATCGACGCGGCGACGAACGACTCCTTGCGCGCACGCCTGAGCGCCCGCCGCTACCGCCACGACGAGGCTGGCGCGGCGCGCTGAGCGCGTTCAGCGTTCGCGGCCGGTGTAGCGGTAGACCACGCGAGCGAGATAACCGGCGACCGCCAGGGCCAGGATCGGCATGACGACGTTGCGCAGCACGCCGAGCGCCAGCCAGACCGTGGCGTAGATCCCGACGGCGGCGACGACGAAGACCACCGCACTCGGCACGACGCGACTCTTGAGCGGACCACTCCGGGACGGCTCGACTTGCGACATGGAGAACCACCTCCGGCAGCGAGCCTACGCCCCAACCAGCCGCGCGAAAGGGCGCGGCCTCGCATGGCGCTCAGCGCGCCGCGGCGGGTCCCACGGTCGGATGCGGCATGCAGAGTTGGTCGTATTCAGCGATCAGAATCTCGCCGGCCTGGTCGCCGCACGCCGGGCAGGCCGGATCGCGCCGCACCTTGAAGGTGCGGAAGGACTCCTCGAGCGCGTCGTAGGCCATCAGCCGGCCGACCAGCGGGTCGCCGAGGCGGAGCAGCAGCTTCACGGCCTCGACCGCCTCCAACGAACCGATGATCCCGCAGAGCACGCCGAGCACCCCCGCCTCGGCGCACGAGGGCGCGAGCTCGGGGGGCGGCGGCTCGGGCACGAGGCAGCGATAGCAGGGCCCGACGTAGGGGTCGAACACCGTGACCTGCCCCTCGAAGCGAAAGATCGAGCCGTGCACCACGGGGGTGCGCGTCAGGAGCGAGGCGTCGTTGACGAGATAGCGCGTCGGGAAGTTGTCCGTACCGTCGACCACGAGGTCGTAGTCCGAAAAGAGCTCGACGACGTTGTCGGCACCGAGGCGGACGTCGTAGGTGACCACGTTGACGTCGGGATTGAGCGCCGTCAGCGTCTTTTTTGCCGAGTCCACCTTGCGCTCGCCGATGCGGTCGAGGTTGTGCAGCACCTGGCGCTGCAGGTTGGAGGCGTCGACGACATCCATGTCGACAATGCCGATCGTGCCCACGCCGGCGGCCGCCAGGTAGAGCGCCGCGGGTGAGCCGAGGCCGCCGGCCCCGAGCATCAGCACCTTGGACTCGAGCAGCTTTTGTTGGCCGGCCTCGCCGATCTCGGGGAGCAGGAGGTGGCGGTGGTAGCGGTTGCGCTGGTCAGCGTCGAGGACCCGGGGGGCGGACCAGTCGCGCCCCTCGTCCTTCCAGCGGTTGAACCCACCGATCATCGACACGACGTCGCGATATCCGAGATCCTGCAGCGCTTTGGCGGCGAGCGCCGAGCGCGTGCCGCCGGCGCAGTAGACGACGATCGGCTGGCTCTTGTCTGGCAGGCGGCCCTCGACCTGGACCTCGAGGAAGCCTCGGGGCAGATGGAGGGCCCCGGGGATCGCCCCCTGCGCGTACTCGTCCGCCTCGCGTACGTCCAGCATGACCGCGTCGGCGCGCTGACGCTCCGCCTCCACGGGCTCGACCTCGCGAATCTCCTCGCGGACCTGGGAGAGCAGATCCCTGAAGCTCGGCATCGGCTGCCTTCTTTCCTCTGCCAGCCGCCAAGCGACGGCTCGGGCGCACCGCGGGGTGCGCTGACTTCTAAAACATTACCGAATGAGTCATCATTCCGGCACCCCCTTTTCGCCGATAGGGTCTCGCCATGCAGCTCGAAGAGGTGCTGCGCCGGCGCCGCATGACCCGGCGCTTCGAGGCCACGCCGCTCCGCCCCGAGACCCTCGGCCGGCTGCTCGACGCCGCTCGTCGGGTGCCCTCCGCGGGCTTTACCCAAGCCGTCGAGGTCGTTGTCCTCACCCAGCACGCCGCCCGCCAGCGCTTCTGGGCGGCTGTGGCCGATCCCGGCTGGGTCGAGGACCGCGAGGGCGCGGGCATCGTCTCGGCGCCGGTCGTCGTCGTGCCGGTGGTCAGTCCGGCCGCCTATCGCGACCGCTACCAAGAGCGCGACAAGACCACGTCGTCCCTTGCCGGCGCTGAGGGCTGGGGTATCCCCTACTGGCTCGTCGACGCGAGCTTTTGCGTGCTCGCGCTGCTCCTTGCCGCCGAGAACGAGCATCTTGGCGCGCTCTTTTTCCACCTGCAGGGCCACGAGGCCGCCGCGCTCGCCGCGCTCGGGGTTCCGCCCGCGTACCAGACGATCGGGGCGGTGGCACTCGGGACGCGCGCCCCCGATGAGCAGCCCTCGGGCAGTCCGACCCGACGCGCCCGCCGTGGGCTCGACGAGCTCGTGCATCGGGAGGGCTGGTGAACGCCCCGCGACGGCGCAACGATCCGGCGATCTACGAGGAGCTCGCCGGATCGTGGTGGGAACCACGAGGGTCATTCGCGATGCTCGCCTGGATCGCCCGGGCACGTGCGGCCCTTGTGCCCGCACCGGCGCGGCGAGGCAGCGTGCTCGTCGATCTCGCATGCGGCGGCGGGCTGATGGCGCCCTACGTCGCAGCGAAGGGCTACCGCCACGTCGGAGTCGACACCTCCCCGTCCGCGCTGGGCACCGCAGTTGCCCACGGCCTGCTCGGAGTGCGCGGCGACGTCGCCGCCGTGCCATTGCCCGACGCCTGCGCTGCCGTGGTGTGCGCAGGCGAGATCCTCGAGCACGTCGAGAACCTCGAGGGCACCGTCGCCGAGATCTGCCGCCTGCTCGCCCCCGGCGGCGTGGTGGTGATCGACACGATCGCCGACACGCTACGAGCCCGCCTGATCGCCGTCTCGCTCGCCGAGCGGATCCCCGGTGGCGCCCCACGGGGGATCCACGATCCGGCGCTGTTCGTAGACCGCAGCGCGCTGCAGACGGCGTTCGCCCGGCGCGGCGTCGAACTCTCGCTGAACGGACTGCGCCCGTGCTTGTCCGACGCCCTCGCCTACCTCGCCCACCGGCGCGAGGAGGTACGAATGCTCCCGACGCGCTCCACCGCCGTGCTGTTCCAGGCCGTCGGCACCAAGGCAGCGCCGGGGTGAGCGCGACAGGGATTGCCATCTTGGCCTCGGCAACCGAGGCCCTCGAGGCCGCCAAGCGGCTGGCGCCGGGACTCTCCAGGCGCGCCGCGCACTACGACCACCGCGGCGAATTTCCGGCCGAGGACTTCGCGGAGCTACGCGAGGCCGGGCTACTCGGCCTCTTCGTCCCTCAACGCCTCGGTGGTCTCGGCGCCTGCTACGCGGACTATGTGGCGGTGGCGCTCGAGCTCGGGCGCGCCGCCGGGCCGACCGCGCTCATCTTCAACATGCACGCATCGATGACCGGCGCGCTGGCGAGCACACCCGATGCCTTGGTCCGGGCGCTCGGGGGGAGCGACCAGGCACTACGCGCGAGGGACCGACTCCTCACCGCAGCGCTGAACGGGTCGTTGTTCGCCGTCGCGATGAGCGAGCGCGGAACAGGCGCTCGGCTGTCCGAGCTCAACACGACCTATGCCCGCGAGGGAGACGCCTTCGTCCTGCGCGGTGCGAAGTCCTTCGTCTCGGGGGCCGGCCACGTGGATGGTTACCTTGTCGCTGCGCGGGCCCAAGAGCGCAACGAGCCGGTCGTCTCCTACTTCTTCGTCCCTGCAGGAGACGGCGTCCGCGTCGAGGCAAGCTGGGACTCGCTCGGCATGCGAGCGACCGCCAGCCACGACGTTGCCTTCGACGTCCACCTGCCCGCCGACGCCCTGCTCGGCGGGGTCGAAGGGCTCGCGCTGCTGCTCGCCCAGGTGATGCCCCAATGGCTGGTGGCGAGCTATGCCGCCGTCTACGTCGGCGTTGCTACCGCCGCCCTCGAGGAGGCCGCTCGCCAGGCGACAACCCGCGGACTCGGCAGGCTTCCCGCGCTGCGGGCCCGTCTCGGGCGGGCTGACGCCGAGGTTGCGGCGGCACGCCTTTGCGTGCTCGAGGCAGCACGCGCCGTCGATGCCGCACCGGGCACCCCGGAAACCAATCGCGCCGTGTGGCGCGCCAAGCTGATGGCGGGCGACGTCGCCGCGGCGGTCGCCTCCTCGATGCTCGAGGCGATCGGCGCCTCCGCGAGCCGGCGGGGCAATCCGCTCGAGCGCTTGTACCGCGACGCGCGCTGTGGCGCGCTGCAGCCGGCGACCTCGGACGTCTGCGCCGACTACCTCGGCCTCGCCGCGCTCGGCGCAGATCCGAACGCCGGCGCAGACGAGCCCCGGTGGTGAGCCGGGCCAGGGCCACGCTCGCCGCCATCGGGATCGCCACCCCCGAAGCGGTGGATCAAGACGAGCTCTGGGAGGGCTTCTTCGCCGGGCGCGGCGCCAACGACCGCCTCGCGCGGGCCGCCTTCTCCGGCGCAGGCGTGCGTACCCGCCACGCCGCGTTCGACCCCCGCCGCTGCGACGTCTCGGAGTGGAGCACCGAACGACGCATGGCGCGCTACGTCGACGCCGCCCTTCCCCTCGCGACCGTCGCGGCCGCGCGGGCCCTCGAGCGGTGCACGCCCGCCCAGCCCATCGGCCTCCTCGTCGTCGCCAGCTGCACCGGGCACGCCACACCCGGACTCGACGTCCTGCTCGCCAACGAGCTCGGCCTGGATGGGGACACCCGCCGCCTCGTCATCGGCTATCTCGGCTGCCACGCCGCGCTGCCCGCGCTCGCCACCGCCGACGACTACGTCGCTGCAACGGGTCGGCCGGCCCTCGTCGTGTGCGTCGAGCTCTCGAGCCTGCACCTTCAGCCGGCCGAGGCATCCGAACAAGAAGCCGTGAACGCGCTCTTCGGCGACGCGGCTGCCGCGGCCCTACTGGTCCCGGCGCCATGCCCGGACGCGCTTTTCATTCTCGGCCACAAGGTGGCGAGCGACCTCGGCGCTGCGGAGCTCATGACGTGGCGTGTCGGCTCGCACGGCTTGCGCATGGGATTGTCCCGCAAGGTGCCCGCACGCGTCGGTGCGCTGAGCGGTCCGCTCGTCGACGAGCTCCTCGGGGAGCACGGCTTTGCACGCACCGATGTCGCGGCGTGGGCTGTCCATCCAGGCGGACCCCGCGTCCTCGCCGAGGTCGCCGCCGCGCTCGGTCTTAGCCAAACGTCGCTCGCGTCCTCTGCCGGCGTGCTCGCCAGCTACGGCAACTGCTCGTCGGCAACGGTGCTGATCATCCTTGACGCCATCGCCCAGGGCCGCCTTGCGCCGGGCGCTCCGGTCGTCATGCTCGCCTTCGGACCTGGGTTGACGGGCTATGCCACCTTGCTGCGTACCGGGCACGCTCCTGGATGAGC
>JAJZKA010000184.1 GCA_021809805.1 Actinomycetes bacterium
TTCCGATCTCTCGGCCTGGAGAGCTTCACAACCGTTGCTGCAAGCCAGCGCTGCGGGATTACCGCCTGCCACCCGTGCGGGCGCGTACTTTCTGGAAGCAGGTACGCAACTTGGATTGCTCAGACTTGACGCGGGAAAGCCAGCTGCATGCCCGTTTCGAGTCTGGCGGAGAGGGGGGCAGGTGACACGGAGATTTCGATCAGGCCCTACGTTGGCGACCTCCACCATACTGTAGGGCGTACTTCGGGAGTTCGCCATTCCATGGTCAGGCGTTCTCCGATCCCGGTGTCGCCCATGTCCCCATCAGGGCGAGTGTCGGAAGTTGCAAGCTACCCTGTCCTCGCCCAGAGATCAGCACCTCTAGAACGAAGAAGGGGATGGAGTCCATGCGGTTGATGCGAGTTGGTCCGCCCGGCAGAGAGCGACCGGTGATATTCACCGAGAGCGGGCGTTTTCTTGATCTCGGCGGAATCACAGATGGCTTCGACCCAGCATTCTTTGCCGGTGACGGAATCGCCCGGTGCTCGGCTGCTCTAGAGGCTGGCGAGCTTCCCGAGATCGACGTGAGCGATGAGCGCGTCGGCTCCCCGCTTTCTCGTCCTAGCGTCGTGGTCTGCATCGGCATGAACTATGCCGCGCACGCCGCCGAGTCGGGAGCGTCGCCGCCGGAGCACCCCGTGGTGTTCTACAAGGCGCCCAACACTGTGGTCGGACCCGACGACGATGTTCACCTACCAAGGGGATCCGAGAAGCTCGACTGGGAGGTAGAGCTGGCGGTCGTCGTCGGGAAGCGAGCCCGCTACCTCTCTTCCCCTGACGACGCAATGAGCTATGTGGCCGCCTACGCGGTCAGCAACGACGTCTCCGAGCGAGCCTTCCAGTTCGAGCTCAGCGGAGGGCAGTGGTCCAAGGGCAAGAGCTGTGAGACCTTCAACCCGCTCGGCCCTTGGCTCGTCACCGCCGACGACGTTCCCGATCCTGGCGTCCTCAGGCTCAGGACCTGGGTGAACGGGGAGGTGCGGCAGGACTCGAGCACCGCCGATCTCATCTTCTCGGTGCCGACTCTCATCTATCACCTGTCCCAGTTCACTGTGCTCGAGCCGGGAGACCTGATCAACACCGGGACCCCTCAGGGAGTGGCGCTCTCGGGTCGGTTCCCATACCTGGGCCTGGGAGACCTCGTGGAGATGGAGATCGAGGGACTGGGACGTCAGCGCCAGAGGGTCACAGCGGGCTAGCGGAGGCTTCCGGGCTAGCGCTCTGAGCCCCTCTTTGGCCCTTCCGAAGGTTTCTTCCAAATAACCCTCTGACCAGCGCGTTTGTCCTGGTCAAAGGCTCGCGATCTGTCGCTGCAGGGTGTATGACCTAATATATGACTTCGATCATCGGCAAGACCATCAAGGGCCAGACGTATTACTACTCCCGAGAGGTCGCCCGCGTGGGCGGCAAGCCGAAGATCGTTTCGCAGCGCTACCTGGGCAAAGCAGCCGATATCGAGGCGGCGATAGCCGGCGCAACCGTGATGCCTGACCGCACTCGTCACCTCGCCTTCGGCGACGTCGCTGCAGTGTGGGAGATGCTGGAGCGTCTTCATCTCGCAGAGATCGTGGACGACGTGGTGGGTGCTCGTCGCAGTGATGCGGGGGCGTCGGTCGGGACCTACATCGCCCTTGCAGCCTTGAACCGGGTAGTCGATCCCTGCTCGAAGCTCGCCTTCTCCGATTGGTGGGACACAACCGCCGGTGACCGGTGGCTGCGCCTTTCCCCAGGTGCGCTTGATCACCGGAGGTTCTGGGAAGCAATGGACGCGATCGGCGAGGACGACCTGCAACAGATCGAGCGCCGCCTCGTGGCGGCCATGGTCGAGACCTTCGCAGTCGATCTCTCGGGCCTCGTGCTCGACATGACGAACTTCGCCACCTGGATCGACTCAGGCAACGACCGAGCTGCGATCGCGCAACGAGGACACTCGAAGCAGAAGAGAAATGACCTGCGCATCTGTGGCCTCGCACTCGTGGTGTCCACAGACGGCGGTGTTCCCCTCGTCAGCCATGCCTATCCAGGCAACAAGCCCGACGTCACCCAGTTCGGGGCAACGGTGAACGAGCTCGTCACCCGCTTCTCGACGCTGCTCTTTGATGACGCTGGCGGTGACGATGATCTCCCAGACGAGCGCCTCACCCTCGTCTATGACGCCGGGCAGAACTCGAATGACAACTACGAGTTGTTAGATAGCACACCACTGCACTTCGTCGGCTCACTGCCTCCATCTGATCATCCCGAGCTGCTCGCTGTCCCAAAGGACGCCTACAGCGTCGTCGACAACGACGCCTTCCCCGGTCTTGTCGCCTTTGAGACGACAAAGGTCGTCTTCGGAAAAGAGCGCCGCCTCGTTGTCTGTCACTCGAAGGCTCTGCACGAAAAGCAGTCCCGGGGCTTTACCCAGACCCTCGCGAAGACCCACCGCCAGCTCGCAGAGCTGGCCGCTCGCCTTTCTCGGGGCAAGACCCGAAAGTCAAGGGAGAAGGTCGAGGCCGACCTCGCTGCCATCGTCGCTCCACGATGGGTGTCACGGGTGATGACGATCACCCTTGTCGGTGAGGATCCAGCCGAGCTGCGCCTCAGCTTCGCCATCGACGAGGACGCCCGGGCCGCGCTCGAAACCGAGCTGTTCGGCAAGAGGATCCTGTTCAGCGACAAGACGCCAGATGAGGCCGCAACGGCACAGATCGTCGCCGAGTACCGCTCCCAGGAGGCAGTCGAGAGTGACTTCCGCCAGATGAAGGACGTGAAGGTCGTCTCGTTCTCCCCCATGTTCCACTTCACCGAATCCAAGATCCGGGTCCATGTCTTTTACTGCGTGGTTGCCCTCATGGTCGCCCGGCTCATGGTGCGCGAGGCGGACCAGGCGGGGCTGCACCTCTCCGTCCGGGCGCTGTTACAAAGCCTGGCGGGGATCGAAGAGACCCTCCTTCTCTACCAAGGCGAGCGGGGACGCCCCCGTGCCCGGCGGATGCTCACCGAGAAAGACGCTACTCAGACTCGTCTCTACGACCTGTTCAACCTCGATTCCTACGCCCCCAAGCGCTGAGGCAGACCGTGAGTTAGGTACTACAAACCGACACTACGAAAACCAGCGTTCACCTGGGCAAATAGCGCTTCATCACGGAATAGCCCGGAAAGTCCCGCTAGGGCCAAGACCTCGCGCGCGACCAGCTTGACGACCGTCACGGTAGCTGCTATTTTGCTCATCTGATGAGCGAGGTGTCCATATAATGGACACCAAGACCGATTGTCCAGCTAGGGGGGTAGAACAAGTTGACGGATTGCGTCGCACGCCTCGATCAGGACCTGAGCGGCTTCCTTCAGTCGTTGCTCCGGCAGGCGGAAAGAGGGGCCCGACACGCTTACGAAGGCGATCGGAGCACGGTTCTCGTCGACCACGGCGGCCGAGACGCCGTTGATCCCGTCGTAGAGCTCGGCGACACAGGTTCCGAAGCCGTCCTCGCGAACGCGGCCGAGCTGTTCGCGCAGCGCTGCAGCGTCGGTGACAGTTCTCGACGTCCGGCGCTCGAGCGGGCGAGACAGGAAGGACTCGAGCTCCGACGGCGACAAGCTTGCGAGCATCACCTTGCCGTTGGAGCTGCAGTGCAGGGGGAATGCCACGTTGATGTAGTTCATCTGCCTGACGGGGTGGGGAGGGTCAACCTGATCGATCTCAACTACAGCGGTGCCGACCGGGACGCTCAGGTTGACGGTATCGCAGAGCTCCGCCGTGATGGTTTCGAGAACGGGTCTGGCCCGGCGGGCGAGCGCCTGCTGAGACCCGCGGACGCCCGACATGCGGGTCGCCTTATAGCCGAGAGCAAAAGCGTGATCCTGGAGTCTGTCGAGATAGCCAAGCTGCTCGAGGGTGAGAAGAAGACGGTAGGCGGTTGGCCGGGCAAGACCGCTCAGAGCGGCGAGCTGCTGGGTCGTGAGCGGAACGGCGCTCGAGGCTACGAGATCGAGGAGACCAAGGGCGCGTTCGACTGTCTGACTCCGATCGTTTCGATTGGCAGCCTCCCCGGCTTCGCGCATGACGGCGCGAGCCTATCGAGGCAGTGAGAGCAAAAGGTGCGTAGGGGATCCAGACGCGATTCATACGGGGCGCGTTCACCAAATGGAGGGGGCAAGACCTTATGGGCGAGCATGTAAGACCAGATAGTCTGGCGACGACGGACACCGACGCAGGCATCTACAAGGCACGGTTCAGCCGCCGGGAGCTGCTTGCTGGGGGAGCAGCTGCCGCCTCCATCCCGGCTATCAGAGCGCTAGCAAGGACTGGGAACGCGCTGTCACGGGTGCGTGCAGCGGAGCCTCAATCTCTTTCCAAGACCCCGAAGCGCGGGGGTGTACTCACCGGCGGTATCAGCGGGGGCTCGAGCTCGGATACCCTTGACGGGCAGGCTCCTGTCACCAACGCCGACTTTGCTCGTATCAACTCGCTCTTTGAGCCGCTTGCCGGCATGAACCGCTCGTCGCAGGTACAGCTCGTGCTAGCAGAGTCAATCACACCCAACACGGACGCGACTGAGTGGGTCATCCGTCTTCGCCCGGGCATCACGTTTCACAATGGCAAGGATCTCACTGCGGACGATATCATCTACAGCTTCCAACGCGAGGTGAACCCCAAGGCGCCAAAGCCCGGCGCACCTGGGCTCGTGCCGGTGAATGTGGCCGGGATGAAAAAGCTCGACAAGCTGACCGTACGCGTACCCTGCCACGTACCTTTCTCTACCTTCGTAGAGACGATTGCCCAGGTAGGATACGGGAACATCGTGCCGGTCGGCTTCAACCCGGCACGACCTGTGGGGACAGGTCCCTTCAGGTTCGGTTCCTTCACGCCCGGCGTCCAGAGCGTCTTTCTCAAGTACGACAGTTACTGGAGATCGGGACTTCCCTATGTCGACAAGCTCATTCTCATAGACGTAACAGACGAGACTGCTCAGGTAAACGGCCTCGCATCTGGGCAGTTTGACGTGGTAAACCTCTTGTCTGTTGCAGCTATGTCGACGGTGACTTCATCCGGCGGCAAGCTCCTCATTGCTGACGGCGGCGGGTGGACGCCGTTTACCATGCGCGTCGACATGCCGCCTTTCGACGACGTCCGCGTTCGCCAAGCCATGCGCTACATAGTTGATCGCAGGCAGATGATGGATCTCGTATTCGGCGGGAAGGGGACAATTGGTAACGACCTGTTCTCCATCTGGGATCCGTCATACGATCACGCAATCGCGCAGCGGCAGCAGGATCTCGCTCGAGCGAGATCCCTGCTCAAAGCTGCGGGTCGGTCCAATCTGAAGGTGAAGCTTGTCACGAGCAATATTGCGCAAGGTACGGTGCTCGCGGCCGAGGTGTTCGCCCAGCAGGCATCGGCGGCGGGCGTGACGGTCGAGATCAGCAATGTGACCGTGACGGACTTCTATGGGAGTGACTACCTGAAATGGACATTCGCCCAAGACTACTGGTACTCGGCTTACTATTTGCCGCAGGTAAGCGATGCGACGCTGCCGAATGCGCCTTTCAACGAATGCCATTTCGCCAATCGTCGCTATGACTTGCTCTACAGTGAAGCCCTTCGGACTGTAGATATCACGAAGAGGACAGAGATAATTCATGAGATGCAACTTATAGACTACGACGAAGGAGGGTATATAATACCATATTTCCCCCCCGTGATAGACGGCTATAGAGCTAACGTCAATGGCTTGCTGCCGTCGAAGGTCGGAGTGTCCTTGGACAATTACAACTTTGGCGTGGTCTGGCTCGATTGAGAGACGAGCGAGCAGTGCAAGCGTCAGATCGAGGGTCAGATGAGGACCTACCCGGCGGATCGCGCCTTGGTTTCATCGGTACCGGTAACCTTGGCAGCCCCATAGCCGTGAGGCTGTTGGAGGCGGGATACGAGGTGGTTGTCCACGACGCCGACCGCGACGCGGCCAGTGCCTGTATAGCGGCAGGGGCCAGGTGGGCCCGAAGCCCGGCTGCGGTGGCGGCAAGTGCTGAGACGGTGATCACCTGTCTGCCGCGCGTGGACATCGTGGGCGAAGTAGTGGCGGGCGTCGGCGGAGTCCTGAGCAGTCTTGGCTCGGGCGGGTGCTGGATCGACATGAGCACCAACGATGCGGGCGAAATGTGTCGTCTCGGCTCCATCGCCCACTCTCTTGGTGTGGGCGCCTTGGAAGCACCTGTGACCGGGGGTGTTCACAGGGCTGCTGCAGGTGAGCTGACCGTGCTTGTCGGTGGCTCGGAGGCGACATATGCGCGGCACCAGCGTCTTCTGGCCAGCATTGGCTCGAAGGTGATCTACCTTGGAGCGCTTGGCCAGGCCTCGAAGATGAAGGTGATCACAAACATGCTGGCCTTCGTACACCTCGTGGCTGCGGGCGAGGCGCTCATGCTGGCCGCTCGAGCGGGAATTGACCTGAGGGATGCCTTTGAGTCTGTGAGGTCGAGCTCTGGCAACAGCTTTGTCCACGAGACAGAGAAGA